>NZGD01000289.1 GCA_002690925.1 Rhodopirellula sp.
TCAAGTTCGGTATTGACGCAGTCATGACGTTCTAAGGCACCAACGAATCCGTGAGCGGGGGGTGCCAAGCGTTTCTCCCCGACGTTAGCAATCGCCGAAACCGCGGATTCATTGAAAATCTTGCCCGGCCACTTCTTAGGGAGTGGCCGGGTTTTTTTATGCGCCGCTGGAACCAACGGCCGCTGGAACCAACCGCCGCTGGAACCAACCTTAGAGTGCAGAGTCAACCGAGTACTCTTGTAGTGCAATCCTTCGTAATAACCCGAATAGATTCACGAATTTGCCCCGTTTGACGTCGTTGCTGATGCAAACTTCCATGCGAAGACTTCAGAAGATCGCATGAACCGTCGATCTAAACAATAACCGAAGAGCCCGATTCACGTGAGTTTGACTGTGTGATGGTTTTCATCGTCACCGTTTCATCTGACTGAAAGATTGCTCAGCGCATCAAGCTGGGGCGATTCATTCAAGAACCCGAACCACTGGGAGTTCACTAACGATGAAGCTCACGAAATTGGCCTTACTTGCAGCGATTGCTTGCGGGACCTGTGCGGGCAATGTTTTTGCTGACCAGGCAAACGAAATTCAATTGGTGTCCTGCGAGTCGAATTGCGACTGTGGCGAGCCTGTTTGCGGGTGCGAGTCAGCCTGCGATGATGATGGGTGTGATGACGACGCGTGTGATTCAGTAGGTTGTGGCCTGGGCCTGGGCGACTGTGGCTTGTGTGACCGAGTTTTGAGTCTCGCTTGCCGCGATTGTTGTATCGGAGACCCTTGGCAACTGTTCGGTGAGTGCGACCGGATTTCCGCTGGCGGCTGGTTGCAAACTGCCTACCAGTCTGGCCAGCAGGGATTTGGCCTCGGCAGTTTCGATCGCAACAACTTCAACAGCTACCCAAAGCACTTGCAACTTCAGCAGGGCTGGTTGTTCGCTGAGAGAGCCATTGACGCTTCCTGCGGTTTGGATATCGGAGGACGTGTTGATTACATCTATGGTACCGATGGTCAAGATGTGCAAGCGTTTGGAAACCCCGGCGGCACTCGTTATGACAATTCTTGGGACAACGGCTCTCAGTACGGTTCCGCACTTCCGCAGCTTTATATGGAAATTGGATACGGGGATCTTTCAGCCAAAATTGGTCACATGCTAACCAATATCGGCTTTGAGTCAGTTGAGGCGACTAAGAACTTCTTCTCCAGTCATTCGTTTGCCTTCAATATTTCTCAGGTTTCCTATACAGCAACCGGTGTGGTTGCAACGTATTCCGGCCTCGATAACGTCACATTGACAGGTGGTTGGATTGAAGGAATCAACACTGGGTTCGAAGACAACGGTGATGCATTCATCGGTGGCGTTGCTCTGGATCTGACTGACCGACTGAACGCAAGCTACAACGTGATCGGTGGTAAATTCAGAGATAAGCCAGGCGATGGGCCCCTCGCTGAGGGTTACATCCATTCGATCGTAGCCGAGTACGATGTTCGCTGTGACTTAAAATACGCGATGCAGACCAGTTTGGTCGATTTGAATGATGGCGATGCAACCGCGGTCGGAATCAGTAACTATCTGTTCAAGACCGTGAATGACTGCACGACGTTGGGAGCCCGGTTTGAGTGGTTGAACAGCGATGGGCTTGCAGCAGATGGCGTCAATGAAGATCTTTATGAATTGACGCTCGGAATGAATTATCGCTGGTGTGCAAACCTGATGGTCCGACCCGAATTGCGTTGGGATTGGAGTGAGGATGCTGATACCAGCGTCAAGGATGATCAATTCTCGTATGCCACTTCGGCAATTCTGACCTTCTAGTACGCTGGATCACACCTAAGCGTGTTGGCTCGTCCTAGGCCCGAAGGTCATTGGATAAGCTGCTAACAACATCAAACTTTGGACCTGATCGCCACGCGGGGGCGATCAGGTTTTTTTATGCCGTTTGCGTGGTTGCGAAAGTTGTTTTAGATCTGCTTGCACCTGCCTGCCTGCAAGCCAGTCTGTCAATGAGAGCGATGGGAAAAGCAACCAGGTCGTTTGGATTCAACCATTGCTGATTGGGCTGCTGGTGCCTGAAAAAAAGGCAGCTGTGACGTCGCCAAGGGAAGGCAGAGCACCTTTCTGGGGCAGCAACGATGCATTGACACTCAATGGTTCATTTCCAAAAGCAGTCGAACGTCGTCAAAGACCGCTGATCCATACAAAAAACCGTACTTGTTGTCCCGCTGCTTTAAAAAAGGGCACTCGTGAATTGTTGGTGCTTTGATTCTGTGCATGTCGCGCAGGCACGGAAGAGTCATGGGGCAAGAAACGCGGCCACGAACAGGATTGCAAAGTTTTTAAAGTCTTGCCAAGCAACAGCTTGCGGTCTTGCTGCAAGTTTTCTTTCTCCGCTTTGGCCCGCGGTTTGCCAATGCCTTCCCTCGACAGTTCGATGCCCTAATCGCATCAACGCCGTGGACTCAATGAGCGATCCAAAGTTGGCCCGGGCAGGAGAGACAGGTGTTTTGTGAAGTCCGATTTGTCATCGAGTTGAAGCTTTGCCAGTTGGCGAGGTAACTCTTTCAGGATTCATTTGCAGAAGGTAAACCCCAAGATGTTTTGTACGTTGAGAGCGCATCTGCTCACAGGATTATTGTTGTTTGGAGTAGCGGGAGTTTCCGCTGTCTGGATCACCCCGGCCCTGGGGCAGGATGAGGCGGCGGCGGTTGTTCCAGAAGCCGCCGAAAACGCAGTGGCGGAAGTGGTGGCAGCAGAGGAGGCTGAAGAGGCCGAAGTGGTTGCCTTCAATGCCGCGGATTCGAACTACACGATCAATACGCTAATCATGTTCATCTGTGCCGTGCTTGTGCTCTTCATGCAGGCAGGCTTTGCGATGGTGGAGGTAGGGCTGAACTCCGCAAAGAACACTGTCAACATTCTTGCCAAGAACGTGATGGACCTCTCGGTTGGGGTGATTCTGTTCTTGTTCGTCGGCTTCGCATTGATGTACCCCGGGGACAATTGGCTTTTCGATGGGGTGCTCGGCGAACCGAGCTCGTTTGTGGCTCTCGATGATCCCGCGGCTCCTGGTGACTACAGTTCTTCTGCTGACTTTCTGTTTCAAGTGGCGTTCGCTGCTACTGCCGCAACGATCGTATCTGGTGCAGTTGCAGGACGAATGAAGTTTGGAGCGTACTTGGTCTACAGCGCTCTGCTCACCGGGTTGATTTACCCAATCAGTGGCTCGTGGAAGTGGGGTGGTGGTTTCTTGGACCAGATGGGCTTCCAGGACTTCGCTGGTAGCGTGGTGGTGCATGCGGTTGGTGGTTTCGCTGGCTTGGCTGGTGCCATCGTGCTCGGGCCGAGACTCGGACGATTCACTTCCGACGGCAAGAGTGTCCCTCTTCCGGGGCACAATATTGCCTTCGCAGCGTTGGGTGTATTCATACTTTGGATCGGTTGGTACGGGTTCAACCCAGGAAGCCAGTTGACATACGCTGGTGCTGCAAATGCTTCAGCAACGACTTACATCGCTCTGACAACAACGCTGGCCGCATCCGCCGGAGCGATTGCCGCATTGCTCGCTGCATGGGCTTTGTTCAGTAAGCCTGACCTAACCATGGCGTTGAACGGTGTGCTAGGTGGTTTGGTGGCGATCACAGCCAACTGCGACCGTGTCGCTCAGTGGGAGTCACTCGTGATCGGTGCTGCCGGAGGAGCGTTGGTGGTCTTGGGTATTCTGATGTTGGACAAGCTCAAAATTGATGACCCTGTCGGTGCGTGGCCAGTTCATGGGCTTTGCGGCGTCTGGGGCGGAATCGCCACCGGCATCTTCGGGGATCTGCCCGACGGAATTGAGACGGTGGGAGGGTTCATCGTGGTTCAGTCAATTGCCACAGTTGTCATTTGTGCGTGGGCTTTCTTCACCATGCTCGGTGTCTTCCTTGCACTCAAAGCAGTCGGTGTCCTCCGAGTTTCCGCTGAGGAAGAGCAGGCAGGTTTGGATATTTCTGAGCACGGCATGCACGCTTACCCATCTGACGGTGTATCTGGTGGTGCAATTGCTTAACTAGGCTACCTACCGCGGCCCCGTCGTTGACCTTTCGGGTTAGTGGCGGGGTCACCGGTGAGGAAGAGGATTTCTAGAAGACGTTGAAGACTTCTTGGCTCTTGCCTGGGCCAGAAGCTCCCAGTAACCCGGGTGAGCGTCCGCCTCGCTCACTCGGGTCTGGGTTTCACCAGGCAAAGCCAGAAGGCTTCATTGAGCCAGCCCGCGTGGGCTGGCTCTTTTTCTTTGTCACCGGGCCTCTGCCCGCTTTTTCGACGGCACGTGGATAGGTTACTGTAGGGGTAATACGTTGTCATTTCCTATCAACTAGGGCTTCCGTATCCGTGAAATTGATCATCGCCATTATCCAGCCAAGTAAGTTGGAATCCGTCAAAGAGGCCCTGACAGAGGTTGAGGTTTTCCGTTTGACCGTCATGGATTGTCAGGGATTTGGCCGCCAGCGTGGACAGACGGGGGTGTACCGCGGGCATGAGTTCAGTGTCAATTTGCTTAGGAAGGTGCAGCTGCAAATCGCAGTGAACGAGGAATTCGTTAAGCCAACAGTAGACGCGATCGTGGCGGGAGGCCGGTCCGGAGATGACGGCGAAATCGGTGACGGAAAAATCTTTGTTTTGCCAATGGATGATTGCGTTCGAATCCGAACTGGAGAACGCGGTAACGAGGCGATTTAGCTGCAGATGGGGCGATCTTTAGGTCACTAGGATTCGATCGGATCGTTTCATGATTTTTGCTTAATGATCGATGCAAAGCTTATTAGAACCACGGCGAAGTCTGGTCGGTTTTGACGGCCATGAAAATCTTGTTGTATAAAAGGTGATTGTCGATGTCTGATATTGAAGTCCCACTAAGGGGGCGGCGAGTTTTGATTCTTGTCGGAGATGTTTACGAGGATTTAGAACTGTGGTATCCCAAACTACGATTGCAGGAGGCCGGAGCGGAGGTCATCGTCGCGGGTCCAGAAGCTTCAGTGGTTTACAGTGGTAAGCATGGTTACCCCTGTCAAAGTGACGTAGCAATCACGCAAATGGCTGAAGCAGATTTTGATGCATTGGTGGTTCCCGGTGGCTTCATGCCCGACAAGCTTCGACGAGATCAAGTGGTGCTTGATCTCGTGCGAGCCTTTAATAACGCTGGAAAGCCGATCGCGGCGATTTGCCATGGAGGTTGGATACCGATCTCGGCAGAAGTCTATCGTGGAGTCAGAGTGACGGGTTCACCAGGGATTAAAGATGATTTGATAAATGCCGGTGCGATCTACTCAGACCAAGCGGTGGTTGTCGATCGTAATCATGTTACAAGTCGCCGCCCTGACGACCTGCCCGACTTCTGTCGTGAATTGATAAAGCTCATTTGATAATCACTGCCGTGCACCAGTCCGTTGCCTTCTGCCTGTTACTATGAAAAAAGGACGAGGCGTTTCATGCCTCGTCCTTTTTTTGATTTACAGTGCGATTCCCCAGGGGAAATCCTGAGCCGGAACTTCCTTAACGAGTGAAAGAAGACAAGGGCGTAAGTGTCTGAACGTGGACGGGTTCCAGTTCGGTCGTTAGCAACTTGGAAGGTGCAACCTTTGTTGGATTGATGCTCGTCAACGGCGGTAACAAAACACCGTGACTCACGACTTTGGTACTCACCTTCGTGCCGTGCTCTGTCTTGGCACTCGCAGCATCGCAAGCCCCATCACAGCATTCCTTTGAGTTAGGGGTCCATGAGTACTTGCACTCGGGACACGTGTACTTTTTCTTTTTGAGGACACGAATGCTTCGCGTCTGTGCACCGTTGTTGATGCAAGTTGAGCATCCAAGTCCATCGCAGGAATCACATCCATCGCATGCTTTTTTACGCTGCCACGGAAAAACGACGCGCGGAATGCAGATGGTCTTTGTTTCGACTTCAAAACAGGATTTTTCCACGTCAACCATCTTCGCGTCGAGTGAACAATCGCAACTTGGACATTGTGTACGGAGGCAGCCAATCTTGATTTCGGCTTGTACTGTTTCAGCCTGAGTCGCAAGGGTTGCGATCACCGTTAGCACGATGAAGGTGCGGTAAGTGAGGAATCCATGCATGTCTTTGCCTTTCTTGTTGATTTGTCTCTGTCCGAATCACGAGTCTCGGACGGGATGATTTCTGGTTTGTTATCTGCTGCGATTCTTGACCTTAGAAGTCAACCATCCAGCGAACACCATAGATGTCGTAGTCACCAAAGACATTGTCTGATGCATCAACCTCGCGGTCGCTGATCTTGCCGTTGATGTAATTGAACTGCATGCGGGCATTTGGATTCCAGTACCAGTTCAGTCCGAATGTGAACGATTCGCCCGCGCCGCCGAGGACATCCCCGTCGCTGTAGTCCGCGTTGGAGTAACGTGCAGCAATCTGCCATGCACCCCAACCCGCCTCGCGACAACCGTCACATCGATTTACCATCCAGAAATTTTGGAAGGGAATGATTCGACCGAGCGTGCCTGATTTGCGATCCCAAGGCATGTGCTCACCTGTCAGGAAATAACTGACGTAAAAGTACCCACCATTGAAGTTGACATCTTCACTACCTAAGTCACGATTCACCCAAACGCTTTGGTATTCACCAACGAATTGAACAGGGCCCACGTTGACAACGGTTTCAAGTCCAAGCAAGTTGAAGTAATCCGAGTCTTTGATTTTTCCCGTGTCGATCCAGCGGTTCGCTGAACGTGCCTCTGGACGAGTGCGGAATCTTGACTCATTGGTTGGATTTTGAGCGGTGTCGGCGTGGGAACCGGAAACTGCAAAATGCATGTATCCTCGGCCTCCGCTTACCTCGTCGTACCACAGCGTACTCGCGAGTCGCCCAGCGGCCTCCAGTTGGAGATGATCGCCTACGTAGTTTCCTAGAGACTGTACGTTTTGCTGGTTCCAAACGCCGTAACGCCAGTTCCAACGCAGGTCTTCTGAATAACCGTAAGAGGCTAAGCCGAGACGGCGAGCATCCTGGTTGTTTGCTTCAATAACAAATGGTCGCTCGAGGAACACGTTGTAGCGAGAACTATTGAGGTGATCCAATCCATAGGGGCGTTTCTGATTACCAAGCAGAAGCGTCTGTAGGACAGGCAGGTCTGTCCAGCCAAGGTACGCATCGCGGAATTCAGATCTGTTGCCCCCTGCAAATTCCATCTCGATTTTGTAGTTCATGTTGTCCCGAATCGTGCCTTTGACACCGAATCGCAGACGTCGGAAACCAAGTCTGTTTTGAGGGTCGACGGGAGATCCGTTCCTGCTATTGAGAGCCGCGACATCACCCCCTGTAGGATCAAAACCCCAAGCATCTACATGAACACGACCACTCACTTTCATCGTGGATTTACTTGATCCTGAATGGACAATGCTCTTGTCGCCAGCTTCTTCCGCGACTTCTTCAAGACCAGCTTCTAGTTCGGCAAGTCTTTGTTGCATGCCGAGAAATTGATCTTCGATCGCCACTTCGGTTGCCGGGTTATCGCTCCAAGAGATTGCGTTGTGGTTGACAGTCGCAACACTCGGTGCCGCACCCATGGCGAGTGCTTGTGTGAGCGCAGGTGCGTCGTTGGCCGCAACGTGAAGCGCAGTGAGACTTAGAGTTGTCCCTGCCACAATTCCACACAAGGTGCTCCGCACCCATGCTACATCGACTCTCATTTTTAATCTTCCGTGATAAAAAGCTATCGCAAGGCGGTTCTGCCACTGATTGGTTAACGGTGACCGTCCAGATCATCGCTCCTGATGATTACTTTCGACGCATTATTAAGCAGCAAAACATTTATTTGCCGTTGCTTCAGAGAATCTTAACAAAACGGATGTCTTGAAGCCGTTATTCGCTACAAGCTGTGCTGCGATAGTCGATTCGTTCCTGAATAATCCGCGCAACTCCTTCATTTTTCCAGACGTGAGTTCCGTAGGCTGAGGCGTATAACGCCGTTTTCGTTTGCTACTTCCCCCTGTTTGTGCATTGAGATCAAGCCGTGATAGATGCTAAAAACATTTGCAGGCTGATCTCTTCATGATGGTTTCTCCAGCGGAATCGGTGTGAACAAACTTGAGATCATCGCTAGTTTTGATCTCGTAAGTATTGCTCAATCTTTCCTCGCTTTGCGTTTCGCTGCTAACAGCCGTTCGGTGTAAGACGGGCCTTCAGGCTCGGGAGATATGCTTTTACTTTTTGCTGTTGTCTGCTCGTCGTCGCTAAATGTGGCGTTCTGCTCGTTCGATTCAGTGTCAACTGTTGGCTGAGTTGGTTCGAATCGTACGCTGGTTCGGCGGCGTTGCAGTTCCTCATCCAACAGATCTTTGTTTTTCCTCAACGCATCGAGCCGGGCTGTTGTCGTGGATTCCTTTTCCTCTGATTTTCCACGAATCTTTTTGAGGGCAACACCGATCCAATCGAAGTTGATGGCAACTCGACGTACAAAAATGTCACTAAGGAAAATGCAACATCCCGCTAGTACAAACCATGGCCATGCGTCACGGATACTTCTAGCCAATGCCAAGCCTCCACGGAAAGCATTGTGATTTTCGGCGCTTTCATCTGATGAATACCCCAGAGGAGCTGTCACTTCTCCGCTGTCGCCCCCGGCTGGCTTGACGGAAGCAAGCTCAGCAATCAAAGCTTGGTTCGTTTCGCGAATTCGGTACTCTTCGCTGTACGGAATGGTTACTCCTGTTGATAAGGGGGCTGTTTTTCCATCAGGGATCACATTGACGAAATAACTGCCTGTTTTATTTGCGGGGAAGCTACCGATGTATCTCCCGGGGGCAGTTTGTCGCATCCGCAATGGCACAGGTTTCAGGTCTGGATCGAGCACCGACGCACTCATGTTCAGAAAGTTGAGGAATGAGTCTTCTTTGCTAAGTGCATTGACAACAACTTGAACCTCTCCGTCGCGAATCTGTGTGGCAAGCGTGTATTTTCCGGTGTCACCAGTGGGCCGCATCAACCATCGAACGAGCTGGCTGTAGAAAGCTTCATAACCCGCCCATTCTGTCCAGTTGGATGCCCATCGCGCACCAGCATCTGTCGTCACAACGGCGGTACGCCCAAGTCCATAGGTCCAGACTGCAAGAATGGTCGCATTCTCGGGTGAGTCAGGCTTGGGCGACTGAATCAGGACCTGTGCCAGCGGGCTGTCTTTCACTTGTGTCAATACAAAGCCGCGGGTGTTTGGAAGAACTCGGTCAATGCCGTCCAGCATCGCATGTGGAAAGATAACCTCAGGCGTTGTGCCCCCGTCTGGTTCGTAAACAAGGGGACGAGAAACTCTCCGTGCCTCACGTTGGAAAATGCGGGGCAGAGCTTTGCCATTGGATGCCTCGTAGTATTTTCCACCGGTTAGTGTCGCAATATCCTGCAGGCGTTGGCTCCCGACGCGACCATGTGAAGCCACAGCAACGGTGCTGACGGTGATTTTGTTCGATTTGAAGGCATTGATGGTTGCGTTGCTTTGAGGAGAGGGATCACCATCACTGACAATCAAACAGTGTTTGACTGAGGCCGGGGTCCGAGCAAGACCCGCCACAGCCATCTTCATAGCTGGGTCAAATTGAGGCATGTCTCCTGGGGTCATCCGGCCGATTGCTGCAAGCATGGCTTTGCGGTACTGACCCGCTTCCAGCATGCCTTGCTTCCCGCCCCAGAGCCACGCGTCGCCGCCTCTGGTCCAGTGGAGAACACCGCCGTAATCACTCGGCCCCAACTGTTCGATGGCTGCTTTGGCAATGACTTTCTGCCAGTAATTGCCTTCTGCCATTTCACTTGCATGCATGATGAGTGCTAATGCGCCCACGGCCTGGATTTTTGAATTTTTGATCTTGAAGTCAACAGGCATCGCTTTTTCAAGTTCAGTTCCAGTCCAGCCCCCTGCACCAAATGCTTCGGGGCCACCAATGATCAATAGCCCAGCTCCCAATTGGCGCGTGTTACTAACGAGCATGCTGATTTGTGCATCAGAGAACGAGGTGATCTGGTCAGTGCTTTCGCCCGCAACGCGAGGAACACCAGCGAGAATGACAGCGTCGTAGGGCTGCAACTCGGCAACGCTGCCAAACAGCGAGTCGCTTTGCATGATGTCAACCTCAATGTTGTTCCTGCGAAGTACATCCACCAACAAGTCAAAGTCACCTGCTCGTTTCTGATCTTGGATCAAGAGCACACGTCCTTGACCACGGACATAGGTGTATGCAGTGGCGCTGTTGTTTTCCGTCAGCCCATCCCCGCCAGCAGAATCGGGTACAAATTCAGCGTTGTAGATGTAGGCGGCTGGCTGATTAATTTCGTGCTGCAGGGGGAAAACATTCTTGCCAGGTTTCAGGGCGACGTTCTGTTCTGTCAATAGCTGGACTTCACCATTGACTTTCTGAGTTACACGTAGTTTGCCCGTCGATGGTTGCTCGTTGTCAGAATCGGCATAATTATTCATGACGACACGAGCTTCGAATGGTTGCCCCTTGCGAATGTTGTTGGGGATATCGATTTTTTCAACTAGCACTTCGTTTTCGGAGCTGAGCATAACGGGCACGACGTCAATCCCAATGCCTGAGCCAGCAATGCGTGCCGCAAGTTTCTTCGCTTGGCCAAGATTTTCATTTCCATCCGTGACGATCACAATTCGGCGGGACGTATCCTCGGGCATGGAGGCTTGAGCGAGATTCAATGCTGACTCAAGGTTCGTTGCATCAGCACCCTCTCGCATGCTTTCAACACGCCGCAGTTGCGGAATGTCATCATCAAAAGGAGGGATCTCAATGGATGCATCCCGTCCGAAGACAATGATTCCAGCGCGGTCTTCTCGTGCTCTTTCTCGATGCTTTTTGACGTTGCCAATGACGTAGTCAAGCATCTCTGTGCGTTGTAACTGCGGGATGCTCTCCGACTGGTCCAGTAGATACATCACCGTCACACGATCGCTAACCCAGACCATCTGCACACCTGCAACAGCAAACACAATCGCAGTCCAGACAATAACCCGGAGGAACAAAGCGAATGCACGTCTGGTTTTTCCTAACGCTGCTAGCGACTCATAGCCAATCCACCAGAGAATGGGTAACGCGAGTAGCAGCCAGAGATAGTCAGGGTGATCAAAGCCCAGTTTGGGAAGCATGTTTTCGAGCCTGATGAATGATTTAAGTGGGTGTGGTGGTCGTGCCGATTGGAGTCGGGGGTGCACGCCGATAGGCGATTGCTGCGAATGACGTTGCAGCAATGCCAAGGCAACCGAATAAAAAAATGCCGAGGGTGAATTCCAAGGCAGGTAATGAAAAAGTATTGGTGTCTGCGGTGGGTGCGATGATGATCGCCAAAACGCTGACAAGATTATTTGTAAAGTGAGCAAGTATCGCAGGGAGAAGCGATCCGCTCTGCCATGTTAACCAGCCAAGAAATAGTCCCAAAGGAACAACGGCGATGACATGTACGGGGTCCATATGAAACGCTGCAAAAGCGATCGAGGAAACAAGAACGCCAAATACTGGCCTAAACACTTGCGTCAGGCGACTTTGAACATAGCCTCGAAATAGTAACTCTTCGCACAAGGCTGGAGTCACGGCGATCATTAATATCAATTGCGTGATAAAACCTGATTGGCTCTGCTGCCTGAAAATATCTGACATTTCCTTCAGTGCTGCACTTTCCTCTAAAAAGAGCCCGATAATGATCCCCGAAATAATGCCGATCAATGGTGTGGCCAACGCTGCGCTAATCCATGCCCACACAGGCCAGTTTCCTTTTACCAACGCGAGTCGCTGTCGCATGGGGTGTGGAGAAAGGTAGGCTGCGATCAGGCAAGGGGTAACTAACGCAAGCTGCGGAGTCACAATCATCAGAAGCAAGCCCACTGGAGATTGCGTCACCTGACGCAAACTGTCTGGATTTGAAAACAGGCTGGCAGAAAAACTACCGTGGACATAAATAGCCGCTACGATCGTCATTACAAAAGAAGTTGAAAGGAAAAGTAGCAGTGAAATTCCGATCACCGCGAGACTGGTCCACCAACGGTCTTTCGAGGGAGTTGATGAGATTCCTGAGCTGAAAGAATCGGGGTTGAAAGAATCAGTGACGACGGCTGTCTGGCTGGCCAAACTTGCAAGCAGTGGTTCCGGTTCAGTCGATGAAATGTCTTCCGAGATCACCGAATCGTCTTCTTGCGTATTGTTCTTGTTCACGTGTTTAGACGTGTGAAAGTCGGGATCGCTGTCGCTAGAATCCATGGCTACCATGCGTGATGCGTCGTGGATCGAAACACCCCTACAGTGTAAGCGTCCGAGCAATGATCGTCGCCCGATCATTTGTGGGATTTATCATCCGTTTCACAAAGAAAACGGGTTAAATCGACTAAAACAGCCCCGTCGTCTGTTCCAGACCGAACATGACGTTCATGTTTTGAACTGCGGCACCGCTGGCTCCTTTGGCGAGGTTGTCGATTGCGCAGATGAGAATTACGCGAGAACCGGATGTTCGAGCTGTCATCTGGACATGGTTCGTCCCGGAGACATGCTTGGTTGAAGGCAAATGGGTTACGGGGTGGATGAATGCTGAGTTCTTGAATTTTGCCTGCCAGCATTGCATGATCTCTTCCAGATTGTCAGATGTCGGCCGGACATAGATCGTTGACAGGATCCCACGATCCATCGGGGTCAAGTGAGGCGTGAACAAGCATTCAATAGATTTCCCTGAAACTCTCTGAACGATGTCGTCGATTTCGGGTTGGTGCCGGTGGCAGCCGACTGCGTACGCGCTGATAGCCTCGTTCGTTTCACAGTATAGCGTTGCAATCTTCGCGCTGCGTCCCGCACCGCTGACGCCACTCTTGCTGTCGATGATGATATCGTCCGCATCGATCAGGCCTGCTTCCAGCAGAGGCGCGAGAGGCAGGATTGCAGAAGTTGGGTAGCAGCCTGGATTGGCGACAATATCTGCTGTGCGAATCTCATCCGCGAAGAATTCGGGCATCCCGTAAGCTGTTGACCCGACACGTTCTGGCCAAGGATGTTGGACCTCGTACCAATGCTGGTAGGTGTCGACATCTGAAAGTCGAAAGTCTGCACTGAAGTCGATCACACGGACACCATGCTGAACTAACTGCTGTACTGTTTCTGCAGATGCGCCGTGCGGCAGACAGCACATCGCGATGTCACATTTTTTGGCGAACTGCTCTGGTGAGAACGTTTCGATCGCCACATCGCAGCGTCCTGCAAGTGATGGATGAATCGTCGATAAGGCTTCACCAGCGTGCGCGCGGCTGGTTGCTGTGACAACACTTGCGTTGTCATGACCTTGTAGCAAGCGGGCGACTTCCAACGCCGTGTAGCCTGTTGCCCCGATGATTCCAACTCTGATGTTTTTCATGTTCTGTCTAAGAATTTTGTCAGTTAAAGAATGTCCTGATCCGCGCATTTACCAGTAGTAGACCCGAATCCTGATCCAAGCGACCGGTGAATTCCTGAATTCTGTAGCTCAGCTTCTGGATTTTCTGGAGGTGGGGCCTCACATGACCATCCCGTGTCCCGACGCTGCGTTTGAGCAAGTCAAAACAACGGACGATCGCGTTGGTGACTGCGTAAGCCGGACAAGCCAGCGTGATTGGTCGCAGATTGTTAGCTTCCGATTCCTCGAAACAGGTGGTGTTGATCTTGTTGATTTCCATTACGACTCGGGGCTTGGTTGAAAGACGCGGGGCTTGGTAGAAACATTAGGATCAAGATGCAGTTTAGCGGCTTTTTGTCATCTGCTCTGCCCCTGTTATGCCGATAAGCTCGCGTGATTCTGCGTTAACGCCATCTAAGCTGAAAGATTTTCCGCAGGAACACATGGGCTCTGCCGCAGCAACGCGGGGTATCGCAGGTTGCTGATGTCGATCGATCGGTCTGGCTTCCTCAAAATGGTTAGGGGTAACCCTCTGCAAGTTTTCATGATCTGAAGGCGGATGCCCGATTAATATTCCGCGACCATTAATATTCCGCGATCATGGACTTGGATTTCCCAAACAAAGGAGTCGGGAAGAGCCATGAGCCATGTGCGATAATCTGACTACGAACAGCATGAGTGTTGTTACCACACTGGAACCCTTGGCTGCACCATCGGTGGTGCGGGTTCAGCAGGGTTAGCGTCGATCCAATTTCGGTCAGGTGTATAAAGATCTGATTGCTCGAGTAACTGTACATAGAAACGATGTATTCGCGATCATGTCCGAACATTCATGTGCTCACGATCGCAGCGAAAACCAATCGTCACTCGGAGTTGCTGACTCAATCACCTCAAGTTTCCATCCGGAGTGGCGATTGAAAGTTGTTCGTTTAATGTTTTTATGTTGGAATCACGATAATGCGAGTAGCTGATTGGTTTCTTTTGCTTCCGAGGTTGTAGTTTGTCCTGTGGTTTTGGTTCTGTATTGACCGTCGATTCGATCCACCGTGAACGCTGAGAGTGCCAAGTTGTCTTCACAGAAATCTGAGAATGAAGTGGGTGAGAGTGCTCCAGTTGGCATTTATCTGGTTGGTGCAGGCGTTGTTGGGTCTGCTATTTTGCAGGCGCACCTTGATGCGGGAATCTCTGTTTGGCTGGCCGATCAGGATGAAGATGCTATCGGTCGTGCCGTTCAGCAAGTTCGTTTCAGTGATGGCAAGTGGGATGTTTCCAGCATTCGAAAAATCAGTGACTCGATGTCCGCGATCGAATTTTGCAACCGTGAGTCACAGACACCTCGCCCGCGAACGCTTGTGATTGAATCCATCATTGAGAAACTCGAGGTCAAGCAAGCGTTCTTCGCTGAGGTTGAGCAGGTTTTTGGTGAGGAGGCACTGCTGTGTACAAATACTTCGACCTTATCTATCGGACGTATTGCCGAGTCTTTACGGCATCGAGGGCGGTTCAGTGGCATGCACTTTTTCATGCCCGTCGGTGAGCGACCCGCTGTGGAATTGATTGCGGGAGGTGCAACGCATACAGCAACGACAGAGGCGTGCATCAGTCATGTTCAACGTCTTGGGAAAGAGCCCTTGGTGGTTGGAGATGGTCCGGCGTTTGTTGTGAATCGCCTGCTTTCACCCTATCTGAATGAAGCGATGTTATTACTTTGTCGAGGTATTGCTGCAGCGCGAATAGAGAATGCGGCGTTGCGGTATGGAATGCCGATGTCACCGTTGGAATTAATCGACTGGATTGGCATGTCCACTATGTTTGATGCAGGGCGGGCGTTTTGGCAGGCATTTCCCAAGCGTTTGGATCCTGCCCCGCTGCTTGTTGCTATGATCAAAAGTAAACGGTTTGGGCGTGCTGCAGACGCGGGGTTCTATGACTATGTAGAGGGTCGACGATCTGCAGGACTTGCAACGCGTTCGGTTGAATTATCCCAGGAGTATGGCAAAACCGAGTGGGCGCTCGAAGACGAACAGATCTGCGACTTGCTCGCGATTCCTATGTGGATCGAAGCTGCATGCGCGTTCAAAGATAGAGTCGTTTCCGATCATCATTCATTCGACCTCGCGATGAGCGGAGGACTTGGTTACGAGCACCAGCGGTTGTGGCATGGCTATTTTGATTCGCTTGGAAGTAACCATGTTTTGCGGGCCGTCGATACCTGGGCAGAACACACACGTGCCATGCACGCGCCGTTGGCTCTTCGTGAGTTGTTGAGGACTCACAGTCCCACGCAGGCCCTGGTGAAGTATGCCGAAGTCTGAACACCCCAGTACGGTGGTGGGGTAGCGGAAGGTCCATTTGCGCAACTGCTATGCAGTTGATTGGCTTCAAGCCGTTTCGGGGTTATCGCTGGCGTCTTCTGGTGAATCCTTGTCATCAGTTGGTCCTGATTGGGCAGCGCTAGACTTGTCCCAGAAGGCCAGAAAGAAAAGAACAGAAACGCCCGCTGCGAGCCCCGCCGGCATCAGCCAGAATTGTTCTGCGCCGGCTTCCCAACCAGCCTTTGTGCTTGGATCGAGTTTGATACGGTCACCCCACCAGCCCAATACGTAGTTTCCAACCAGCATGCCCGCACCATAGGTCAGTAGTCCCAACAATGCCTGGGCACTGGTTCGCATTTCTCTTGGTGCCACCCTATCAGTGTAAAGTTGTCCGGTGACGAAGAAGAAGTCGTAGCAGATGCCGTGGAGCACAATTCCCAACACAATCATGCCACCCACCGATGGCATCAAGCCAAACAGGGCGTAGCGAAGTGCCCATGCCAGCATTCCGACCAATAACATTCGTTTGACACCAAGTTTTGACAGGAAGAATGGAACCAGTGCCATAAAGAAAATTTCACTCACTTGCCCTAGTGCCATAACTCCTGCTGTTTGGTCTCCAAAATGCATTTTTCCGGCGAATTCACCAGTGCGAGCATAGTAAAACGCGAGGGGAATGCAGATCAGGAAGGAGCATACGGCAAACACAAAGTAGGATGGGTTGCGCAGAAGGTTGATCGCGTCAAATCCCAGCACCTTGATAAGATTGACCGGCTCACCTTTGCCTTCAGGTGGCGAAGCAGGCAGCGTGAAACTGTAGATGCCATAGACTGCACTCACTATCGCCGCCACCTGGAATTGGGCGTTGGTACTGCCGCCACCCTCTATGAAGGGAAGGATTGGGAATGCGAAGAGCCCAAAGAATGACTCGGAGATCGCAAGCCCGGCCACGATCCAGCCGATGGTTCCCCATAAACGAATCTTGGGAAAGTCGGTTTCTACATTATCGACATTCTGAAAGGTGATCGTGTTGACCAGGGCCAACGTCGGCATGTAGCAGATAAAGAATGTTAGTAAGGCCCAAAACAAGATTGTGGGGTCGTTGATTGTGCTGACCCACCAAAGTAGGCCGGCGCCTAACAAGTGTAGGAGTCCGTTGAGGCGTTCCTTGTTGAAGTAACGGTCCCCTAGGAAGCCAACAATCAAGGGTGCAAAGAGGGCCGCCCAAGTTTGCGTTGCATAGCTGCTACCGATAAGGGAGTTGATTTTATCATCACCTTCAAAGAGCTTGGCAAGATATGTCCCCATTGTGACAAAGAATACTCCCCAGACAAAAAACTGGAGAAACATCATGATGCTGAGACGGACTTTTATGGACATGTTATTCCTTCGCTCGATTTGTCTGTGCGTGTGTGCATTTCTTCTCGCCGCTGACCGTGACTATTTGGTCTAACAACTGTTCCTCGCAATCACCTGTCAATTACCGATGCGAGGTGCCACACGCGGTGAAACGGTGCTTGGTAAAGTGACGGTTTGGAGTTCGGACTGCCTCTGCGGCGGTTGGTACAGTATCAAAGTTTGAACCGAAGCCTTTGGAATGATGGCTTTCAGGGCTCGTTTTGAACTGCAAACGACTCCTGTCGGGAATCGTGTCGGCCAGATTCTACTCCAGATCCTTGAGCACCTGTTGTGCCGGTACTGGTTCAATTTTTTCCAGGGGACTGTCATCTCTGGCAAAGAACATCAAGTGCTGCCACGGTAATTTGTTGTATTCCCGCACCAATTTGAATCCGTTCGCCCTGTATTCCTTCATGATTTGGCGTTTTGACATCTTGTGAAGCGGCTTGATAGGGACGCCTGGATCCTCTTCGCGGTATTCAAGCAACGCCACAACGCCTTTCGAAGTCAGGGAACGCCGGATTCCCCAAAGCATCGATTCCGGATGGGAAAACTCGTGGTAGACGTCCACCATCAAGACAAGGTCCACCTTGTTGGATGGTAGGTTGGGATCGTCGACTTTGCCGAGCACTGGTTCGATATTGTCCAGTTTGTACTTGCTGGACCTTTGACGCAGTTTTTGAAGCATTTCGCGTTGGATGTCGACGGCATAGACCTTGCCGTCTTGACCCACGTCCCGTGCCATGGGAAGGGTCCAGTAGCCATTCCCACACCCAAGATCGCACACGTTCATCCCTTCAGCAAGCTTCAATTGCTTGAATGATTCGGAGGCCCTTTCTTCTTCTTCGCGTTCCGGGCGAATCAGCCAGGGTGCACCTAGATGGGACATCGGTTTGGCCAAGACGCGTCCAAGATAACTGTTGCGTGACTCCTCGACGGGGCGGGGACGCTCAGACCGTTTTGTTTCCGAGGTGGCCTCCGCGTCCTCTGCCTGGGTCTTGGCATCAGGTGTATCTTGAGCGCCGCAGCGGTTTGCTGGCTGTAGCCCGCTGAATACGAGCAAGGCGGCAGCGGCCACCATCATGAAGTGGCGACGCGTCAGGGTACTGAACGAAAGCCCGTGGCGTTCAACAGTCATTGGGTTTTGGTGTCTCATTTCAGTCTTCATCTTTGACGGTGAGTTCAAATTCAGGCTCGAAGGCGTCTTCGAAGTCGTAGACATCATTGAAGTCCTCTCTTTGATCGGATTCACTCTTACGCATCTGCTCGATTCGAATCAGGTTGTACACCAAATCTCCGAAGTCACTGGTGCTCTTGATTCCCCAGTTACCAAGTACCATTCTCGTCAGGTAACCGTATTGCTCGATGCCATACAGACGGCATGCTTCACAAAGCTGCTGACCGGTAACGTGTCGTGGCCCCGTTTTTTCGCCAGATTCATCTTCCGCTAACTCCCCGATCATATGTTCGTGAGCATACTGAAGCGACTCACGAATGAACTGGTAAGCATCCAGCTTATAGCGTTGGTCTTCGGCCAGTAAATCTCGCATCGCTTGCAATGAAGACGTCATTTTCTCTTTGTACTTTCGGCGTAGGTGGTGCAAGCGGTAGAGCAAGCTTCGCATGGCTATGCGATTTGATTATTCCTTGCGCGATTCCGACTTGTTCTTCTGTTCACTTCTCTGCTTTTGTGAAGCATGTTGTTGGGAAACGACCTGCAACACATCTTCACTGGAAATGATGATCCGGCGATTATCTTCGGTCTTGACCGTCAATTGACCTGCCAGCAGGTCTTGAGCGATTACTTTCACATGACCCTCTCGGGTTAGCACATGAGTTCCGGGAGAAGGTAGCTCATTGGCAATCTCTTCATAAGTATCATACTCGTAACGTAAGCAGCATTTCAGCCGACCGCAACGACCTGATATTTTTGAGGGGTCTAGCGTTGCTTTCTGTAATTTTGCCATTTTCATTGAAACTGGCGGCATCTTGCTGAGGAAATTGGCGCAGCAAATCGGCTGTCCGCAATCTCCATAATCCGCGAGCAGTTTCGCCTCATCGCGCACCCCGATCTGTCGCATCTCGATTCGTGTTTGAAACTCCTTGGCGAGATCTCGAACCAGTTGTCGGAAATCGATCCGGCCATCGGCGAGAAAATACACGATGAAACGCTCGCCACCCAGTAAACGCTCAGTATCCACCAGTTCCATCGACAGTTTCAATGCATCGACACAGCGTTGGCAGACAGCCATGTCTTTCGCTGCTCCCGATTCCATCCGTTGTCGTTGCGTGCGATCTTCCTTGCTCATTCGCCGTATGATTCGCCCCTTCGTGGGCTCCTCCATCGCTTCGAAAGCCACTGGAGTAGCTTCGCAAAGCACGGTTCCGATCTCGGTTCCGCGGTTGGTGCGCGCGACGATCTCGTCACCATACCGATAACTTTGGCGGGAGTTCATCACGCCAAGCGTACGTAATGCCCCAAAGCGAACAACATATTGAGGCTGCTCGTGAGAGGCACCTTTGGCACTCTCTGCGGCGACCGTGGGGTCACTCATTCTTTATTCTCGGTGTCAACAGGTTTGCCCGTCGCTGGTTTTTCAGGTGCTGGTTTTTCGTCGTTTTCCTTGGGCTGTTCCGTTTTCACTTCTTTCTCAGGCTTCACTTTCTCTGCTTCCGTCGATGCGGGGGCCGGCGTTTCCTTCTTGGCAGTCTCTGTCCATTTCCAAGATCGACCTGCGACCAGAACACCGTTCTTTCGTGTGCCCACCAAGACTTGCTCATCCCCTTTCGTAGCGGTATTCCACTGCACCGCCCATACACCACTGGTCGCCTTCATTGAATCGTTACCGAGTGTGTACCTCGTTGCGGTTGCTTTTCCCGCTTCAGCAGTAGCTTGGGGAAAGTGGACTTTGCCACCGACTTCTGCAACGGCAACGCGTCCCGAGGGAGAGATTGCGATTTGCGTAATCCAGTCGCTTCCCTTGCCAGCACTTTCCGCTTTGCTGTCGGCCTTGGCTTCAGCTTGATAAAGATTCCGGTCACTGCTTCCGGCCAGCAGTGTGCCTGGGGCGGCGTATGCAACACACCAAACGGTTTCATCACTAAACTTAATTTTTCCTTGAGATTCTAGTTGCGGCCATGAGAAAAGGTGGACGTGTCCGGCGCCGTCACTGACAGCAAGTTGTGAGGATTCAGGTGAGATTGACAGCCCGGTAACCGCGTGACCGTCGAGTTCGGCTGTTTTTGAAACTTTGGCGGCTGCAATGTCCCAGACAAATAATTTACCGGCTTCATTCCCAGCGATGAGGAATTTGTCGTCGGGCGTAATGGCCAATGCTTGGCACCAGCGTTCAAACGCTTTTTCATGAAGCGTCAACTTGGCATTCGGCCCCGCCTGCCATGGAGACCCTTCTGACGCGATTGGTTGATTGCCGGTGTCATAAATGCCAAGGTTACCGCGGTAATCTACACTTGCGATTTTGCTGGCGTCGCGACTGCTTACTACTTGCCAAACGGCCGCAGGGTGCGAATAGATGGGCGTCATCTCATTCGGATTCGCCACTTCGAATTTGTAGACGGTAGCTTCTCGCAGTAGCAAGCCATCGCCTGTGCTTGCCACGCAGGAGCTTGACTCTCCGAGTCGGGCAAGTGACGTGATCCAAGGAGTCTGGGCGTCAGCCAGTGTTGCTGGTGCCTCGTTTTCCTGAGCGTTGCTGTTGCGGAATGCGTTCGCAAATACGATGCACGTCACACAGAGCGTGAAAACGGTTCGATACATGGAAATGCCTGAGAGGTAAAAGTGATTCGTGGGCGATGTGGTCGGAAACCAGTGTCCAGAATCATAAGATATCAAACATTTGAGATGGAAACGCGGGCTAGCTGCAGAAAAGCGTGTTAGCATCCATCAGCTTTGATTTTCTTAGCCAAGCACGGCGATCTAGCACACAAGTGAAAGTTCGTTAGACGGATTAGCTACGCAAGATTTATCTGTGCGATTTACGAACGGCAGAACGCCAAGGCCAGAAGAGCGTAGGCAGTCACCAGCTGGCGATCGCCTTCCATCCAGCGATCATTCTCATCATTCACCCATGACCCGTCAGACTGCTGCATCAGGAGAATCTGTTGCATCAGCTCTTGTCTCCAAGAGTGAGGTGTGCCGTCGGCATCATCGATGATCTCAACATTCGCTGCATCCAGAGCTTTTGCAAATGTGTGGTAGTAGTAGAACAATCCCGCTTTTCCCATGCCCGGATTGTCTTCGAGGGAATAGTTTTTCCTGATGAAGGCCATGGCCGCTTGGACACGCGGGTCGTCGGCTGATAACCCTGCGTAAATCATGCTCTTTAAACCAGCGTAGGTCATTGAGCCATAGCTTCGGAGTCCACCCGAGCCATCATCTCCGGCCTGGCTTTGCCCACCCGCGGCGGGTGTGTAGTAAAAGCCACCATCATCGATCGCAGCCGCGTGTTTTGTGTCGTTGCCTTCACCTTTCAGATTTTGGGTGCGAACCACAAACCTGAGAGCTTTTTGTATCGCCTCGTCGTCACTTTTGTTACCAAGCTCCTTGAGAGCATCAATCAAGAAAGTCGTATTCGAAAGATCAGGTCGCTCATGCTTTCCATAGCCAGCTCCACCGTAGGCAGGATCAGAAGACTCAATCCCCTCCCCTTCATCCCATTGGATCTGTTTCAAAAACGCCTCCGCACGTTTTAATACGCTGTCGTATTTCCCATCCTGATTCGCTTTCAGTAACGCACCAACTGCGACGGAGGTTTCGTAATTGCGATAGCGCGAGCCATCTGCATAAATACCACCATCACCTTGAATCTTTGAGTCGAGAAATTTCAATGCTTTTATAACGACCGGGTCGCTCTTGGCTTTCGGGCGATGTTCAAGAATGGCGCGGAGACACAGCGCGGTGACCGCCGCTCCTGTCTCGGGACTAAAAGCGCCAGTTTCGGTTTGACCACGACTGCGAAGGAACTCAATCCCCTTGTTGATCGCTTGATTGACGTCGATTGTTTTCGGATCAACTCGTTCCTGTGCAACTACGGGGTGCGAGCTGGTGGTGATGACTGAGAGCAGGCAAGTGACGAGTGCCAGCAGCAGGCGTGAATGCAGGCTAGTGAGTTGTCTTGAATGCATTTGAGTTATTGACATCTGAAAAAGGACGGAACCAAGGCACGCAGTGGGATCAGCTGATTTGCACAGATTGATGTGCACAGATGCCGCAGGTCGTACCAACGTTGAAGGTGTTGCGACCGCTACGTCACCCTCCCTTATCTTAACCGGCGGGATCCTGGAAATGCAGTGGGAACATGTTGAGTGTCGATCGACCAAGAGGGTAAACGACCCATTTTAGCCTGTTTTTGCAAGTTTTGACGATCACGAACATGGTGCCGAGTCCTTCTTCCGCGAAAAACACGTCGCCATCGAGTCTTACAAGGCCTCGAAGACGGTCCATTTCAGTGGGCCAAAGACCTAACGCATTTTTACAAGAAATGATTGGTGATACCGATACCCTCGCTGAATCTAATGTTCAGCAAAATATCGATCCTGTGGTAAGCACCACAGGTGGGGGGCAGCAACAGTGTGCGTCGTGCAACATGGAAAGCCCGGGTCATACTTCTATCCGAGAACATCGCATCGATGGGGCCCATGATTCTCCACCGACGTATCGTCCACGTTCGCCACATCGTCCACGTTCGACGCACGCTGGAATCGAGGCAGACCGAGATCGTCGCAATGCACCGAGGCGGCGTCCCTCATTTGGGATGCGGTTGCGAAACGCAACTTCGCGGAGTCAATCTCAGTCAATTGTGCTCGCGGGTGAAGAAAGTCAACATGATCTTTGTGAAACGTTAGTAGCTTACGACGTTGGAGGTTTCCAAGTCGTTGGTTTGGGGAAGAGTGCCGGCTTTGTACGTGCAGACTTTGAAAGCTCTGCGTTAGGAAATGCTGCGGTTTCGAAGAACCATGGCGGTGATAGCCAGCGGGTTGAGCGTGATTCACTACCGCGCAGTGGAGAGGCTGATCATCGCAGTGGAGAGGCTGATCACAGTGAAGGGTTCGATGATCGGGCGACGGAAAGTAAATGTGTTGCTGGTGTTGAGGACTGGCTCTCGGCACACTCAGCAGATTTGATCAGACGGATACAGAGCTGGTCAGATGAACTTTCTGCGAGAGAATCGATGCTCAAAGTTCGTATTTCCCGTCAAGAGCAGCGTGAACGCAGGTTTCGGGAGTCATGTGAAGCCTCCCTGGTACAAGCGGAAGAAAGTGCTCGGCAAGGCCGCTGAGTGCATCACGCTCTACTACAGGCGAATGTTCAACTGTCGTCATAAAATTTGTCACGCTAGCAACGAATCCAATGTCTTGTTTGGCTGGAGCATGTCCTTGGCTGCGGTCGCTTGGAGGATGGATGACGGGGAATGCAGTTGAACTAGGTATCGGTGATCGGTGCGAGATGCTCATCACTTTTCATGGTGACGTAAAAGAGCGAGTTGCAGNGTTGGNGGGCGTTCTTGATAGACGTTTTAAAGATCGGGACCAGCAACTGGTTTNNGCGANCAACGCTGCTGCACNTTGCCGTCGATGTCGATGTTTTTGTGGANCGCGATGTGTCTGTTGAGCGTTGTACTCGCTTAACACCGCGTTTTNTGCAGATTTNGTTTCTCGAAGATGNTGCTGAAACGCGTTGTGAGAGACGAAATGATGGGGAAAGAAGCTGAGGTGAATGTGCAGAGGGGGCATGTTATGCAGGCCTGCCTAGGTTTGGTGGGTATGGCAAAACGTTGGCATATTGCAGATAGGCGGGGTGGTGGCGCACAATATTCCCGACTCAGTGCCTTTTACTTCCCTTCTTTTTCATGACAGCGGAGACCCCCCATGGCTCGACCCGTCACTCTGTTTACCGGTCAGTGGGCTGACCTTCCAATCGAAAAAATGGCTCGCATGACCAGCGAGTTCGGTTACGACGGCATTGAGCTTGCCTGTTGGGGAGATCATTTCGAGGTTGACCGTGCATTGGCCGAGGATGATTATTGTGATAACCAACGCAAATTATTGGATGATGCTGGTCTGCAATGCCATGCAATTAGTGCGCACCTCGTTGGTCAAGCGGTATTGGACAACATCGATGAGCGTCATGAAGCAATATTGCCACCCTACATTTGGGGTGATGGGGATCCTGCAGGCGTGAACGAGCGAGCGATTGAGGAGTTGAAAAATACAGCTCGAGCCGCTCAGAAATTTGGTGTCGATGTTGTCAATGGTTTTACAGGCAGCAGCATTTGGCATCTTCTGTACTCCTTCCCTCCCGTACCGCCGTCGATGATTGACGCGGGGTTCGATCTGCTTGCCGAGAGGTTCAATCCAATACTCGATGTGTTTGGTGAGTGCGGTGTTCGCTTTGCCTTGGAAGTACATCCGACAGAGATTGCGTTCGACATCTACACTGCCCAGCGTGCTTTGGAAGTTCTCGAGCATCGACCGGAGTTTGGGTTCAACTTTGATCCCAGTCACCTGATTTGGCAGGGAATTGATCCTGTTCAGTTCATTCGGACGTTTCCCGATCGTATCTACCATGTGCACGTCAAGGATGCGATCGTCACGTTGGATGGCAAAAGTGGCATCAACGCCAGTCATTTGAACTTCGGTGATTATCGCAGAGGTTGGGATTTCCGAAGTCCGGGTCGCGGCGGTGTCAACTTTGAAGAGATCATTCGCGCTTTGAATGACATTGGCTACGAGGGGCCACTCTCCATTGAGTGGGAAGATAGCGGCATGGAGCGTGAGTTTGGTGCAAAGGAAGCTTGTGAATTCACAAAGAAACTGGATTTCTCTCCTAGCAACCGTGCCTTTGATGCAGCGTTTGATGAAGGAAGCTGAGAGATATTCAGAGCATGATAAAGATCACTGTCAACGGCCGGTCAGTAGAACTGGATGAATCGATGACTGTCGAGCTTATGCTCGACCGTGTTGATGTGCCGCCCAACTATTTGGCTGTTGAGGTGAATGCGGAAGTGGTTCCGCGAGAAGATTACACCACTCAAGCCATTCAGGATGGTGATCAGGTTGAGTTGGTGACATTAGTGGGTGGGGGATAAGTTGCGTGTTGGTTCTGGCTGGTTGCGGGTTTAAAAAATTCCGCCGCGGCTCGGCGTCTTCTTTTCTATTTCAGTCTGTCTGTTTATCAACGTAACGACGCGAAAGTAACGCAGTGTCTGTGACCACGACAGTTAATTCTTCCATCGACGGGGCACCACCAGACGATTCACCGCTGGTTGTGGGGGGGCATACGTTGCAAAGTAGGATGATCGTGGGTACCGGAAGGTATGACACGATGACCCAAATGCGGGATTCATTGGACGCATCCGGTTCGGATTGTGTGACCGTGGCAGTCAGGCGGGAGCGTCTGTACGATCGATCGGGGCAAAATATTCTCGATTTCCTTGACCTTGATCGTTGCACGTTACTCCCTAATACCGCAGGTTGTTTCACTGCAACGGATGCGATCCGAGCCGCACGCCTCGGGCGAGAAATACTTAAAACGCTCGGTAATCCCGGTGCAGACTGGGTCAAACTTGAAGTCCTTGGGGACAGCAAGACGTTGTTGCCTGACCCAGTGCAAACTGTCGAAGCGTGTCAAGAACTTGCTGCTGATGGTTTCAAGGTCTTGTGTTACACCAGCGACTGCCCCGTAACTGCCAGGCGTCTCAAGGAGGTTGGGGCAGCCAGCGTCATGCCCGCAGGAAGTCCAATTGGCAGCGGGCAGGGATTATTGAATAAGAATAATTTGCGGATCATCCTCGAGTATTTAAAAGACGGAGATCCGGATTATCCCGTCATTGTTGATGCCGGTGTGGGAACAGCCAGTGATGTAAGCGAGGCCTTCGAGTTGGGGGCTGACGGTGTTCTTTTAAATACGGCGATTGCTCATGCCAGAGACCCTGTACGCATGGCAAGGGCAATGAAGCACGCGACACTCGCAGGTCGAGATGCATACTTGGCAGGTCGAATTCCAAAAAGGTTGTACGGAACTGCAAGCAGCCCGTCAGAAGGTGTGATCAGCACCCGACCTTACGGAAACAGCGATGTGGGATAGGCTGGTTCCAGGCCACGCTCCGAACATGATCCCTCAGTGTCCACACGCACTCACGGGCAGGCTCGTTGAAATGGTCTCCTGTGATTGTGCTTCTTAAGAGAGACTCAATGATCGATTCCAGCAGCTCGAGAGAATCATCCCAAAATCGTGGCTGTCACTCCGGCTAGGTCACGAAATGAGGTGCCTTGTCGTTGAAGTGCCTTTTCGATGCGCTACAGCATCGATGTTTGCAGAAGCGTTGACGGTTCAGGAATGGCTCAATGGTTCGGTTTGCTAACTGACTGTCTAGTTTTTCACTGATACCGGAGGCACTGATACCGGAGGCACTGATACTGGAGTCACTGATACTGGGTGGGGCGTGCTTCCTTGTCGGCCTCGTTCCACTTTGTGAGCGTGATTCGGTTAAACTTGCCTTCATCCAGTTCAGTGCCCAATTCAACCCTTCCCGATGTCGATGAAGTATAAGATCCTTGCAGCTGGGCTGTTGGCCGCCATTAGCACTGGTTATGCGACGGCCTACTCTGGGCAATCCGACCAGATTGCATTAACCGCCGCAGTGGTAGTGCTTTGTGCCATTTGGTGGATTTTTGAACCAGTTCCTATTCCAGTTACTTCCTTGATCCCACTAGCGGTTTTGCCGCTTGGTGGCGTTTTGACTGCGGAACAGATTGGCGCCTGTGTTGGTGATAAACTGGTGCTTCTGATGATGGGAGGCTTCATGTTGTCGATGGCGATGGAGCAAAGCGGCACCCATCGGCGGCTGGCATTGGAGATGGTTGGATTTTTTGGTGGCGGTTCCAGCAGTCGACGGCTTGTGTTTGGTTTCATGGCAGCTTCAGCCTTTTTGAGTATGTGGATCTCCAATGCTGCAACTGTGTTGATGCTTTTGCCCATCGTTGCTGCGGTTGTCGAGAAAAGTACTGATCGCAACCTGAAAGTCGCATTGCTGCTGGGCATTGCCTATTCGGCCAGTATCGGCGGAATTGTGACGCCGATTGGCACGCCACCGAATCTCGTTTTTATGTCTGTCTATAGCAAGACATTTGGTGACGAACCGTCTTTCACGCAATGGATGATTTGGGCCGCGCCGATTGCTGCGGTCATGTTGCCGTTAGTCGGGTTTTGGCTCACGCGAGGATTGGGGGTGGATGCACGTCTGGAAATGCCTGCCGTGGGGGCTTGGCGTTATGAAGAACGAGCGACTTTGATTGTGTTTGTGGTCACTGCCCTGCTCTGGATCACTCGAAAAGAACCGTATGGTGGCTGGGGGCAATGGGTGCCTGGAGCCAGTGATGCTTCGGTCGCCATGTTGGCCGTGGTCGTGATGCACATCATTCCCAATGGCAAAGGAAAAACGTTGTTGACATGGGGGAACGCTGTCAAAATTCCGTGGGGGGTTCTGCTTTTATTCGCCGGAGGCATCGCCATAGCCAAAGCGTGCATTGAATCTGGATTGAGCCAGCAGTTGGGTGAAGCGCTTAGCGGGATCTCCACCTTGCCATTGATTTTGATGATCGGGGTGGTTTGTTTGGCGGTTACTTTTCTGACAGAGGTCACCAGCAATACAGCAACGGCAAATTTGCTACTGCCCATCCTTGCTGCTACGGCTATCGTGACCCAGATTGATCCCCGGCTGATAATGATACCTGCGACGATAAGTGCTAGCTTTGCATTCATGTTGCCTGTCGCTACTCCACCCAACGCGATTGTGTTCGGGAATGGTGCATTGACCGTCAAGGACATGATGCGTCAGGGGCTAGTGTTGAATCTGCTTGGAGTGATTGTGGTAACTCTGGCCTGCTGGCTATTTTTTGGTTAATTAAATTACGAGCAATACATTTTGATTTATCCCCCCGCAACTGTCGCCTGCTTTGATCCGACACAAGGACACCTGCCCCGACGCGAGTTGGATCATGAGCGTCTGCAGCAGTTTTTGCAGAAGCTCCGTTCTGCAGGTGCAGAGTCTGTTTTGATTGCGGCTTCAACGGGACAGGGGCATTTGCGCACTGTCGAGGAGTTGCGAGAGTTTTTCGATGTTGCAGCAAAGCTGTCACCCACAAACCTGCAGCGAATGGGCTTGCTTCGCCCTGAGGACGGCGTAGACATCAACGTTGAGTTGTTGCAATTACTCAAGCAGCTTGATTATGCAGTCGCGTTCCTGCGGCCAGGATCAAATCTTGAACCCGCTTGTTCTGATCATGATGTCGTTGAACAGCTTCAGCCGCTTGTGCGACGTGCCAGTGAGTTGCAGTTGCCTCTTGGTCTGTATTCAATCTCTGACGTCAGTGGTGTGCCACTAAACACGCGAGTTGTTCAGCGATTGGTCGATGGGCCTGGTGGTGATTCGATTGTAGCCGTCAAAGTGACAGAAGCATCCTACGAGAATAGTACTCTGGCATTTTTAGAGGCGGCAGGTTTAGAGCACCTGCGGATTGTGCAAGGTTGGGATCCTCATCTG
The DNA here is from genome assembly GCA_002690925.1 of Rhodopirellula sp. Taxonomy (GTDB): domain Bacteria; phylum Planctomycetota; class Planctomycetia; order Pirellulales; family Pirellulaceae; genus Rubripirellula. The sequence continues at coordinate 28,694 of NZGD01000289.1, forward strand.
GCGCGAGCTCTGCAGGATGGAGCCAAAGCCGGCAGGCAACGTTGTGGGATTACCAGCGGACCAATGTCTTTTGCCATCTACCAATATCAGCACATCCTCGACGCTGCGGTTCGGCAGGATTGGACGGAGGTGCTGTTAGCTCAGCAGGCTGTGACCGAGATGTTTCAATCGATGCAGGATGATCCTCGCTACTTTGCTGATCTGCAGCGAGCCAAGTACATCATGGGGTTGGGGCATCCTATTTGCGGCCAAGTGTCGTCGGAGCAAGTTGCTCGAGTGATGCAGGCGCTGCAAGAGCTACCCCGCCGCAGCGATCGTGACCGTTTGTGTCAAAGCCTTGACTTGATGGGCGATGGGCCGTGTCACACAGCCTTGCAGGACATGCTTCAGTCGTGAAACCCAGTAAGGCATCCTTGGGCGTCCGAAACCCTGCTGTTGCTATCCCTGCAAGTTAGCCTCTCCCAAGCCAAGTCGATGTTCTTACGAGGCGTGGCGCGGTTCTTACGAGGCGTGGCGCGGGAATAATCTTGGCTGCCCGTACCACTCGGGAAAATTGCCGTTTCGTATCGCGAGCAGCGACACTTTGCCATGCATGTGTTCAGGACCATGGGTGTAATCCCATTCAAGTCGTTCTTCGTACCTGAGAACACGGAGGTCTGCTGACCTGTCTGTCGCCCACTGGGCAAGTTGATTCGGCGAAAAATAGTTCACGACAGCACCCGTCGTTTCGCTTTTCGGGGCTGTTGAGTTGCACCCCGGTGGCAGGTCGGAACCTGGGTCCTCCGTGCTGTGTACCTCGACGGCGAGGAGGCCGGTTGGCGTGAGGCTATTGAGGATTTTCTTCCAGACAATGAGCGCGTCGGCTGCTGGGATATGGTCAAGGACAGTCGTTGCAATGATTGCATCATAATTATCGGGTTCGAATTCGAAGTCACGGACGTCTGCGGCCCGCGTGGTGATGCATTCACCGATGCCGGCCGAAGTGGCTCTCTGCTTGATGCGTTCCAAGCCCATTTCACTAAGGTCAACTGCAGTCACGGCATAGCCTGCCCTAGCCAAAGCGATCGAATCCCGCCCCGCCCCTGCTCCCAGATCCAGAGCTCTGAGTTGCTTGGGCTCTCCAGAAGCACTCAGGTCAATGATCGATTGTACACCGGGTGCGGGTGTTTCACCGTAAGCGATGTCGTCTCGGTTGTATGCTTCGAAGAAGGGATCGGATTCGTCTGTCATGATTGAATTGTGCTGGAGTGGCGGACAGTTGACAGTAGTTCATTGGCAAGCGAGCATTCTAGCGTTGCTGCTGTGATTGGCGAGATGCGGTAACGAGCCTTCAATGATTCGATTTCGCCAGACCGCGGTTGAGTTATTGTCAGGCCTGCCACGAGATGAATGACTTGTCGCTTGGTGTGCCATTTGCTGGTCCCAGTTGTTTGCAGGCCAGTGACAATCCACCTGATGAATTTGTATTTATCGAGACAGAGAAATGATGAACGTTTTTGGCGAATTGCATTTGTTACGTGGGATCCTGATGACGTGGATTGGGGTGTTTTTGATGCTTCAGTCGCCTGCTGGAGGCGCCAGTGTCGAGCAAATTGGTGAGGGGTCACGGCATCCTATGCGGGGAAAAGAAATCGATTGGATCGATGGCGATTACGTGTTGCGTAACGATCAAGTTGTAGCAGTGATTGCACGCCCCAACGCCGACCGTCACGCCAATATGACCGTGCGAAGCGTGGGTGCCTGTATCATTGACTTCACACGGTTGGATGCTGAATCAGATCAACTGAGCTGTTACTATCCCCTGGCTGGACGGTATCAGTTTTTTGATAACGGATTGGTTGAGACAGGTGATTTGGATGGCGGTGGTGTGTTTTGGCGTTGTCGTTCGACGGCAGCAACCGCTCGTAATGAAACAGTGGCGACCATTGAATATCAACTTAGAGACGGTGATCCTTATCTGACCGTGATTAAGACCGTGACTGGTGAAGATGTCAGCAAAGTGACAGCGGCAGACAGTGTCCGAGTTGACACGACATTTGTGGTTGGAACTCTCGCGGAAACAACGACGGGTTACTGCGAGGATGAGCACTTTCGGCAGACTTATGGGTTTGAGGCTACCTTAGGTACGAAGACACCTCTGTGGTCTGCGAGTGGAAGGAACCGTCAGCTTAAGTACGGTGCGGATGCGGCTGAACGTAGTGAGAACCGTGTTCAATGGATTACGCGTATTTATGCTGCGAGTTCACCGTTGGATCTTTGGGGGCTGACATCGGGAGCAAAGGCGCAGCGTTTCAGTGTGTCTGGGGCTGTCGGTGAGCATCCACGTATTAAATTGAGTGTGATTGCCGGCAGTATTGGCTCACTTGAATTACCTTGCGAGTGGCGATCAGCTGCAGATGGAAAATCGGTTGTTCATCTGCCACCAGGCCAGTACCGCGTACGCGGTGAAGCTATCGGACATCTGCCAGTCGAGGCAGACATCAAAGTTACTTCAGAATCAAGTGAATTTGCGTTGAAGCTTGGAGCAGCGACCACTGTGCAAGTCACGGTTGTGTCGGAGGATGGTCAACCAATTCCTTGCAAGGCAAGTTTTTACGGAGCTAAGGACGAAGATGGTAATATGACGCCTGATCCCGTCTTCGGTATCGAGAGCCAGAGTGGAGCTGTTGGTAACTGTGTTTATTGTGCTGATGGTCAGTTTGTCAGATCACTTCCACCTGGGACTTATGATTTATTGCTGAGTCGTGGCCCAGAGTATGATGCCGTTTTCGAAAAAATTCAGATTGCACAAGGGCAGCAGCGAACCGTCAGGGCGACGCTGAAACGCGTTGTCGATACAACGGGATGGGTCAGTGCTGAGTTGCATAGTCATAGCAGTCCCTCTGGTGATAATACGTCGGATCAGCTTGGCCGAGTCGAGAATCTGGTTTGTGAACAGATTGATTTCGCACCATGCACCGAACATCAGCGAATCGAATCGTATGATGATCAGCTGGAAAAGCTCGGAGCGCAAGCGTTCATGGCAACGTGCACAGGGATGGAACTGACCGGATCACCTTTACCGCTCAATCACCAAAACGCATTTCCACTGAAATGGAAGCCCTACAGTCAGGATGGTGGAGGTCCAAAAACCAGCAGTAATCCTGTCACACAGATAGCGAGACTCGCAATGTGGGATGACAACTCGGACAAGCTGGTGCAAACCAATCACCCCAACGTGCGCCAACTTGTGGAGGATCGCGATCTGGATGGGAATCCCGATGGTGGTTTCGCAAAAATGCTCGATTTCATGGATGTCATGGAAGTTCATCCACCCGAGAATATCTTCATGACCAGCGAAGAGGTTAAAGCAATGAAGCGACCCGGAACACAACGGATTCTCCCGTGGATGGAATTACTGAAGTCGGGACGACGAATTCCGGGCGTGGTGAATACTGATGCCCACTACAATTGGAATGGGAGTGGATGGTTGCGGAATTGGGTCCGTAGCAGCACCGATGAACCTGCAAAAATCCGGACAGCTGAAATGGTTGATCGACTGGAAAAAGGTCAGGTGATCATGTCCACGGGGCCATTCATGACCGTGCAACTTCATCACCCAGGCTTGGAGGCACCTGCGGCAATCGGTGATAGCGTTACTGTTGACGGGGCAGGTGCCAAAGTCGCAATCAAGGTTCAGTGTGCCAATTGGATGGATGTGAACCGCGTGGAGGTGTTTGTGAATGGTGAGATGCAGCCTGAGTTGTCACGGACGCGTAAAACTCACCCCCAGGATTTTGGTAACGGGGTGGTTAAGTTTGATCAGCATCTCGGCGTTACTTTGCCTGGTGAGTCGTTCGTGATTGTTGCCGCAATTGGTGAGCGTATGGAGCTTGGTCGGGTGATGGGAAAGCGATATGGGCGGCGTCCGCCCGTTGTGGTGAGCAATCCTATTTTTGTGACAACTAACCTTAAGTAATTTTTTCGGTTACAGGTGTCACTTGTTGGTTGCCCTGTTTCTCGAGTGTGTTTATGTGCCGACTTGCCATATCGTTCGGTTTGGCAGGGGCAGCAGGAAATCATGGTTTGGCGATTAGTTCCCCATTAGCCAGCCATCAAGATTTTGGGAAATGAAGTGATCATCCGTTTTTTGATCTGCTGTGACCCGATCCAGTTCGGACGATTGGCCGGGCGATAAGGTTTCCGTCGGGTCGAGGCAGCGGTTAGAAGGCAGTAGTCCTACGCGTCTGAGCATCTCGTTGACACCGGGGACACAACCGGAGAATCCGTGGGCGGCATCGAAAATGGCTGCGTTGGCGTCGGTCAAAGAAGCGTTGGCGGTGAGCCAGTGGGAGGGAATTGTGTGCTGGTGTCTTACCTGTTTGATTTGCTCAAGCATGGCAGCGGCTTGTTGTGTCCAAACCGCCCATTGTCCAAGTAATCCGCCTACGATCCATCTTTGCTGACCCTCGAAATGAAAAGGCGTTAACAGATCGTTGATAATGTTGTCGTCATTACCTGTGTATAACGCAATGTCATCACGGCCAGACGCAATGACGGCGCGGACAACGTCCAGTGTTTGGTAGCGATTGAATGCGGCGATTTTGATGGCGACGACGTTTGGGATGTTACAGAAGTCCAACCAGAATTGGTGCGAGTACAATCGACCACCAGCAGCGGGATGAAGATAGAAACCGAACACGGGAATGATGTCGGCGATGGTGTGGCAGTGTGTCAGTATCTCGCTTTCAGATTTTTCCCGGATAATGTTAGTGGTCAGCAAGCCCGCGTGGTATCCAATTGACTTTGCAAAGTGGGCCTCTTCAGATGCCTGCCGCGTATCTCCGCAGATGCCAGCAATTTGAAGAAATGTTCGTCGATTGGTCTTCTGACGCTGTTTGATTGTTTCCGCAACACAGGAGAGAACTGGCTCGTAAAGATTATGCTCTCGGATTGCAAATTGAGTCGTGTGGACTCCTACCGCTATCCCGCCGGCACCTGCGTCATAGTAGTATCGCGTGAGCGCACGTTGGTGCAGGGATGACCATTGGCGGTCCTCTGTCAAAGCCAGGGGGCTCGCTGGGATGACGGTTCCTTCCTGAAGTTGTGCCTGCAATGAAGAGTCCATCGCTAGTAGTTTCCGTCCCGATTTTGGAAGTGTGTCGGTTTGTTTAACGTTGGGCCACCAGTCGAAATCCAGTCCGATGTCCAATCCATCATTTGTTCAATGCTGGTTGAAGGTTGTCCAAACATTTCACATGCTTTTGCATTGCTGCTAAGCCAGCAGTTTGGTGACTCGAGACCTGAAAATTTTGGGACGCGGTCGAGGCGTTTACCAAATCCGGTTGCGATGTCACGCACGCTGAGTATTTCGGAACCTGTGACATTGATAACCTGGGGTGGTGACTCGGTAAGGGTCGCTGCCTGAATGATTTGCTTGATGGCATCGCCTTGCCAAATCACGTTGACATACCCCGTTTCAATATTGACGGGTCGATTTTCCCACACGTGCTGTGCAATGTCCAACAGTACTCCATACCGCAAGTCGATCGAATAATTCAGGCGGATGAGGCAGCATTTCGTGTGATGTGATAACGATCCATTCACGAAGGCAGTTTCGCGGTCAAGGCAAGATTGTGCGTATTCACCAGGTGGGTCAGTCGGATCGGTTTCTCTTGAACCACCGCTGGATTGATCGGCAAACGAATAAACACAGCCAGTGGACATGGCGACGATCGCTGAGTCGGAAAAATGTCCGGCGATCAATTTGGGCATCTCCGAGTTCATTTTCGTTAGTAACTCGGGGTTGTCTGCCGTTCCAAATTTCACTCCGGCAAGAAAAAAAACAAAAGGCGTTGTGGGGATGGAGCGTACCTGTGGCCCTTGACTCAAATCCGCGGTGTGCGTGGCGATTCCCGCTTGCTGAAACGGTTGCTCTGCCCCGACACTAGAGAATCGAGACACTGCCAAGAGTTGGTCTTTGCGCCCCAGTTCATCGAGTGCTCGTTGCAGCATGCGACACAGGTGAAACCCCATCTTCCCGCCAGCACCAAGAACCGTGATGCGGCCCGGGCACCTGCGAAGCGTTTCTTTCACCCGCTCGCAGGGGCGTGTGATCATTTCGTCCAGCTGTGCTACGGTGGAAATCGTTGTCATGACTGAGTTTGGGATTCTTTTGTCAAAAGCCAGCAAATTGTCCGTAATCCCAGCGAAATGCGGTTCTTGCTATGCGAGAGCTTTCTGCGGACCATGGACATGAAAGCTTGCCAAATAATCTGTCCGGTGGCTATACTGTTAGACCGGAATGCGTCGCTTTGTCGTGTGCGAAGCGGCGTTTTCACCCACCTTATGCAGTCGTTTGACTCTCCCTCACCCTTTCGAACTCCAACTAGGCGTCACTGCTCATGTTGTCGATTCTTGGCCCAAAGAGCCGTTGCTGTGATGGTATCTCGCGTCGTGGTTTCATGAAAATTGGAGGTTTGTCGTTTGGTGCAGGTGGATTCACCTTGGCTGACCTGATGCGAGCCGAAGCTGCCGCCGGAAAGGGCAGTTCCCATAAGGCGGTGATCAACATTTTTCTTGGTGGAGGGCCGCCACATCAAGACATGTGGGAAATCAAGACTGAGGCTCCCTCGGAAGTTCGAGGCGAGTTCAAACCGATCAAGACGAATGTGCCGGGGATAGAGATCTGTGAAGTATTCCCGCAGTTGGCGGCGAAAATGGATCAGGCGGCGGTGCTCCGTAGTGTGGTTGGTTGCGCTGGTGGTCACGACGCCTTTCAGTGCCTGACTGGCTGGAATAACAAAGACTTGAAAAGTATTGGCGGACGTCCTGCGATTGGGTCGGCAGTCTCCAAGCTGTTTGGCCCTGTTGATGCTTCGGTACCTCCCAACATCGGGCTCGCAAAGCCAACAAAGCATGTGCCGTGGTCCGACTCTGGGCACCCGGGTTTCTTGGGTGCGGCCTATACGCCTTTCAAGCCTGATGGGCCAGGGATGAAAAACATGACGCTCAACGGAATCACCATCGAGCGTTTGAATGATCGTCGCAACTTGCTCAGTAGTCTCGACTCAATGCGTCGAGACATTGACATTTCCGGTGCTATGGCTGGCATGGATGTCTTTGGACAGAGGGCTCTTGATGTGCTCACTAGTAGCAAGTTGCTTGATGCATTGGACCTCACCAAAGAGGACCCGAAAATTGTAGAGCGCTACGGAGATGGGAAACCCTATCAATATCAATATGATGGAGCGCCCACGTGCAATGAGCAACTGTTGATGGCTCGGCGGCTGATCGAGGCTGGTGTGCGGGTTGTAAGTTTGAGCTATGGTCGCTGGGACAGTCACAGCGCGAACTTCGATCTGGTTCGGGATCATGGTGGGAAGTTGGATCAATGTCTTAGCGCGTTAATCGAAGATCTTGAACAGCGTGGTATGCTCGATGATGTGACCATCGTGGTCTGGGGCGAGTTTGGTCGCACACCAAAAATTAACGACAAGGCAGGCCGTGATCATTGGAATAAGGTCAGTTGTGCCTACTTGGCTGGCGGAGGCATGCGCACGGGGCAGGCAATCGGGGCTACGAATCGGTTGGGGGAAGAGGCTGCCGAACGACCGGTGCACATGCAGGAGGGGATGGCGACGCTCTACCATAATCTCGGAATTGATACCGCGACGGTCACCATCCCAGATCCAACGGGGCGTCCTCAGTACCTTGTTGACCATGAACCGATTCGTGAGTTGATTTAGTGCGTTCCAACAAACTGTTGTGTGTTCAAATAAAAAAGGCGAGCGTTTGATGGAATTAGTTTCCCCTAGGAACGTGAAGGCACGAAAGCGTCAGGTGCTTCCAGTCTTGCGCCGACTTTGTCTCATCGTCAGGGCCATGCAACGACCGGGGCTGAACACTCGCCTATTCCACTTGATCGCGGCGATCTTTCTGGCCTTTGGGCTACCCAACACTGGGCTGACCAGAGTTTGGGCGGCTGACACGGCGGCTACGACAGAGGCAGAATCGCGAGAATCAAGTGCGCTAGTGGATTCGCCTGCCATGCCGACCCTCATGTTTGATAATGTCAAGCCAGGAGACGGTTTCACGTTATCAGGCTTGGACGCTCGATTGCAACTCGTGGTTTCTCTGCAGTTGGCCGGCCAATTGTGCAGCGATGTGACTCACTTGGTGACGTTTCGCGTGGACCAAACTGCCGTCGTTCGGGTGAGCGATGCGATGCTCATTCCGCTGCGGGATGGAGAAGCTACGGTCACAGCCGAGCATGCGAATGGTCTAGCCGTTGAGTTGCAGGTTCGTGTTGAGAATACAGGTAACGAAGCTGCTATTAGCTTCCCCGGACGTGTCGTGCCTATCTTCACGAAACTGGGCTGCAACGGTGGAGGTTGTCATGGCAAACTTGCTGGGCAGAATGGATTCAAACTTTCTTTACTTGGTTTCGAGCCGAGAGAAGATTATGAGCATTTGGTTCGAGAGTCGCGCGGACGCAGGCTCTCACCGGCGTCACCTGATCAAAGTTTGTTACTGCAGAAATCAGTAAACACCTCGCCGCATGGTGGCGGTAAACGCCTTGACGTCGAAAGTCATGAATATCGTATTTTGTCGCGTTGGATATCTCAGGGCATGCCCTACGGAAGTGATGATGAACCACAGGTGGTTTCCATTGAGGTCATGCCAGAGCATCGGCGTTTGAGTTCCGAATCCAGTCAGCAGCTATCTGTAATGGCAACCTATTCAGATGGCAGCGTGGAGGACGTGACGCGGGCTGCGGTGTATGAGTCGAATGATTCTGAGATGGCTGATTGCAATGAAAAGGGGCTTGTGCAGCTTAAAGATCTCGTGGGTGATGTCGCGGTCATGGCACGCTACCAAGGACATGTTACGGTGTTCCGCGCTGATATCCCTGTGTCTGATTCAACCATCACTGAAGATGCATTTCCTGAGCATCCTGAGAATCCTGTTGACCGTCATGTGTTCGCTAAATTGAACTCTTTGGGAATTGGACTCTCACCGGTTTGCGAAGATTTTACTTTTTTGCGTCGAGTGACATTGGATCTTGCCGGGCGGGCACCGCATGTGTCAGAGATCGTTGAGTTCCAGAAAGATACATCACCTAACAAACGTGAGCAGGTCATCGATCGCCTGTTGGCAAGTGAAGACCACGCTGAGTTCTTTGCTGGGAAATGGAATACCATTTTGCGCAATCGGCGGACTGGAGGAGCGTTGCGATTTGCGAATGTAGCCTTCCACCAGTGGATTAAGGAAAGCATTACGGCGAACAAACCGTATGACCAATTTGTGCGTGAGATCATTACGGCGTCCGGCAGTGTAGCGAGTCACCCGCCGGTGGTATGGTATCAGCAAGTTACTGATACGAATCAGCGAATTGAGGATGCTGCCCAGTTATTTCTGGGGCAGCGGATCCAGTGTGCCCGATGCCATCATCACCCTTACGAAAAATGGAGTCAGGCCGACTATGCTCAGTTATCAGCGTTTTTTACAACGGTGTCAAAAAAGACTGGGCGTGATCCGCTGGAGCCTGTCGTTTTCGCGAAGCTGGGGGGATCATCTGCAAGGCACCCCAAAACCGGCCAAACATTGAAACCGGCAGGTCTGGATGCGAAGGAGGTTGCGATTGGTGCACAGGATGATCCTCGCACACATTTTGCTGACTGGATGACCGACACAAGCAATCCCTTCTTTGCGAAAGCTCTTGCCAACCGATACTGGAAGCACTTCATGGGGCGTGGATTGGTTGAACCTGAAGATGATTTGCGGGTCACCAATCCTCCATCCAATCCAGAGCTACTTGATGGGTTGGCAAAATCATTCATTGAGTCCGGTTATGACCTTAAGGCGTTGAGCCGCTTAATCGTGACCTCGAGATGTTATCAGTCTGACAGTGACGCATTGCCTGAGAATATCGGTGATAAACGCAGTTACTCACGCTACTATCCGAAACGTCTTCAAGCCGAGGTTTTACTGGATTCGATCGATCGCTTGACACTCAGTCCCACTAAGTTTGCTGGTATGCCGGCAGGCATTCGGGCCGTTGCTTTGCCAGATACTGGTTTTTCTTCCTATTTTTTGACTGTGTTTGGGAGGCCAGAGTCGACGACCGCCTGCGAGTGCGAAAGATCGCAGGAAGCTAATCTTTCCCAGAGTTTGCATTTGTTGAATTCTGAGGAAATACAAAGCAAATTAGCGGGGGATCAGGGGCGGGCGGCACTGCTAGCAGCGGACGCTGAACGCTCCGATGAAGAAAAAATACGAGAGTTGTATTCGATCGCGTTCAGTCGCAATCCTGATGATCGGGAATTGAAAGCGACGCTCACTTACGTTGCAGGAAAGGAGGACCGACGTGAAGCGTTCGAAGATGTGCTGTGGTCACTGATTAACTCAAAAGAATTCCTGTTCAATCACTGAGGTGTGCGATTAACGGTCAACGAAAGCGATGCTTCAATCTTTGCTCGCTAGTCGCATTTGCCGCTGTTTTTGCTGGGCCCATAAACGCACAGTTTCATGTTTGTGAGCTGCGCGCGCTGTCGCGTACCGGTGGCCAGCAGGGGACAGACTTTGATCTGGATGTCGTCGCCGGGGATCGCTTGGATGAGGCTGATGCCCTTGTGTTTTCAAATCCCGGTATCACGGCTAAGCAACGCACGATTGCAGCCTTGCCGTTTTCAGATTCGCCGCTTGGACTTTCTGGAAAGTTTCGGGTCCACGTGGATCCGTCTGTTCCGCCTGGCGCTTACGAAGTTCGGGTTTCAGGGCGACATGGCCTCTCGAACCCACGGGTTTTTATTGTGACCTCAGCGGCAAGTCAATTGTTATCAACAGTCAGTCACAATCCGCAGGTCCCAACCGAATTGTCGGTGGGGCAATTTGTGAATGCGTCTTGCACCACGGAACAGCGAGACTGGTTTCGCTTTGAATTAAGTGAAACGACTGATGTTCGTCTCTGTTTGCTCGCGGGGCGAGTTGATTCTCGAATGATTGGCCTGCTTAAGGTGCTTGACTCTGAGGGGCGTGCATTAGCTGTCGCCCGCGGTTCAGATGAGTTGGATCCGACAATCAATCTAGCCAAGTTACCTGCAGGAAAGTACTCGGTCATGGTTCATGATTTTTTGTACCGGGGCGGCAGTGAGTATCCCTATCAGTTGGTCGTTGCTGTAGGGCCCGGAGATGCAAAATTCGAATCGAGTGTGTTTGATTTTGAAAGCAGCTTGGTTGAACAAGTGCCAGGGCGGTTGCCAGTTCATGTGAATCCCTCAGCGATTACTCTTGAAAGTGGCAATGTGAGCTTGTTGAATGCCAGTCAGCCCAATGCGATTCAAGAAGTCGAACTGCCCTCCAAAGATTCATGGTGGTTTCCTGCCGATCAAAGTGGTCAGGTGTTCCAGTTCGCGGCAAAGAAAGGTGAGCAGATTTCTGTTGAGATAGTCTCCGGTCGTGTGGGGCAGCCATCAGATGCAAAGTTGTTCGTGCAGCGGATTGAACCAGAACAGGATGCCGAGTCAAAGTATCATTCGGTTGCACAGGCAGATGACAGTTTCGCTCTGGGAAGTGAACCACTGAGTCTGTTGACTAAGGATCCTGTTGTCTTGTGGACGGCGACTCACGACGCAAATTATCGTTTGCTAGTGCATGACATGGATGTGGGGAAAATGTTGTCGCAACGGCAAGCATTCCAACTTAATATTGGCAAGCCAGTACCTCGCTTTGATCTTGTGGCCTTCGCAGCATTTCCGAATAAAGATGTGAAGCAGTGTCGAGGATTTGGTTCCAAATTGTTTCGAGGAGGGGCCGAGGCAATTCACGTGATTGCAGCACGACGTGATGGCTGGGTTGGCCCGATCAAAGTTACTTTGGAAGGTTTGCCGCCGGGCGTGACTGCACCCGAGGTCGTGATGGCGGCGAACCAGCATGAGGCACAGATCACTCTTGAAGCCTCGGAGGATTCCAAGGCAGCTGATTTCACTGTAATGGTGATTGGTTCAAGTGATGATGGAAAGATAAGGGTGGCGGCTACTCCCATCACTCAAGTCTGGGGTCGGGGAGCCGGGCGAGATTTCGTTCGGTCACGGATCAGTGCGGATCTGGCGTTTCATGTTTCTGACCGTGATATAGCTCCGATTAGCATTCGAAGCGACGATGCTAAGATAGCTCAAGTCAAAAAAACGGAAACGGTGAGCATTCCCATATCCATCGTCCGCCGAGGCGGTGGTTCCGAGCCATGCGTGCTGCGAGCCCGCAATTTACCGCCTGGAGTGAAAGTCGCCGATGTAACGGTGGCAAAGGACAAGAATCAGGGGGAATTGAAAGTCAGTGTTTCTGACAAAGCTTTGCCAGGAACTTATTCGCTCTGGCTGCAAGTGGAAACTAAACTCAAGGTAACGCCAAACGCTCAGGCGCTCGAACGCGCTCAGGCATATCGTAAACGCCTTCAAAGTCTCCATGATGATCCGACCCAGGCAGCCCGACTGGACTCTATCAAGGCAGCAATCATCGCTGCTGATAAGAGAGTTGAAGCCGCCAAAGCCGGGGCAAAAGAACAGCAGTTGACGGTTTATATTCCCTCCCCAAATCTGACTATTCAGGTCGTTGATCCATGATCCGATTCAGTTCTGTGACCGATCGTTATTACTGCTTGCAGCCCACACTGCGAGTTTTTGCAATCCTGTTGAGTTCGGTGTCCATCACTCAGACCCATGCTTGGGAACCGCCGTTACAGGTTGCGAAAATCGAACGTGAGAAGCCTGTTGATTACCATTCCGAAATTTTGCCATTGCTGAAACAGAATTGTCTGGCTTGCCATCACGCGAAAGAAGCGGAAGGAGGCCTGGTCATGGAAACACTGGAGACCATTGTAAAAGGTGGTGATACGGGAACGGCATTGGTTGCCGGTAAGTCAGCTGAAAGTTTGCTGTTCACGCGGGCGGTTGGCGGAGACGATCCTTTGATGCCGCCTGAGGATAATGGTGTCGGCGCAAAGTCATTGAGTCCCGAGCAGCTTGGACTGCTTAAGCTTTGGATCGATCAAGGCGCGAACGTAGAGAGGTCAGAAGCGGTCGAAGCCATTCAGTGGCAGCCGATCCCTGAATCCATTCGAACGGTCTACTCACTGAAGTTTTCTCCCGACGGGAATTTTGCAGTAGTCGGTAGAGGCAATCGTGTGATCGTTGTGGATACAGCGACTCATGAAGTCAGTGGTCGACTGGTGGATCCTTCCTTGACCGTGGGTGAGGTCACTGATGTTGATCTGATTCAGTCAGTCGCTGTCTCACCCCAAGCCGATTTTATTGCTACCGGTGGTTTTCGGACGGTGAGACTTTGGCGGCGAAGTTCGCAAGAGCTCGCTATCGATGAGATGCCATTCGCCAATGCTGTTGGTTTGTTGGCAGTTCATCCAACAGAGGATCTGGCTGCCTTGGTAAATGCGGTCGGTGATATCGAAGTCTGGAGCTTGCGCGAACAACAAATTAGAAGCACGCTCAAGGGTAATGCGGAGCGAGTGGTTGATATGGTTTGGTCAGAATCAGCGGATTCCCTCTTATCAGTGGACGAGATGGGCCATGTCACAAAGTGGGATGTCACCGCTGCAAAAAGAATATTTGAACACGATGCAGGGGGGCCTATTAGGGAACTGATTTGGTCACCTGATGGAAGTTTGATTGCCTGGGTCAGCCCGGAGGGGCAACCGCAGCTTTTGCGTGTGAAAGCAGATTCTTCAGGTTTGGAGATGCAGCAGGAAAGTTTGGGTGGAGTGGCCGAGGTGACAGCGATGGCACTGTTGACCAAACCCACTGTTGCTGTTGCTGTTGCATCCGGGAATGGAACTGTCTCATTGGTGGATGTCGCTGACAATAAGGTGCTTCGAAAAATGGAGCATGGTGCCCCCGTGACCTGCATCGAATCCAGTGGTGATCAGTCAAAAATCGTAACAGGCGGGGCTGATGGTGTCCTCCAGATCTGGAATCAGCTTGATGGAAAAAGTCTTCTAAAAGTGCGTGAAAGTCGCGCTGATTCACTGATGATTGCTTCGGCAAAACGGGATTCAGAACGGCAAAAAGGTGCCCTGGCTCGTTTAAATGCTCAGACAGAAGCATTAAAGAAATCACTGGAAAAGGAGGATGCTGCATTAAAAAAGGTGACAGACGAGCACCAGAAAGCAGTCGTTGCCTTAGCTGAAGGTGAGAAGAAACGAGTTGAGGCGGTGGCGGTTGTCGCAGCAACCGAAGCGAAAATCGCCAAAGCGGGCATCGACACGGAATCGGCAAAAAAACTGATCGAAGCGACTTCAGTGACTTTGGTCAGCAAGAAGTCGGTGGTTGATCAAGTTAGCAGGCAGCTTGAGATGCAAAAAGCTGAGTTGAAAAAAGCTTTAGAAGAAGCAGGAAATGCGACTGCGGCCGCGCAGCAAGCCGAGAAAAATAAGGTGGCTGCACAGTCCAAGGCAGACATCATTCAGAAAATGGTAGATGAGACAAATGCCGCTTTGAAAAAAGCAAAAGATGAGGCTGCCGCTGATCAGGCAAAGATTGATCAGTCGAAGATGACGCTTGCTGATGCTGAAACGATAACTCAAAAATCAGGTAAGGAACTGGAAACTCAGAAAAAAGCCGCCACGGATGCTGAAACTGCGAAACAAAAAAGTGAGGCAGAAGTTGCAAAACGTAAGCAGGCATTGGGTACAGCAACCGCAGCCCAGAAGCGCGCTGCGGTTGCCATTCCAAATCATCAGGTGGTGATTCAAGCAGAAACGACTCGCAAAGAATTGTTAGATCAGCGGTTGGTGTCTTTGGAATCAGTGGTTGCGGCGCCGGGGAATGCAGTGTGTGATTTGGCACTCGGGCCTGATGACGTGGTCGTCGCCGCAAGGCAAGACGGAAGTGTCGATGTTTATCGTCTGAGCGATGGACACGCGGTCGCTGAGTTTTTGTCGGCAAATAGGCAGCCGTTGCAGGTGGTCACTCATGGAAGCATGGTGATCGGATTCAATCAGCAGTCCGCACCAGTATCGTGGGCGATTAAGTCAAACTGGGTGCTGGAGCGGACGATTGGTAGTGTCGATGATCCAACTGTCCTTAGCGATCGAGTCACTGCCTTGGATTTCAGCCCGGATGGAAAATCATTGGCGGTCGGAAGCGGGCCACCGAGTCGATCGGGTCAGGTTGTTGTCTTCGATGTGCAAACTGGAAGGCCGGTTCGAGATTTTGGCGATGTGCATAGCGATACTGTCCTGGGATTATCGTTCTCACCAGACGGTCGAATCTTGGCTTCCTCGGCCGCAGACAAAACGATCCGGTTGCTCGATTTGCGTCGCGGTGAACTCATTCGTTCCCTTGAGGGCCATACCCATCATGTCTTGTCCATCGCATGGCAAGACGATGGGCAAACAATCGCGTCAGCAAGTGCCGACCAAACGGTTAAATTATGGAATATTGAGACTGGTGAGCAACGTCGAACTATTTCTGGTTTCTCAAAAGAGATTACATCAGTCGCCTTCATCCAAGCTACAAATCAAGTGGCACTCGCTTGTGCGGATGGACAAGTCAGGCTGTACGACAGTTCTAACGGCAAGTCCTTGAGGTCTTTCAATGCATCGGGGGACTTTCTCTACTCGCTAAGTGTCACGACGGATGGGACAAGTCTGGTTTCTGCGGGGCAAAGCGGAAAAGTGCGGTTCTGGACGGTGAAAGACGGGAAACTAGTATACGAACTCGAGTGATGCGGAGCTCGAGTTGCATCGCCGGCCCCCTCCGATGGTGCGGGAAAGGTCCACTTTGATCGGCGATCGCGATTTTTATTTCTGGAATACGGTGCCGGTTAGAGGTTCCGTGGACTGTTCGTGCCGAGTCAGTCATGCCACGCTGGATTTGAGTTGCGGAACATGAGCCGTGATGCGTGAGTCGCACTGACCTCTAGGACAATGCAATGAAGCTGATTTCAAAATGGATGCCGACCGTCGCCTCAGGGTGCTCGGTAAGCCCGGTCATTTGGGTGTTAGTGTTGTTGTTTTCTGTCGAGTTTGCATTTCTATTCGATACCGCAGAAGCGCAAGTCGTTGTTGTCGGTCCTGCTGGTGGGGTCCGCGTGCGAGCACCCTTCGTTTCGGTAGACGTTCTCCCCTTGTATCGTGGGACTCGCCGACGAGTTCCTTACGCGGCAATCAACGCTGGCGTTTACCGAAGTCATCGTCCCTTACCTGCGGTTGCGGGCTTTTTTCCAATTCCGGTTCCCTACCCCTACGCGGTTGCTGTTGCACCGGCATTTCCAGTCATTGCTGTTCCTGCCTATCCCGGTTTTGTCTATCCGAATATTCCCATTAGTGAATATCCACGTGTGATCTATCGAGACGGGGAGGTTGTGGGGCAGCCTTTCCGCAATGGTGCTATTTCAGCGAGTCGGTCTCGTTTGGAACTTTCGCTACCAGAGCGTCTTCGCACAGCAGTGGAATCATTGGCGCGAACACTCTCGCTACGTGAGGATGGTGATGTTTGGCTGAATTATCTTGGGCCGCAACGCATCATTGAAAATGTAGACCTCGGTCGTCCTGCATCTGAGTTGCAGGATTTGATCAGTAATTACGATGGTGTTGTTAGTAATGGAAGCTTGGAATCGATTCAGTACGCAAGAGGTTTTGCTGCATCGCGGGATTTGCTTCGGCAGTATCTGGGGATGAAACAGCTTTCCATCACGCCGAGTCCCGACCAGCTTCCAGTGCCGTCGCGTCTCGTTCCGCCTGATTCGATTGCAGAACCGCCATCGCCGCTGCCGCCATCGCCGCTGCCGCCATCGCCACAGCGGCCAAAGAACAGGCCGTTGAATCAATTGCCTGGTGATCCTGCCGCTGGTGCAGAGCAGTCAGGGGTTTCTGCAACCAGTGTTCGAGCCAAACAAATCACAAGATTGAATTACGCATCTAAAGGCGATCAGCCGCAAAGGAAAACTGTAGAAGCAGCACGGCCAACTTCACTTTGATGTGGCGGGAAACTGATGCGGTTCCCATGCGACCATCTTGTTGGGGCAAGTACCACTTTGGTTGCAGGCCCAGACGCTCAGGTCTGCCCCCTTTAATTCGTATATCGGTTCTAACGCGATTGTTGATGCGTCGTGAAAATTCAGTCTTCTAGCTGACCGTGATTCAGATGTCGGAAGCGTTTGGTGCATCAGAGCACTGAGCATCAGGTGAGCTGAGCATCAGGTAAACTGGGCATCAGGTTAGCTGATAAGTTGCTCAATCATTTTTCCTTCGTTGACGGTCGGTCGTTCAAGCCGGCCTTGGTGGTTGTAGGAAAGTTCAAGGCGATCGAGTCCAAGTAAGTGGAGGATGCTCGCATGGATATCATGCACATGGGCGCGGTTTTCTGTGGCGTAGAGCCCGAGTTCATCGGTAGCTCCAATGACTTGACCGCCGTTGACGCCGCCACCCGCCATCCACATTGTAAATCCGGTAGGGTTGTGGTCTCGGCCGGTTCCTTTTTCGCTCATGGGCGTACGTCCAAACTCACCGCCCCAGACCACGAGGGTTTGGTCAAGTAGTCCGCGTTGTCGCAAATCGGTCAAAAGTCCCGCGATCGGCTTGTCGACGCTGCCGCAATATTTTGTATGGTTGGATTCGATGCCTGAGTGCGCATCCCACCCACTGCCGGTACCGCTGAATAACTGGATAAAGCGAACGCCTCGTTCGACCATTCGTCGTGCCAGAAGGCAAATTTCCCCAAAGTTTGCCGTTGGTTTGTCGTCCAAGCCGTACAGATCACGTGTCGCTGCAGTTTCGCGTGCCAGATCGACTGCTTCCGGGGCAGCGCTCTGCATGCGATAGGCAAGTTCATACGAGCGTATGCGTGCATCAAGAGTCGAAACATTAGGCAGACGCGCGGCATGCATCTCATTGATTTTCCGAATCAGGTCCAGCTTTTGACGTTGCCTCGGTCCGTCGATTCCTGTCGGTAGTGTCAGGTTGGCGATTGCTTCTTCGGTGGGGCCATCGCCGACCGGTGTTCCCTGAAACGTTGACGGTAGAAAACCCGGCCCCCAGCTTCTGACTCCGTTGGTGCCAGGTTTTTTTTGATCCTTCATGACCACAAAAGCAGGTAGCTCTTCCGTTTCGCTACCCAGGCCATAAGTAACCCATGAGCCCAGCGACGGACGTCCTGCAATGATGCTGCCCGTGTTCATCAGGTTGCATCCGCCGGAATGGTTGATTCCTTCACCGTAGCATGAACGTAATATTGCCAATTCGTCTGCGTGTTTCGCAACGTTTGGGAACCAATCGCTGATTTCCAAGCCACTTTCACCATATCGGTCCCATTTGCGTTTGCATTCCAGAAGCGGTGATCCTTTTTCACCCATTGCGGTAATTGGCTCGCGGAATGATGCGGGCAGAGACTGTCCTGCCAGTTCATTGAGTAATGGTTTTCGATCGAATGTATCAAGCTGGCTGGGGCCACCTTCCATGAAGAGAAAAATGACACTCTTCGCACTCGCTGGATGGTGGCAGCCTTGTGTCGCTAAACCTGTCTTGAGAGTTTCAGCTTGTGCTAGTATCCCATTTAAGGCCAACGCACCAAAACCTGCACCCGCCTGCGTTAACATCTGTCGACGATTGACCACGGGTTGGATGTGCGGCACGTTCGCTCGGTGGCATAGATTTGAAGGTGGGTGGTGCATCTGTTAATGCCGGTGTGTGGTGAGTCTGGTCATGAGTTACTCAATGAACAGAAACGAGTTGCTGTTGATCAGAATGTGACAGACATCTGTTTCACCTTGCTGCCCGCTGGCAGCAAGAGGTGAAAGCAGGTCAATGGTTTGCTGGTTTGCGGGTATCCCGCTGATTATCTCGACCGCTTGGTTTACAAATGCGGATCCACGTTTTGATTTTTCGATATGAGAAACTTTACCTCGGACATTGTTTGCAAAACTTTTTGCCGCGTTAACAACACGCGGGCTGTTCATCATCATCAGTGCTTGGGGTGCTGTCGTCGTGACATCCCGTTTTGCTGTCCCGACCAGACCGCTGGGGGCGTCGAGTGCATTGAGCATTTCATCTGATGAGTTTCGTTTCCGTTGTAGATAAATCGATCTTCGTCCTGGGGTGCCAGCGACGCTCGGGCCGCCGTATTGCATTTGCAATGCGTCCATGGCGACTAGAAGTGCATCGCGATATTGCTCAGCATCCAGTCGTTGGATTGTGCGATGCCAGTGCAGTCGGTTGTCGGGATCAATTTCCAGAGCCTTGCCATATTGGGCGTGTTGT
Source organism: Rhodopirellula sp. (assembly GCA_002690925.1). Taxonomy (GTDB): domain Bacteria; phylum Planctomycetota; class Planctomycetia; order Pirellulales; family Pirellulaceae; genus Rubripirellula. Next base: position 47,943 of record NZGD01000289.1, read on the forward strand.
GTCGCTTGCTGATACGTCTTACTGCTAACGATTTCCCGTTGTAATTGCTGGATGTTCCAATTCGAATCAATGAGTGTTTTTGCCAGGTAATCGAGTAGCTGGGGATGGGAGGGAGGGAGACCCAGAAGTCCAAAATCGTTTGGGCTTTCTACCAGTCCTGTTCCAAAGTGATATTGCCAAATCCGATTCGCAAAGACTCTGGCTGAGATGGGGTTTTCGGGAGACGTGATCCATGCTGCCAAGGCAGTTCGCCGCCCGCTTGTTTTCGTAGCTGAATCCCTTTGTTCGGAGAACGACTGACCACCTAGAACTGTCGGGGCTCCGGGGCCAAAAGAATTGCCTTGGGTACGTCCCGGTAAGCGTGTTGGGCGAATCAAGCCATCCGCGTCAGCGACAGTGATCAGTTCAGCGACTTCGTAGGGATTGGCATTGAGTTCTGATAGTTGTTTCAGGATGTCTTTGCGTTTTTCGTTCCGTTCTTTTCCAATCGCCTTCGTGACTTTCGCAGTGGTGATCCCTTCGTCAATTACCTGCCGTTGGACAAGGTAGGCGATTTGGTGTTCGTACGTCGTACGTTTGTTTGCCGACTTTCGGAACATCTCCTGCACATTGAGTGGGAAGCGGTCAATAGCTTCGTCAGCAAGAGACTTGATGTCATCAGCTTCTACCTTGGCGAGCTCATCCAAAAGTGCTTGAACTTTTTCTGGTTCACCTGCCTGCATGTCGCGTTGTGGTTTCTGGTCGACAAACAGCATGGGTTCGAAGACGCTGCGGAACCGGAAATAATCACTCCGTGGAATGGGATCAAATTTGTGATCGTGGCACTTTGCACACGCCAGCCCTGTAGCCATGAAAATATCGGCGGTGACGTCTGTGATTTCGTCTACGATGTTTTGCCATTGACCCTCGGCGTCACGCTGGTTGAATTCGTAGATGCCAAGTCGCAGTAAGCCCACCGCAGCTAATGCGGTCTTGTCATGAGGTGCTATTTCATCCCCTGCAAGTTGCAAAGCGACAAATTGGTCATAGGTCATGCCTTCGTTGAAGGCATCGGCTACGAATTGTCGATAGCGCCATGCTTGTGGCCGGAACGCGTCAGCACGCCACCCATCAGACTCCGCGAAGCGAACAAGATCGAGCCAACGTCGAGCCATTCGCTCACCGTAAGCCGGTGCGGCGAACATGCGATCAATGAGTCTGCTGTAGGCATCGGGGTGCGGGTCTTCAACGAATTTTTTGATTTGTTCCGGTGTGGGAGGCAATCCCAATAAGTCAAACGATAGCCGCCGGATTAAATGACGGCGGTCTGCTGTGTCCGCACGCTTAAGACCAACCGCGTTTAGAGATGCGTCTACATAGCGATCTATGGGATGGCGGGATCTGCTATCTTCTACCGCATTCGGCACGGTACCGGGAGCCAGTGGCTGCGCTGCCCACCAGGATTTTTCTGTTTCTGTTTCTGTTTTTCCATTAAGCCGCGACGGATTTTCTACAGGCCATACCGCGCCGTCACGAATCCATTTGACCAGCGTTTCCTGTTGTGATGCCGTCAATGGAGCTTTGGGGGGCATCTCAAGATCCTCGTAGCGAATCGCGTTGACCAACAGGCTTTGTTCCGGGTTGCCGGGGACGATGGCTGCGCCACTGTCACCTCCTGCTCGGATGGTCGTAGCAGTGTCAAGTCTTAGCCCTCCTTCCGCTTTGTCAGTCGAATGACACTCAAAGCATTCAGCAACCAGCAGCGGTCGTACTTTGGTTTCAAAAAAACGGAGCTTGTCTGTGTCGTTCGCAGCAAAAGCTGTTGAGCCTATCTGGAATGCAACAAGGCTTGCAATGAAAACAAAATGAAAGCCAAACCGGTGTCTGCCATAAGTCCGCAGTTTCGTGATGCAGGTAATTCCACTCACAGGTTGGGGTGCGGCGTAAAAGCGAATCATGGCAGTAGTCAAATGCATGCTCAGCATCGAGAGACCTGAGATGGGATTTGGGGCGGCAGGAAAATTTTTTTCGCTGGATCAGCTTCCTGTGAGAGTGACGAAAAATCGAAGCACTGAGTTGCTGATATCGCACTGTGACTCACGTCTTCTATGATACTTGAAATTTCATCGCGAGGTGCCAAACATTTTCGTAATGTCGCTGTTGTACTGTCTGAGAGACCGCTTTCAGGTACGAGAGGAGTTTGGTGTCGGAGAACCTTAGACGCTTTATGCCGCTTGGGCCACTTCGCGTTGCCCGTTACGAGCCGTGAGAATCAGCTGGACTGCGTCGTAGGCTGCGTGTGCGGCAATCGGAACCAAGAGATTTCCCGTGTAGAGCAGCAAGCCTCCAAAGTAGAGGCCCATCAATGCAGCTAAGATGACGTAAACTTTTGTAATGGGATGAAACAGGCCGAACACTAACGATGATGCGACTAACGCGATCCCAATCGCTAGCGAAGAAGTGGCACCGCCGGAAAATTCCGCAAGTCCAATTAGATTTGCAAGCCAGTACATCAGCCAACCTCGAAAGAGGAGTTCTTCGCCAATTCCAGCGCACAGACTGACCATGATTAGTTCGAGCGGACGTAGTCGCAGCAAGCTGCGGAGCATGCCGTCATCGGTCAGACGCTCCAGTTCGCGAATCGGTTCCCAAGGGATGCGACGGATAATTTCCACGAACAGTAGAATCGGGCCAGCAGCAGCGCAGCCAAGTAAAATACTACTTAGAATGGGCCAAAGTTCGTCAACTGAAAGCTCGGGAATCGTTTCTCGCGCGGACGGACCAATCGCCCAACCCAAAAAAAGTGCCAGAGCAGCGAGGGCTAGCTCAAACAAAGCAGCGGACAGAAATACCTGATCTGGGGTTTGTTCAGTGTTCTCTTGATCTTCAGAGGGCATAGAGGGGCCATTCTAGCAAGCAACGAAGTCGTCGACTTTTTGAGGAAGTTCAAGACGAGTGAGCGAATAGTAGTCTCGCATAAAACTTAGTGAACGCACACCTAGCCGATCAACTGTAATGAGAAAACCAACCATCGAGTCCATCGTTTCTCTGTATCGTCGATTAATCAACTGCGTAGGTTAGCGTGAGCGACACGCCGCAGGCAGTGCAGGCAAGGTCGTAAATCGCTACCTTCCACCTCGGGAACTCGTGTTGGTGCGAGATTTTCCAGCCGCATCGTTTATGCTTTGAAGTTATTGAGCTCAGTCATGAACCGCCATGGTTTAGTAAACGGAGGCGAATAGCCATCGTGAAGTCCCAATGTTTGATCAGTTTTGGCAGTAACCTGGGCGACCGGCACGCACTCATCGCAGATGCTGCAAAAGCCGTGGCCAGCCTGCCGATGGTCAATGGAATGCAAGCCAGCCGTCTATTCGAAACACCTCCCATCGGTGGTCCTACCGGGCAAGAGCCATTCCTCAATGCGGTTGCGGCATTCGACACAGAAGCTTCGGCGAGAGAAGTGTTAGGCTGCTTGCAAGCGTTGGAGACAGATCTGGGGCGAAAAAGGCGGCAGCGTTGGGGGGCGCGAGCGATCGATTTGGATGTTGTGCTGCATGGCGAATTAGTTGGTGGTGGTACTGGTTTGATTGTTCCACACCCACGTTATACGGCACGTCAATTTGTGTTGCAGCCAGCCTGCGACGTTGCCGCTCATTACAGGGATCCACGATTCGGCTGGACCTTGGAACGCCTTGCCAGGCATATTGACCAGGGGACGCCTTCGTTAGCTTTGGTTGGCGGGGATCAAGCTATCCGAGAAGAACTCTGCACCCGTCTGACTTCTCAGTTTGGGGTTACCACCTTTGCTGCCAAGCCGTTTGCGGAACGCATGAGGGTCGTTGGGAATGCGCCTGCACGTGTAACCCACGAACACGCCAAAACGCCCCCAGTTCCGCGTGTTGATGAGGCTTCCCGGGGCGATGCAGGAAAGGGGCAGGTTGAAAGTGTCATTTGTGGCGTAAAGGCGCACGAGGGGCCTTGGGTCTCGGCTTTCTTGCCGCGTTTGCCTCAATTGACATCGCCGGAGACCGATTCCGTCCGCGTTCCTCGGTTAGTCGCCAGGATGCAGTCGACGACCGACCAGACACGATGGCCCGCACCCCACCAACTGTGGCCCGCTGGATGGCGTTGGCCGGAGTATCGCCTCGAAATTGATGACACAGATTGGGCTGTCAGCGAATTGGCATCCGCGCTGTCCTCGATGAGATGTCCCGTGGAGCCTGTTACCACTGACGGTGCTTGGTGGTAAGCGACTCATCGACGCATGTCTCTCTTGCCCATTCGCCCCCGTTTGCGTGGATGCAGCCGATGGTGGGGCGTTCTGTGTCGCAGGAAGCGAGATTTAGCCTGATGGTTTGGCTGTCGGTTGGTCGATAACACTCGACCTGAGTCTGGTGGAATGGGCGCTTCGAGTGGTTGATGCGAGCTAGTTTGCCCGTCGGCTTGTGCGGCACAATGTCGCGAATACAAGAAAGTCGGCCGATTTATGCGACACAATGTCGCTCGATTCCTCGCTGCCATTGCAAGCTCGTGGGGGCTCGCCCCATACTGTGTACGACTAGGCACCTGTGCCGTATTTTCCCTCATCTTTTAGTGTGGAACTGGGCTGCGAGATGATCGCCGGCCAAATAAATCATGCAACGGTTTTTGTTTCCTCGTTGGGTCAATCCACTCCTCGGTATTTTTGCGGTAGCAACGGCTGCGGGCGTTGTTTTTGCAGGTGCCATGGGGGGGTTGATTACCGACCCTGTTACCCTGAATGTTGGCTACGAGCCGACGCAGCCCGTCCCCTTCAGCCACGCGATTCACGCTGGACAACTGAAGCTGGACTGTCGTTACTGCCACAATACGGTGTTCGATGCCGCCCACGCGGCAGTGCCGCCGACGGCGACTTGCATCAATTGCCACAGTCCGAAAGGTAAGGACGGCGTGACGGCGTTGGCAGCGATCCATCCGACCAGTGTGAAGCTGGGGCCGATCCGTGAGAGTTGGAATCTGGGCAGAAGCGTTGCATGGACGCGTGTTCACAATCTTCCGTCGTTTGTTTACTTCAACCATGCCGCCCACGTGAATTCCGGCGTCAGTTGCGTGACCTGCCACGGTCGCATCGATCAAATGGAGACGGTTTATCAGGCAAAGCAACTTTCCATGGCTTGGTGCATCAGCTGTCATCGTGAGCCGAATGAGCACCTGCGACCAGTGAATCGGGTTACCAAGCTCGACTGGGAGTGGGACCCGAATGAGCTCGACGTGGATGGCAATCCTTTGGGTGATCAAGCGGAGTGGGCCGAGAAACACATCGGTGAAAGCAATATCAATCCGCTAGTGAACTGCGCTGTCTGTCACCGCTAAGCATGACTGCGTTCTGCAAACAAACCATACACGAACCTTCGACAATCATCCTGATATGATCTCCAACGAATCGGACTCATCCGCCACCGAGAATCTCGCCAGCTCATCTGCTGGAGGTGGTTCTTCCAAAGCCAACTACTGGCGTAGCATCACTGAGCTGCGAGGTGAGGCGGAGTTCAACGAATACTTGGACCGTGAGTTTCCAGTGGCTGCCTCCGAATTTCCGGAGGGTGTTTCTCGCCGTCGCTGGATGCAGCTCATGGGAGCTTCTCTTGCTGTTGCGGGTGCTGCTGGTTGTCGTTACCCAAAAGAGACGATCGAGCCGTTCGTGATCAGGCCAGAGGGTCGCGTTCCAGGCGAAAATTACGAGCGGGCGACAAATTTCGAGCTCGCCGGACGTGTGTACAATCTTCTCGTGACTTGCGTCGATGGACGTCCGCTGAAGGTTGAGCCCAACAAGTCGCATCCGAGTGGTGCGGGAACTGATGCGTATGCTCAGGCCTCGGTGTTGCAGTTGTACGACCCGGATCGTGCTCGGGGGGATGAGGGCTTTCTGCTACGGAAAAGCAAGCTTGCCGAAGATAATGGCCGCAGGTTTGAAGTTGATTGGTCCGAGTTTGATCCGGTAGGCAAATCTGTCATCGAAGCATCCGGTGATGGGGCTGGGTTTGCTTTGTTGATGGCTCCCACAAGCTCACCTTCCCTGGTTCGCATGGTAAAGGCTCTGAAGAAGCGTTTGCCTGAAGCGACGGTCTGTCAGTACGACGGTGTGGCAGGTGATGTCATGGGTCAGGCGACGAAAGCAGTTTTTGGTAAGCAGGCTCGGCAGACACTTGATCTTGAGCAGGCTGAGGTGATTGTCGCCCTTCAGGCTGATATTCTCGGTACTGATCGTGGCATGTTGTCAAACGCGGTTGGGTTCGGGAAGCGTCGCGATCCGGGGCCAAACAAAGACGGGATGAATCGCCTGTATGTGGTTGAAGGGGGCTTCACTTCCACGGGGGCTGCAGCTGATTCGCGTCTCGCTCTGCGTCCCAGTGAGATTCCAAAGTTTCTCGCAGAGCTCGGGCGGCGAGTGGAGAAGCTGGTTGCCGGTGAGACCCATGAGCACGAAGTAGAAAACGAGGCGTTTGATGAAATATCAGCTGAGGATCGTCTTGAGCGATTTTTAGATGTGCTCTCTCACGATCTTGCAGCCGCCGGGGGCAAGGCTGTAGTGGTTGTTGGGGATCATTTGGGTGCGGAGGCCATCAAGGCTGGTATTCAGATGAACCAGAAGCTTGGTTCGCTCGGAAAATTGCAGAAATTTGCACCGCGGGTCGACGAAGGGTTGAGTACAGGTGAGTCCCTTGCTGGGTTGGTTGGGAAGATCAACGATGGTCTGGTCAAAAACTTGTTGATCCTCGGTGACAATCCTGTTTACACGGCCCCAGGTGGTGTGGATCTTGCTGCTGCTCTCGGGAAGCTGGGTGAAGCTGAGGGGGCAGCTTCGATTTATCTCGGCGAATACGACGATGAGACGGGAGCCGTTTGTGATTGGTCGCTTCCGCTGTCGCATCAGTTGGAATCTTGGGGAGACTGTGTCAGTGATCATGGGTATTACGGTGTTTGTCAGCCTCAGATTCTTCCGTTGCTCGGGGGCCGGTCAGCGATTGAGTTGATCGCGATAATGCTCGGTGAGACGCTGACTGACGGAGGCGCGATCGTGCGTCGCACGGCTGATCAGTCGGGTGGCAGCGACCTGAGCGACCGCGAGTGGCGAGGCCTGTTGCATGACGGCTTTAAAGAAGATTTGAAAATGGAAGGCGGGTCCCTCGAGTTGACCGGCAAGCCGGACGAAGTGGAAAGTGGTGCGCCCGTTGCAACTGCAGTCGTCGATAAGAACCAGATTGAAGTCATTTTCAATCCCGCGGACGGGCTCTATGACGGCCGGTTTGCAAATAATGGTTGGCTTCAGGAAATGCCCCAGGCATTGACTAAGTTGGCTTGGGATAATGCTGCGGTGATGAGTCCTGCGACAGCACGCGGGATCAGTCTGGACCCTGATGCCACGGACAGCTCGGCTGGTAGCGGTCGGGTGCTACGCCATGGGCAGATGGTCGCTCTCAGGATTGGCGATGAGAAAATCGAATTGCCTGTTTACGAGATGCCAGGTTGCGCCCCAGGCGTCATTACTGTGACTCTCGGCTACGGTCGCGAGCGTGTTGGGATGGTCGGTGGTGACCCCGGTAAGGGAGTTGATGTCGTCGGTTTCGATGTGTCGGCGCTCCGTCGCGACGAGGGCGTCATGATCGCATATGGAGTGGAAGGGCGTCCAAGGTACACAGATTACGTGCTTGCAACGACTCAGGATCATTGGGCGATTGATGAGCGTGGTCGAGATGAGACTGAGGAGCGGAGTTTCACCTTGGTACGCGAAGGCACTGCCGAACTGTACAAGAAGGTTTCTAAGTTCGCCGAGGTTCAAGGGCCGCATGTTCCGAAAGTTGGGCCAGATGATAACGGGTCTCCTTGGGTAGAGCCGCTAACGCAGTTGCAGCAACAGGACAAGAAGGACGGGGTCACTGTTCCTCAGTGGGGAATGTCCGTTGATCTTGGTAAGTGCATTGGTTGTAGTGCTTGCGTTGTTGCTTGCCAAAGCGAAAACAACGTGCCAATCGTCGGACGTGAGCAGGTCATGAATAGCCGTGAGATGCACTGGTTGCGTCTTGATCGGTACTTTCAGGGAGATGAGACAAACGCAGATATCGTTCAAGAGCCCGTTGCCTGCATGCATTGCGAAACGGCCCCCTGTGAGCAGGTTTGCCCTGTGGCTGCCACGGTTCATACCGAGGAGGGTATCAATGCGATGGCATACAATCGGTGTATCGGTACTCGCTATTGTGCCAACAATTGTCCATTCAAGGTCAGGCGTTTTAACTACTTCAATTACAACGAAGACATTGGTACTGGGTACGGCATTGACGCCTACCCGGGCCACATTGAGTCAGCGAATCGTAAACTGCAGGCTCTTGTCATGAATCCGGAAGTAACTGTTCGTGGCCGCGGCGTGATGGAAAAGTGCACCTACTGCATTCAGCGGGTTGAGGGTGCCAAAATCAATGCGATTAAAGAAGGTCGGGATGTCGCCGATGGTGATGTTGTCACTGCTTGTCAGTCAGCGTGTCCAACTCGAGCGATCGAATTTGGCGATATTTCCGATCCCGAGTCTGCCGTATCCAAGAAGCGGAAAGACGACAGAAGTTATGGGATGTTGGGTCAGTTGAACCTGAAGACGCGGACTCAGTACCTTGCGAGGGTTACAAATCCGCATAGACGTCTGATGACGAAGAAGCAGGTCGATGAACTGCTGAATATGGAACAGCCACACGGTCATGGTGATCACCATGACAGCCATGCAGAAGGCCATGAGGAAGATCATGGCGAGGGTCATGAAAATCATGGTCATGATGATCACGATGCTGCCGCAAAAGAGTAGAAGTGCGTTAAAGAGTTCGTGAAAACCACGTGGTTTTCACGTGATTGATTCAAAATGTTTTTGTCAACTACGAAGTAAAAAGTCCATGTCACTTGCCATTCCAAACGGACTGGATAACACGGTCGAGCAACCAGGCGAACGAGCACCCTTGGTGCTCGGTGATACGACCTACCATGACATCACCGAGGCGGTGTGTCAGGTAGCTGAACGCAAGCCAAGCACGAGCTGGGTGATCGGTTTTCTGATCTCCTTCGCGCTTCTGCAGTGGTTGGGGATCTGTATTCTGTACCTGATCTACACGGGTGTAGGCGTGTGGGGTAATCGCTCGCCGGTTTTCTGGGGTTGGCCGATTGTCAACTTCGTTTTCTGGGTCGGTATCGGCCACGCAGGAACGCTGATCAGTGCGATTTTGTTTCTGTTCAGGCAGGAATGGCGTACCAGTATTAACCGAGCAGCAGAGGCGATGACGATCTTTGCTGTGGTATGTGCAGGGACTTTCCCGGGCATCCACGTGGGTCGAGCTTGGCTTGCTTTCTGGCTGGCGCCCTATCCAAGTTTGAACTTGTGGATGTGGCCTCAGTTTCGCAGTCCTCTGCTTTGGGACGTGTTCGCGGTCAGCACTTACGGTACTGTTTCGTTGCTGTTCTGGTACATGGGGATGGTGCCTGATCTGGCAACCTTCCGTGACCGATCGGTCAACAAGTGGCGTCGAATGGCGTACGGTGTTCTGTCACTTGGGTGGTCGGGCTCCTCCCGGCATTGGATGCGTTACGAGAAAGCCTATGCATTGCTGGCAGCCTTTGCGGCACCCTTGGTGCTTTCCGTGCATACGATTGTGTCGTTTGACTTTGCGGTCTCGCAGGTTCCTGGATGGCACACAACCATCTTCCCACCTTACTTCGTCGCAGGGGCGATCTTCAGCGGTTTCGCCATGGTGCTGACACTGATGATTCCAGCTCGCAAGATGCTTGGGCTTGAAAATCTGATCACGATCCGGCACTTGGACAACATGTGTAAGATTATTCTTGCGACCGGGTCCATTGTCGGATTGGCCTACGGAACGGAGTTCTTTATTGCTTGGTATGGCCAGGTGCAAGAAGAAAAATTTGCATTCACCAACCGTGCTTTCGGGCCATATTGGTGGGCTTACTGGACCATGGTCACCTGTAACGTGATCAGCCCCCAGTTGTTTTGGTTCAAGAAGCTTCGAACCACGCCTTGGATGATCGTTTTGGTCTGCATCTTCGTCAACATTGGGATGTGGTTTGAGCGATTTGTCATCGTGGTTACAAGTTTGTCGAGAGATTATCTACCGAGTGCTTGGGCGTACTTCTCGCCCACTTGGGTAGATTGGTCGATGTTGATTGGTTCGTTTGGTTTGTTCTTCACATTGTTCCTTTTGTTCTGCCGATTGATGCCAGTCATCAATATGGCGGAAACCAAGGCGACGTTAGCGAAGCAGTACCACGTTTCGAACGATGGTGATCACTAAATACCGGTACAGAGGAAAGAGTTGTTCCGAGTTCGCTCGGGTCAGGAAACCACTGACGCAAGTCAGGCTTTTTACAACTGTGAATTGATGTCAGAGAATAACGAAAAGAAAGTTCACGGAGTCGTCGCCGAGTACACCTCGGTTGACACATTGCTTAGTGCATGTCGACGGGTCCGAGATGCAGGGTATCAAAAAACCGATGCATTCACTCCGTTCCCTGTTCACGGAATTGATAAGGCTCTGGGTATTAAACCCACGGTCTTGCCGTGGATTGTGCTCGGTGCCGGGTTAACCGGTACTGCAACCGCTTTGGTGATGCAGATTTGGATGAACGCGATTGATTATCCGTACATCATCTCCGGAAAGCCATTTCTGTCATTGCCAGCGTTCATGCCGGTGGCTTTTGAGTTAACAGTGCTGTTCGCCTCTTTTGGTGCCTTCTTTGGCATGTGGGCCCTGAATGGCTTGCCTAAATTCAGTAATCCTGTTTTCACTGATCCACGATTTGATCGTGTGACCGACGACCGGTTCTTCCTCTATATCGACTCCAAAGACGATCAGTTTGACCGTGGTGGTGTCGAAAAGCTGCTCGGCGACACCGAAACAGATTACGTTCAAACCGTGGTTGATGATGATTCATCAGATAAAGTGCCAAAACCCTTCTTCATGATGTGGGGATTGGTAGTCGGTTTGTCGGTCATTCCCCTGCTGGTCGTTTTGAAGATGAGGGTCAGCCACAGCAGTCAGCCGAGGTTCCATGTTTTCTATGACATGGACTTCTCCCCCGCCAAGGACGCGCAGCAGTACTCCACCCTTTTTCGTGATGGTCGCGCGATGCGTCCGGACGTCCCCGGGACTGTTGCGAGAGGTGAGGAGCAGGCAAACCTGAATTACATGACCGGAATTGATATGGAGGCTCTCACGGCAATTGATCCCTCGCGAGCGGAACGGCTGGTGAGGCGATTGAATCCATACTTCCAGGGCGAGACTGAAGCTGCACAAGAGCTGACTGATGATGAGGCTGCCGAAGCCGACAAGAAGGGTTCCGGGGAAGAGCCTGAGGACAGTTCGCCAGTCGCAGGAAAACAGAGTGCCAGTAAGGCTGAAGCAAGCAATGCTGATGAGAATGCCGCGGCCCCGGAGGAAGCAAAGCCCAGTGTTATGGAGACAACTCCTTGGCTTGACTCGAATCCATTGGTCTTGAATGAAAAAGTGCTGGCTGACGGCCGCAAGAATTTTGGTATCTACTGCTCTGTCTGTCACGGCATGAACGGGTCTGGCAACGGCTTGGTCAATGTGCGTGCACAGAAAATTATTTCGCCTGACTGGATCCAGCCGTCATCGCTGCACCAGGAAACTCTCTATGCCGACAAGTATCCCGCAGGGAAATTGTTCAGCACGATCAGCAACGGGATCCGGAAAATGCCCGGTTATGCCGGCCAGATCAAGACTCGGGACCGGTGGGCGATCGTTGCCTATGTGAGAGCACTTCAACTAAGTCAGAATGCTTCGATTGAGCAGTTCAAGGATATGGATGACTCCGAGCGGGCGAAGGTTCTTCAAGAGCAAGCTGATGTCAAAAAAGCACTGAAAGAAAAGGCTGATGCTGATGCAAAGGCAGCCAAAGAAGCAAAAGAGAAGGCTGATGCCGATGCGGCGAATGCTTCTACCTGAATGACGGATGTGGACGAAATTCGATTCCATTCATAACTAATCGACCAAATACGATACGACTCAGATGTCCGAACATAACGCACCTGCCCCTAAATCCTCTGATGACCCCGCGTTCATGCTGCCTGCCTCGCTGGCTGTATTGCGATTGCCGCTGTGCGTAGGTGGGTTCATCCTTATGTCGCTCGGCTGGTACTTGGCAAGTGGAGTTGGACAGCACGGGCAGAATTTCGGCATGTCGGTTTATCTGACGGCGGCGGTTTACTGCATGACCATTGTCTTGGGGTGCCTGTTCTTTGTCCTGATCCAGCATCTTGTCCGAGCGGGATGGAGTATCGTCGTTCGGCGAATCGCCGAATTGGCGATGGTAATGGTTATTCCCATGGGGATTCTTTTCATTCCCGTGATCGCTTCGCTTTGGACGGGCGAAGGCACGCTTTACCGATGGGACAATCCAGAGTACGGGCCAGAGCATGGACTGCCCAACAATGTTTGGCTGGAAAAGCTTCGTTGGTTGAACGAAGGTTGGTTTACTGTTCGGACCATCGGCTACTTCGCAGTGTGGACATCACTTGCCCTGTTCTTCTTCAAGAATAGCATTCGGCAGGACCAGACAGGTGATAAAGCGATCACCGATAAAATGCAGTACTGGAGTGGACCAGCTGTGATGTTGTTTTCCCTGACCACGACATTTGCAGCGTTCGATTGGGTGATGAGCCTCGCGCCAATGTGGTTCTCGACCATGTTTGGTGTTTACCTGTTCGCTGGAAGCATCTTGGGCGCCCACTGTCTCTTGGCGGTTGCCAGTTATGTGTTGCAAAAACAGGGTGCCATGAGGGACGAGGTAACTGTTGAGCATTATCACGACCTTGGAAAGCTGATCTTCGGTTTCGTGTTCTTCTGGACTTATATCTCCTTCAGTCAGTATCTGCTGATCTGGTATGGCAATATTCCGGAAGAGACAGAGTGGTTCTATGTCCGGCAGATTGGAAATTGGGGCAGTGTCGCTTTGGTACTGATCTTCTTTCACTGGATGTTGCCCTTTGCAGGAACCATGAGCCGACACGTGCGTCGGAAGCCTGGGCTTGTATGTGCTTGGGGTGCTTATTTGCTGATCATGCATTATGTGGATGTGTACTTCATGATCATGCCATCGGTTGAACAAGGGAATGCTGGTGGGGTGATGGGTGTAGTCACGAGCATCATGTGCGTTGTAGGGATGGCGGGACTGCTTTCGGGATTGTGTTTGATACTCGCTCAGCAGAACAAGGTTGTCGCGGTTCATGACCCCAGGTTGGGTGAATCAATCGCGTTTGAAAATATTTAGAAAAATGGGCCTCAGGCGTCAGCCAAGTGGCCAGCGGTAATAATTGATTTAGAAAATAGACACCTCGGAATTTGATGGTTCGCCATGGCTGCCTACGACGATCTCAACGTCAAACGAATTTTCATTGTCGGAATTGCATCCATAGTGGTGACGGCGGTGACTGCTTTAGCGGTTCAAGTACTGTACTACTATTTGGAGGACGTTCAGTTAGCCCGCACGTCGGAGAACAGTAGCTATACACGACAAAACAACGCTCTTAAGGCCCAAACCGAGGACATTAGTAAGCCTGAAGGGGTGGATGCTGAGACGGGCAACCTTGTGATCCCAATCGAAAGCGCCATGAGTGTCATCATTTCCGAGTCCGAAACACGTAAAAAGAGCGGCAGTGACGAAACCTGAGCTCACGAACGGAAGAGTCAATCAACCTTTGGTTGTTTGTTTGCTCGCAGTTATCCTGACAGCGATAGGGACAGCTGACAGCAGGGATGCCGCTGCGCAGGGTGGTGTCCGGTCAGGGTCGGATGTGGTCCTGAACAACGGGATCCCTCGCGAGGTGAGTGAAGTCAAAATCGAGCAGAAGCTCGGTGGGCGGATACAGCTCAATCTGCCAATGAGAGATTCACGCGGCGAACGTGTCGAGTCTGGCTATTTCATTGATGGGAACAAGCCGACCATTATTACATTGAATTACAGTGGTTGCCCAATGCTGTGCAGTGTGCAATTGGATCAGCTGACGAAGTCGCTAGGAAAGCTAGACCTGAAGATCGGCCAAGATTTTCAACTTCTGACGGTTAGCATCGATCCGAAGGAAAAACCCGCGACGGCGGCGAAGACCAAGGCGAAGTACATTGACATGTTGCGGCGAACACAACCTTCGGCGGACGAGGGTTGGGCTTTCTGTACGGCAGATCAGTCGATCATCACGCGTTTAGCCGACAACCTGGGATTTCGTTATACCTACGATTCGAAAAGTGGCGAGTACTACCACCCGGCGATGCTGGCGTTTGTTTCGCCAACTGGAGTCATCACGAGGTATTCGCTCACTGTTGACTTCCCGCCAGCAGATTTGAAGAAGGCATTGGTCGAAGCTGGAGAGGGGTCAGTTGGCACACCGGTTGATCAGGTTTTGTTGTGGTGTTTCAGTTATGACCCGGACAGTAACAGTTATGTGCCTCAGGCGTGGCAGATTATGCGGCTTGCCGGGGCAGGCACCGTCGGCTTGATGATCGCATGCCTTGCACCCTATTGGATTGGTCGCAAAGCACTGCCCAAACTGAAGAACGCTCGAAACGATCCCGAGAAAACGAAACAAGAGCTTGGAACTGGTTGAGTCCTGAAACGCTCGACAATCATCCATTTTTATTACTGATTTTAAATCGCAATGTTTGCACTAATGAACAACATGCCTCACTTGCTTGGTGATCAACTCGCCTCAAAGTTCACTTGGTTTCCCGAGCAGGCTTCGACTTTCGCTGCTGAGAATGATTGGCTGTTCTTTTTCATCACGTGGATTTGCGTGTTGTTCTTTATCCCTATTGCAGGTTGTCTGTTCTACTTCTGTTGGAAGTACTGCAAGCCGAAGGGGCAGAAAGCTGAGAGCAATACTGCCCACAACACGCCGCTCGAGTTGGCTTGGTCAATTTTGCCCTCGTTTTTCCTTGTGGCGATGTTTGTGATGGGAGCGAGGAGTTACCTGAATCAGCGAACAGTTCCTGAAGGTGCCAACAACATCGGTTTGAAGGCATTCAAGTGGGGTTGGACAATGGACTATGGTAAAGGTGTGATGAATCCGGAATTGCACATACTCGCCAATGAGCCAACGAAACTGTCGATGCGCAGCAGTGACGTTATCCACAGTGTTTTTGTGCCCGCCTTTCGTGCGAAAAAGGATGTGGTCCCAGGACGATATAACTACATGTGGTTCGAAGCAGATGTTGCCAGTGAACGGGTTTCTGACGAAGAACTCGCGAAGGCAAAGTTTGAGAACGGAGACGGAGTGTGGGATTACGACAAGTGGCAGTTCACTCAAGACGGCTACAGGTTTTTTGATCTCTACTGCACAGAATACTGCGGGAAAAATCATTCGGTCATGCAAACCGTGGTTGTTGTTCACGAGACGGTGGAAGACCTTGACGCCTGGATTGAGAAGGTCAGTAAGAGGCCGGCAGATCAGACGCCCGAAGCGTGGGGTGAGAAGCTATATAACCAAAGAGGTTGTGCCGGATGCCACTCTCTTGATGGGACCAAACGCGTGGGCCCGTCGTTCAAGGAGTCGTACGGTAATCAGCGCCGGTTCGCAGACGGTACGAATGCAACCGCTGATGAAGACTATATAAGAAATTCGATCCTTTACCCCAAGAAACAAGTCGTTGAAGGTTATCAACCTGTGATGCCAAGTTATCAGGGACAGCTGTCGGATGATGACATTGCGTCGATCATCGCATACCTGAAAACTGTATCGGACTACGGTCCCAAAGCGGCTCCGGTGACGGACGACGACGAAACAAACATTGAAGAATGAATTAGAAGATAGACCAGGCGTGTCGGGGACCCGGAGTGTCTGGAAATTGATACGAAGCACGCGTGATGCGTTTCGACTGAAGAGGTTTTAGATATGTCAGCTGGATCACTACCATCAGGTTCGCAAGTTAAAGACCCTGGTTATCCGACTCCGAGTGAGAACTACCTAACAAATTCGAAGGGTATTCTCAGTTGGATCTTCACGCTGGATCACAAGCGGATCGGGGTCATGTACCTCGTGGGCGTGACCTTGGCGTTTGGGGTTGCAGGCTTGCTTGCACTGTTGATTCGCCTGCATCTTTTTCAGCCCGACGGGATGGTGTTTCAGGGGGAAGAAGCGAACAATTGGTATAACCAAGTGTTCACGCTTCATGGTGCGATCATGGTTTTCCTGTTTATCATCCCGAGTGTCCCTGCCGCATTGGGTAACTTTTTGGTTCCTGTCATGTTGGGCGCGAAAGATGTTGCATTCCCGCGTTTGAATCTCTGCAGTTTTTACCTGTGGGTGTTCGGAGCACTGTTCTTTGTCTCTGCATTGTGCGCAAGCGGGCTGGATACCGGTTGGACCTTCTACACTCCGTACAGCACGACAACCGACAGTTCGGTAATTCTGGCTACCTCAGGGGCATTCATTTTGGGGTTCAGTTCCATTTTCACTGGATTGAATTTCATTGTCACGATCAACACGATGCGACCTCCCGGGATGACGTGGTTTCGTATGCCACTTTTTCTTTGGGCGACTTACGCGACCAGCATCATTCAGGTACTGGCAACTCCCGTTCTAGGCATTACCCTTCTGCTTCTCATCGCGGAACGGACCATGCACATCGGAATTTTCGATCCCGAATACAATGGTGACCCCGTCACATTTCAGCATTTCTTCTGGTTCTACAGTCATCCCGCCGTTTACATCATGATCCTCCCTGCATTTGGGATTATCAGTGACCTAATTAGCGTGCACAGCCACAAGCGAATTTTCGGATATCGGTTCATTGCTTACTCTTCAATTGCAATTGCATTGTTGGGCTTCCTCGTGTGGGGCCATCACATGTTCACAGCCGGGATGAGTTCGCTGACGACCATCATCTTCAGCGCGTTGACTTTTACGGTTTCCGTCCCATCGGCAATCAAGGTTTTCAACTGGCTTGCGACGATGTACAAAGGCTCGATCAGCCTGACGACGCCGATGTGTTACGCCCTTAGCTTTATCTTCCTGTTTACAATCGGTGGCCTCACTGGTTTGCACCTCGGAACGCTTGCGACGGATATGCACCTTCACGACACTTACTTTGTGGTTGCTCACTTCCACTACGTAATGGTCGGGGGCACTCTGGTGGCATTCCTGGGCGGTGTATTTCATTGGTGGCCGAAAATGTTCGGTAAAATGTACAGCGAAGCAGGTGGACGCCTGTCCGCCTTCCTCGTTTTTGCGGGTTTCAACCTCACGTTCCTGCCGCAGTTCATCCTTGGTAGCCGCGGAATGCCCCGCCGCTATGCTACCTACGACCCTGAGTTCGCTGGTCTCCACCAGATGAGCACATACGGGTCCATGCTGCTAGGATTTGGACTGTTGGTTGCCCTGTTCGTGCTGCTGCGATCAGTTGGTGCATTTTCAAGGTTCGGTCTGGCATGCGGGAAAAAAGCGCCTGCCAACCCTTGGGGTGGAGCAACTTTAGAGTGGCATTGCACGAGTCCTCCACCGTTTTACAACTTTGAGCGTGCTCCGGCAGTTGGCGATCCGTACGATTTCAGCGATCTCGAGTGGGAAGCTGATGAGGAGCGGTACGTGACGGTCGAGCCGAAGCGGGAAGTCATTCCCGAAGAGCAGCCGAAACCCGCTCCGGCGCATGCTGAAGACTCCAATTAGCTGGTCAGCCCCTAAGTTGTCAGGGGCCATGAAAACATCACTTCCTTTTTCACTCTCCAAGTAACATGTCAACCATCGAAGCCAGCCCTGAGGTTGGGCACGACGAGCATGGTCATGACCATGACCACCCGCCATTCTTGGCACACCATTTTGATACGCCGGAGCAGCAATTCGACAGCGGCAAGCTGGGGATCTGGCTGTTCCTCGTAACTGAGGTGCTGTTTTTCAGTGGGATGTTCTGTGCTTACGCCATTTTCAGGGCCCTGCGTCCCGAGGTTTTTGAGGGCTGCAGCCAGTTCTTGAATACCAAACTTGGCGCGATCAACACTGGCGTGCTGCTGTTCAGTTCCCTGACGATGGCGTGGGCCGTGAGGTGTTCGCAGTTGGAGCAGCACAAGGGGTTGGTCGGAACCTTGGCCGCGACGCTTTCTTGCGCGATGATTTTCCTGGGCGTCAAGGCGATTGAGTATTCGCACAAATTTGGGATGGGGCTCCTGCCCGCCGGTTTGTTTGCCTACGATCCAAGCAATCCTCACCCCGACCCTGCAGGGCATCCTCCTTACCTTGCTTATATCTGTGCCCCATTCGCACTGGCGTTGGCGGGGGTTCTGGTTTGGCTTGTTGTGAGTGCTGTCACTGGTAATAAGTTTCAGTTCGCCATCGCAAAACCACTGTCAGTCGTGTGCTTGTGCTTTTTCGTTGGTGTGGGATTGGGGACGTTTTTGGAGAGTGGAGAGGAGTCCGCTGACCACGTTGATGTCCACGCCGACCCAAACGGTTTGGCGACGGCTTCGGTCATGCTTGAAGCGGAAGAGTCGGCAGCGGCCGATGCCGCACCGGCCATCGCTGCTTCAGGAGCAATGATTCCCGTCGATGAAAGCGTGCTCGAGATTCTGGCGACGGACCCGACCAACGTCGGGGTCGTAAGCGGCTTGAATGCGCTTGAGCAGCAGACGGCGGCGGCTGGGACATCAACGGTCACGGGAGACGGTGCGATTCTTGGCGCGATCACGACCACTGAAATTGATGTGATGACTCCGACAACGGCCGGTGTCTTCTTCAGTATTTATTACTGTATGACGGGAATTCATGCCATTCACATTCTCGCCGGGATTGGTGTTTTGGTCTGGTTGCTGGTTCGTGCTGTACGCCAAGACTTCAACCGGCAGTACTTCGGTCCTGTCGACTATGTTGGCCTTTATTGGCACCTTGTCGACTTGATCTGGATTTACTTGTTCCCACTTCTTTACCTGATCCGGTAACCGAAACCCGCTCAACGAACGCAAACTGGTTGTAACATGTCTTCCCACGCACACTCTGAAGATGGCCACTCCTCTGACGGTCACGATTTTGCGCACCCAATGTCGGTGCAAACCTTACTGGTGGTTTTTTTCGCATTGACGTTTCTGACCGTAATCACGGTTGCTCAAGCTAGCTTTGACTTTGGAGCTTTCGAGGTAGCGACGGTCATGTTCATTGCGACCGTGAAGGCGGTGCTGGTGATGGCGTTTTTCATGCACATGCTGGCTGATAAACCATTCAACGCGATCATTTTTATTGGATCTTTCGTCTTTGTTGGGCTTTTTGTGATTTTCACTTTGGGTGACTCTTTGATGACATCCCACTCCTTTGAACCCAGGGTAGAAGAACTCGCCCCAGCAGTTGCGGAGCCAACGATCACGACGGTAGATGGTGCACCCTAGAGCATGCTTCTTCAAGCGACGGACCTTTCAGTCGTTGGTTGTCAAAAGGGACGTAGATCTTCGCATCGAATGCCCTTCACGGTGTTCGTCGTTCTTTTTTGAGCCTTGATGGTTCCAGGAGTGGAGGGCTACCAGCAGCAACTGGGGAAACGGTTGGTTCGTTTCTAGGGGGGCTTGCTTGCCTTTTGGGCGGTTCATGGGGCTTGGTGGGTTCCTTGGTGCTACTGGTCGGGTAAGATACAAGACGTCTTCTGTGTAACGACAGGAAACAGGGGCACACCTATGGAGTCTGGTCCGCTACTAACCTAGAGTGGTCGTGGGCGAAGCGTTTATCCGCCGCTGGGCAACCATTTGCTGCCTCGATTTCATTATTTCATATCGATCGGGCATTTATACGATGGATCTCATTATTCTCCGCTGCGTTTTTCTGCTTTGCGCGGGCGGTGTTTCAGCGATCATCAATGCGTCGCTGAACGCGGCGAATTCCAATGAGGCAATGCCTTGGTTGGTTTTCACGGGTGTAATGTCGCTCGCTTTGGTAGTCGTGATTGGTGATATCTACGCACCGCGAAAACGGATCGACACGATCACATCGGTTTACTTTGGTGTTCTGGTCGGTGTTCTTCTCACTTATGTGTTCTCGATTGCCCTGGCGCCACTATTGCAGCAGACCTTCAACGTCACGCCGTTGACGGTCCAGTTGGTGATTGCATTGGTGTTGTGTTACGTCTGCACGAGCGTCCTGTTGCAAACCAAGGATGACTTTCGCTTTTTGATTCCCTATGTGGAGTTTGTCCGAGAGGTGAAAGGATTCAAGCCGTTGGTATTGGATACAAGCGTTGTGATTGATGGTCGCATCGCAGATCTTGTATCAACAGGGGTTTTTGATAATCAATTGATCATGCCGCGTTTCGCGTTAAGCGAATTACAAGCCATTGCTGATAGTGGAGATAAATTGCGGCGCATCCGGGGGCGTCGCGGATTGGATGTGTTGAACCGGATGCGGGCTGACGAAAACGTAGATCTCATGATTTTTGATCGTGAGTTGCCGGAACTCGCTGGTCAGACCGTTGACCTCAAGTTGGTTCTGCTTGCAAAGCATTTGGAAGGGAAAGTTGTTACCGGTGACTTCAACCTGAATAAGGTTGCCAAGTTGCACAGCGTTGATGTGATTAACCTGAATGAAATCAGTAATTCATTACGTCCCGTTTTCCTTCCGGATGAGATTTTCAAGCTCAAGGTGATCAAGGCAGGTGAAGGCCCTGAACAGGGTGTCGGCTATCTCGATGATGGCACGATGGTGGTTATCGAAGGCGCTCGGGATCGAATTGGTGACGAGTTAGAGGTGCGGGTTACAAGTACTCTTCAGACTAATGCCGGAAAAATGATCTTCACGAAGTTCGAGACATAGTCAGTTAGGTTCCTGTTCGCAGTGTTACTATCCCCTGCATGTTACTGTTTTCTCGTCTGCTGTCATTCGCGGTGCTGAGTGGCTTGCTTCATTAATGAGTGATGCTCCGCAAATCGCTGTAGTGTTGGATGGTATTTTCAGAATGCACGATGGTTCGCTTTATTATCTTCTCTTGCTACCGCTTGCTGCCGCCGTCTTGTGTTGGATCTTGGCAAGTGTCAGTGGATGGGGCCGGCTTGCCGCTGACTATCGGCTAGATCATCCCGTAACAGGTGAGCGAGCGTGGATGCGTACTGCACGCATCGGGCCTGTTAATTATCATTCGGTATTGTCATTTACTTGTACTGATGAGGGGCTGCAGATTTCGATCGCATTTCCTTTCCGTTTTGGCCATCCTCCCCTCTTTATTCCTTGGTGTGATTTTGACCACGTCGTGCCTGACAATAAGTTGTTTTCGAATCGTATCAAGGCATCGATCGGGCATCCGGAAATCGCTCGCGTTGTTCTTCCTGCATGGGTTCGTTACCGCATGCCCATGAGTCTGAGAGGGCTCGCCGAGGATTGACTCGGGACGATTTCTGCTTGGCAGTCAAATTTGGCTCAGTGGTGGTTTGCGGGGTGAGCGTATGGCCCTTTGGACCTGAATACCGCAATTTTGCGTACACGCAGACTGATTCAAGCGACGGGATAGAGTAGGATAACAAGCTTGATTTCCCGTAGTTTTGAGGTCCAAGAATGAGATTTGTTTTTAGTGCGTTGTTGATCATGGTCGGTTCCCTTGATGTTTCGGCAGCTGACTGGGTGGAGTTGTCTGAGGGGAGTACCTTGAAGGATTGGACGAAGGTTGGTGGTGGGGCAACTTACGTCATCGAGGATGGTGTGATTACGGGCACGACTGGCCCAGGAAAGAACACTTTCCTGACACGGGGGCCGTACTCTGACTTTGTTTTGGAGTTCGAGGTGCGGTGTGACCCTGAACTGAACTCGGGTGTGCAGATACGGAGCCATCAGTACACGAAGGAGACACCGCAGGAGTCAAAGCCCAACCGCATGCGAGAAAAGGGAGAAGTGTACGGCTACCAATGCGAAATTACGTCCAAAACAAATCGTGAAAATGGTTGTGCGGGTAATTTCTGGGATGAAGGGCGGCGAACGCGGTGGCTGGACTCCACCGTCAAAGCCGCTGAAAAGCAGGCTGTTTATAAAGCTGGCGAATGGAATGCGTTTCGCGTCGTCGCTCAAGGCAGTCGAATTCGCAGTTCGGTGAACGGTGTTCCCGTCGCAGACTTTAAAGATGATCGGGACGCGTCAGGATTCATTGGTTTGCAGGTTCACTCGATCAAGTCTGGAACTGGACCGTTCAGCGTCTCGTGGAAGAAAGTGCGTATTCGCGAACTGACGGATGGCGAGAAAGTCAAGTGAGCAACTCGGTTGTTCGATCCGTCGGGATTGATCGAGGTGAATGTTGGTCCTGACGAACAGACGTGTGATTGAGATATCAGCTTTGTTAAGCCAGACGGCTCACGGTGTAGTAGGTTGACGCCTCGGCACTCTTGAAGTTTGGCTACTGAATCTTTGGCAGGCGGCTCGTACCGTTTTCTTGGATGCGTTGAAGCTCAGCGGAAATTCTTGCTACGACATCGGGCTTCTGGTCATACAAATTGTTGAGTTCGCCGAGATCGTCATCAAGGTTGTACAACTGTCCCGCTGGGCCTCCACGTTTCGCTTTGATGCGACTCGGTTTTGAAAAACCGCCGGACCCGAGTTGTGTGATCAGTTTCCATGGGCCTTGTCGAGCGGTCATTGCACCACTGCCACTCTTAATCACGAGTGTGGGGCGGTCAGGCTGGGATTTCCCCAGAAGCGTTTTGTAGAAGCTGAAACTGTCTGGCCCGGCGTCCTGCGACAGTTCTGTTCCGACCAGTTCACCAAATGTCGCCAAGAGATCGGTAAAGCAGATCAGCCGATTGTTCACCGTGCCGGGCTTCACTTTACCCGGCCAACGGACAATGAATGGCATGCGATGGCCGCACTCCCATGCGTCAGCCTTCATTCCTCTCAGTCCACCTGAACTGTCATGGTCGAAGCGTTCGACATCTTCTTCATACCAGACGGGACCATTGTCGGAGGAAAAGATAACCAGAGTGTCTTCAGCCATTTCGGCTTGCTTGAGAGCTTTCAGCACACGTCCGATCATGTGATCGACCATCATTGTGAATTCACCGTACATGCCCGCGCCACTTTTGCCACGAAATGGTTCCGCTGGTAGCCAGGGGGTGTGCGGAGCTGGGTATGCCAAGTAGAGAAATAGCGGTTTATCAGCGGACTTTTTCTCGTGTTGCTCGATCACTCCAATGGCTTCATCTGTGAAGCGAGGAAGTACATCTTTGAGTTCCATGTCGGGCGCGATTCGACCTGCTCTCCAGAATTCACCTTGGATTTTGCTCCAACCTTCTGTGTTTCGTGCCTCGATATTTTCAGTCGGTGGTAGGACAGCGCGGTTGCCTCGGATGTAAAAATAGGGTGGGATGTCAGTCGAAGCGCGGATGCCAAAGAAGGACTGGAAACCGTGATCGACTGGGCCACCAGGAAGTGGTCGATCATAACCATTCTCTTCAAAGCCAAGATGCCACTTTCCAACCATTGCAGTCTGGTAAGCCTTGTTCGCAAGCAGACTGGCAATGGTGGTTTGGCCTGCTTCGATTAAAGGATGGTTACGCCACAGCGATACGTCGGTGCGGAAAGGAAAACGCCCAGTCATCAGGCCATACCGAGACATGTGGCACAGGGGCCCGGCAGCATGCGCATCAGTGAAACGCATGCCGTCACGGGCGAGTTGGTTGATGTTAGGAGTTGGGATTTTGGATGCCACGTTGTAGCACTGGGCGTCACCATAGCCCATGTCATCAACCAGAATCATCACAATGTTTGGTGGTTTGGCCTGAGCCAATGTTGTATTCGTAGCCAACAGGAATAGCCAGACTACTGGAAGTCGGTAATGCCGGGTAAAGAATGTCACGGGGTATTTATCGGTATGGGGAAAATGCAACTCACGGGCCGGACGAGATCAATGTTAACGTTAGCTGCTGGCCCGATCAAAAATTTGATTGAAGACTATTCGATTGTTGTGTCTTGTTTGAACACACTGTGCGACGATCATCTCAGGATCTGATTCGTTCATCAGGAACGCCAGATTTTTCATGAGGTGCGGATCATCAGGTAACTCATGTCTCGCAGTGGTGTCCATGAGTCGAAGATTTGCTTCGATTCTGCGGAGAGTCCGATATCCATTGATGAGAGTCACTGATTCCTGATCACTCAGGTGCCCTGCATTGGCAAGCGCCAGCAGTGCGCCGGTGGTTCCTGTTTGGAGAATTTGAGGTGATTCCTGAGCATGCCGTAGGGTCAGCATTTGGGAAACGAATTCGATGTCGACGGTACCACCTTCGCCGCGTTTCAGGTTGGTTTGTGTCGCCGTTTGTTGCATTCGTTCACGCATCTCCCGGATTTCAATTGCCATCTCAGGCTTCCAGTCGGTATTTCGAATGATCGCGGCAATGGCCTCGTCTGTTTCCCTCCGTAATTCACGTGATCCAGAAATGGACCGTGCTTTGCAGAGTGCCAGACGCTGCCACAGCGGTGCGGTGTTTTCTCGGAAACGCGCTCTGAAATCTTCAAGCGTCATGGCCCAAACGCCTTCTTCTCCCGTGTCACGTAGGCGTGAATCGAGTTCGTAGAGGCGACCATCAGGGCCGGGCTGGTTAATTCGCGTGATGACTCGCTGTGTCAGTTGGTTAAAGAACTGTTGGTTGGTCAGGGTTGCGCGGTGACCGCCCATTCGCCGTTTTGTTTCTCCATTTGACGAATAAAGAAAAATGGCATCCAAGTCGCTGTGGTAGTTCGGTTCACGTCCACCAAGTTTTCCCAAGCCAAGCGTAATGAGTTCAGCAGGGTTACCTTCGTCGTCACATGGGTCGCCATATTGATTGGCCAGAGATTCCTGTTCATGTTCGATCATGCGACGAACACACGCCTCTGCGGTATCGCCGATGGACTGGTGAGTCGCCTCCAGCGTGTCTTTTCCAAGTATGTCGCGCACACCAATGTTCAAATGAGCACTGTTCTTAAACGTCCATAGAATGCGTTCGATGT
The DNA here is from genome assembly GCA_002690925.1 of Rhodopirellula sp. Taxonomy (GTDB): domain Bacteria; phylum Planctomycetota; class Planctomycetia; order Pirellulales; family Pirellulaceae; genus Rubripirellula. Next base: position 72,895 of record NZGD01000289.1, read on the forward strand.
CGTTTGCGCCGCGGCATACAGCAATAGAATGTGCGTCGAGGCGTTGAGCCGAGGGCATGCGGTTCATCAACAGTGAATCGATGAGCTCGTCGATCATGCCGGGGTTATTGGTGAGAATGCCACTCAGGTAGGGCGTAGTGGCGCAAAGTCGCACCATCAATTCCATTGTGGGACGGCTGCTGCCAAGTAGTTCCCAAAGTGTTGCCTTGGCGCCTAGTGAGTCAGTGACTGCCACGAGCGATGCAAGTGTCGCGTCGGGGGCGGGGGTGCGTGACACTTCAGTCAGCAAGGCGGGGGCAATCGATGTCAGGAAGTGACGGCAGCGATGAGGCGAAAGGAATGGCACAGATTCTGTACTAAGAGCTGCCAGGTTTTCCATGGCCCGCTGTGGATTCACCAGGCCATGTTGTGACAGAGTACTCTCCACTAACGTGGGGTCAGGGTTGGGATCAAGCAGGAGTTCGGTTTCCGATGCGACCGAATCACCTTCCCCAGCAGCATCCAGCATCAGATGATTGATCATGCGGCAATTCTTGTCGAACGTGTCGTTCAAAAGAGTTTCGAAGCGTTCGATGTCGCCGCCCGATCCGTCGGCTGCACGGATTCCGAGTTGCCAGGCAAGACGTTTGCGAGCCGAGGGTTCACTGGGAAGAAGACTGCCTGATTGATCGAACATGACCGACAGTTGGTGCTGAAGTCGGCAAAGTCGGGCGTAGTTTTCCGACAGAAGCGTTGCCTCCTGATGAGTCAGGCAGCCAGCTTGCTCGAGCGAAAAAATGGCATCGTAGGTATTGCGACAGCGTACGCTGCCAAGATTACCGCCATGTAACAGCTGTAAAAACTCGACGGTAAGCTCGAGATCATCGCGACCGCCGGGGCTCCGCCCAATATCTTCACGAGCGTCTGATTCATTCGAAAGTGACTTTTCAAGTTTGTTCCTCAGTGTTCGGATCTCTGCAATCTCGACGCGGCTCATGAAACGACGGTAAACCCAAGGTTCAAGGCGACTCAGGAATACCTGACCGAGCTTTTGCGAGCCAGCGACGACGCGAGCTTTTACGAAACTCAGCCTTTGCCAAGTTCGCCCAGCCGTTTCGTAGATCCGCAAAGCTTCACGGAAACTGCAAATATGTACTCCTACTTCGTATCGTGGGCCTTCGCGAAGATCAATGTCCATCCCGTCGTTGCGTGATTCGTCGCCTCGCAGCAGGGTAAGTAGGTCATTGACAACGGTGTTGTAAAAATCTCGGTGCCATACATTTTGGTTATCGATCGAATCATAAAGAAATACGAGCTTGATCGATGACCCATAACCCATCTCTTCCCCACCGAGGTGTCCAAGGCCGATGACCGTAAGCTCTGGGGTCGTGCCATCGGGGCGTTGCGGCATTCCGCGACGTTCTGCAAGTCGCTGCAGAGTGAAGTTGAGCCCTGCTTCGATGACGGCATCGGTCACGACGGCGATTTGACGGCCAATTCGTTCAGGTGTTGCACCACGAACAAATTCGCCATAGGCGATGCGAAGTATTTCCCGGGATGAAAAGCGGCGAATGACCAGAGCCGCCCGATTGGGCTGCTCCAGATCCCGTAATTCTGTCAGCAGTTGATCAATGAGCATCTCGCGAGATGCCGGCATTCCATCGCTGGCTCGGATCAGATCGAAGGTTTCTGGATCTGAAATCAGGCGATTCGCGAGGGCTTTACTCGTGGCAAACACTTGCAGCAGAGCTGGTAACGCTTCGGAGTCTCTTTGGAATAAAGCAAGCAACGAGACGGCATCCGGACTGGAATCGATAAACCGGCTCAGATGGCGGATTGTTTCGTCCCGGTCATCGAGTTGATCAAGATGAGCGGCTAAACCTAAACGCAGACTATGCAGCAATTCAGGCGAGGCCCCAGAGTTCCAGATGGCCCGGAGATCGCTTTTTACTCGCTCTGGATCGCTGAAACGAGTCGTATCGAGCCAGTCGAGAGTGGCATCATCGGTGTTTGGGGGGTCAGATTCCATAGCGGAATAAACTCATCAGTTTCTATGGTGACCAAACCTGGAAAAAGGAACCCTTCCGACCTGTTGCGCATCTAAACGCATGTACGACAGCACATGAAGGGGCTGGATCGAGGTTGTGTTAGGACGCGTGAATGATACGGACCGACCTGCCGAACCAAAAGATAAGTGTAAATCCATGGGGACAAAGCGGGTAGAGCACGCAAAGTGACCTAGTGTTGGACACCGAGGCAGAAAATGACGCCTATCGTCATTCTGCGAGCGATTCACCGAATCCACAGTTGTTGACTTTTGGCAACGCTTGGCTGAGGTGGAAAAGCAACGTCCGGGGGGATGAAATCTCGGTTCACTTTTCACGCAACCTATTAGCACACAACAGTTTGCCATGATTTACGCCTCCCCTTCAGAGAGTTGCGGCACTACGCCTGCTTGGTCTCCCCCAAACCTGTCCGACAGATATGAAACGGGTTTCGAGGAACCGACGATGGCAAAGAAGCTTAGCCGAAGAAGTTTGCAAGATGATGCATTCGACGCTGATGAGTCCAATTCAAGACGTACACGTGTCATGGGACAGCAATTTGCTGAGGCTCATGATGAGGATCAAACTACTAACGATGACCGAGGTCGGCGTCGTCATGACGCCACTGCGGATCCGACAGAGGATCCCGTTCGCATGTACCTCATGCAAATGGGACAGATCCCACTCCTGACTCGAGATCAGGAAGTTGCTGCTGCCAAGCAGATTGAATGCACACGGGATCGATATCGTCACTCGATGCTTGCCACTGATTTCCTGCTGCAGGGTGCTTTGAAACTATTGGAACAGGTTCGCGATAAGCAATTGCGACTCGATCGTACGATCGAAGTCAGCGTGACGAACGCGGTTGAGAAGAAAGCAATCATGCTCAGAATCGTGCCAAATGTACGAACGCTGCAGTATCTGTTGAAGCAAAACCGCAGTGATTATCTGAATGCAATCAATCGAAAACTGCCAATGCGTCAAAGGCGGGCTGCTTGGAAAAACTTGGTTATCCGTAGAAACAAGGCAGTTCGACTCGTCGAAGAAATGAACCTGCGTACAGGAAAACTTCAGCCGCTATTTGAAAAACTTCGACATGCCTCCGAACGCATGGATGAAATCAAGGTCATGCTCGCGAATGCTGATGCTATGGCTGTACCCGGCATGCCTTCAGGCGACGAACTGCGTAGCGAACTGCGTTATTTGATGCGTTTGACCTACGAGTCGCCAATCACACTCCGCCGACGGATCTCCCAATGTGACGGTTTTCGCGAAGACTATGATGCGGCCAAGCGAGTTCTTTCCGCTGGTAACTTGAGACTGGTTGTCTCGATCGCTAAGAAATATCGAAATCGAGGACTCTCTTTTCTTGATTTGATTCAGGAAGGTAATACGGGACTGATGCGAGCTGTCGATAAGTTCGAGCACGCTCGCGGTTACAAATTCAGTACCTATGCAACTTGGTGGATACGCCAAGCCATCACTCGTGCCATTGCCGACCAAAGTCGAACCATCCGTGTACCTGTCCACATGATTGATACCATGAACAAGGTACGCCAGATCACTCGTGAACTTGTCCAAGAGATTGGTCGCGAACCGACTACTGAAGAAGTCTGTGAGCGTAGTGGGTTGTCGATTGAGGACACCCGAGTCATTCTTAAAATGAGCCGGCAGCCGCTTTCGCTTGATCAGCCCATCGGAGATCAGGAAGACAGTGTATTTGGTGAGTTTTTGGAAGATCATCGTGATGACGATCCGTTGATGGAAACCAATCGCGATGCACTGAAAACGCAAATTGATGCGGCGATGGAAACTCTCAACTATCGTGAACGCGAGATCCTCAGGCTACGATATGGCCTTGCTGACGGGTATACTTACACTCTTGAAGAAGTCGGCAGGATTTTTCAGGTGACTCGCGAACGCGTGCGTCAAATCGAGAGTAAAGCTGTTCGCAAATTGCAGCAGCCCTATCGCTCCAAATCACTGGTCAGTTTCCTTGATGGAGCTGAACTTTCCATGCTTGAGAGCGGTGAACTCGTTTAGGTGAACTTGTTTAGGTGAACTTGTTTAATGGTTCGCCGGACCGCGTCACAGATCCCATCGGTAATTCAGCTGATTGCTCAAGTCATGTAGGCAGATTGCAGTAGCGACTGCAACATTCAAGCTGTTTGTCCCCAAACTCATGGGGATGATCACCTGGTCTGTAGCTATCTTTTGAACTTCCTCCGACACGCCTTCTGCTTCGTTACCGGCTATCAGGATCCCTGACTGCCGCGTGAGGTGGAAGTCGCGTAGCGGGGTGGCGTTCTGATTCAGAGTCGTAACGATCGTACGCAAATCATGACGAGCTGCAAGATCTGGCAGTTGGGCTATCGGATCAGAGAGTTCATAGAGTTTCAATCGAAACACCGTGCCCATGCTGACGCGAATGGTGCGACGGGCAAATGGGTCGGCTGTGTTGGGGCCAAGCAGGACACGCTCGACCCCCAATGCTGCAGCAGTTCGCATGATGCTGCCGACATTCTCGCGTTCGCACAAACCAAGCAGAGCGATTGTGATCTCGGGTTCTGCGATTTCTTGCTCAAACGCGACCATCGACTTGAAGGCCGGACGCTTCGCGCAGGCCATGATACCCCTATGGAAGTCAAAGCCGACAAGTCTGCGTATTTCTGCTGTAGGTAGTGAATAGACTGGCACCACTCGGTTGAGAATGCCAGTAATCTCAACTGATTTACCCTCTGCAACAAGGACGGAATCGACTTCGTAATCGCTCTGCAGCAGACGCTCAACGCAGTATCGGCCCTCCACAATGAAGTCATCTGTTGTTGCATCGGGTTGCCGATTCCACCGTGAATTTCGGTAACTTTCCAGACGCGGATCATCAGCGTTTGTCAGAAGCTCTATTTCGTGCACAACACGAGTCTCGCAGTAAGGGATTGAAGCTCGCAGGTCAGCCGCGTAAAAAACTTACGCTCAAGTGCGAAATTTTGAGCAGGGTTGTCCTAAACAGTACTGATTTTGAGCGTGAATCTTGCCGTAACGGAAACCTTCGTCAATTTCCTCACGGGCCATATCGTTGATCACAGACGTGGGACATTTTGGGTCCGCAATCCCCCATGCAAGGGAACCCTGCAAAAAGACATTGGTTTTCTCTTCGCCATCTCGTCGTTTAATCTGCGAGGTAGGAAGGATGTTGTCATCTGGAGCGTGAGTGAGGCGGGGCAGTCAAAGCCACGCTCAGATCTCGCGTTTATTTCTTGCTCCAACAAAAGCCCGCCCATCTGATCTCGCTGGTGCAGATTCTCCTCAATTGCTGATGACAGTGCACGTGCAGGTGCCCGTTGCGACGCGTTTGCCTTTCGCGTTTCGGATAGTGCACTCGACAAAACCTATCCTTAACCCGCGTTCCAAAACGCTGGCTTCCGCCGTGATTACGCCATCTTTGACCGGTCGAAGGTAGTTGACCTTCATTTCGATAGTTGAGAAATCTTCGTTATCAAGCAGGGTCCTGCCAAAAGCGATACCCATTGCCGCATCGGCGAGAGCCGCTATCGCACCGCCGTGGACCCGCTGCATCGGATTGTGGAGGTGAGAGCCGCAATTGAGTGAAACGCGAGCCTCACCTATGCCACCCGCGTCAACCTCGAAACCCATGAGCCGAGAGATTGGAGCATCACAAAAACGATCGGGTTGCTGATTCAATGTGCTGTCTCGACGCGGCGGTTACAAAGTTGGGCTAGAAGCCGTACTGTAAGCCGAAGTGAATCCCCTGAATATAAAAGGTGCTGTACTGCATGCCAGGGCTCGGAACACGCGGGGAATTCGAACTGCTGTTTACTGCCAAGTCTGGATCAATGGTGCCCGAGACTCTCACGGCATCCGTCATCGCAATCAGGTTATATCCGAATGTCGCGTCCAGCTTTGGCGTGATGCGATAGCCAATGGATACGTCCAATTCGGGAATCCAGCCGAAGGTGCGGTCTGAGATTTTGCCAGAATTGTTATTGTTAACGAGAAGTCCTTCGTTCGTGACCGCGGTATCAACTCCAACGGTGGTGGATGTTGTCCCGCTGCGTTTGGCGATTCGATTTAGTGAGCCAAATCCGAACTTAATTAGGGAGTTGAAAGACCAGCATCGCTCACGATAACGCGACGCGAATCCGATTTGGGCTCCATGGAACTCGCTGATCGCTTCGAATGAATCGTTCACGTCGATAATACTTCCGACGGGGGTTGAGCCGCTCGTGTCCAGATTAGTTAATGTGCTGAAGATCGAAAGATCTTCATCCAATCGCATGTATTGGTAGCCGTATACCAAGTCGATGGTGCCACCATATTTTCCGTACAAGAACTGAT
>NZGD01000290.1 GCA_002690925.1 Rhodopirellula sp.
CGGTTCGCTGCCTGCGCATTGTGAGCCAAACAGGCCATACATTCAGAAGCTCTGGTTCTGTGGTGTCGATGGACAGCGGCGGCGCGATGACAACCGTGAAGGTGGAGCTCACCCGCCCCTATGACATTGCGATCGGCCAAGGCTTGCTGCAGCAAGTCGGTGAACGCCTGAAGGCGCTTGGCATTCGGACGGGCACCAAGATTCTGGTGGTGTCTAACCCCGTGGTCGCTGACCACTACGGCAACAGGGTGAGCGGATCACTCAATGCCGCTGGGTTTGAAGCTGATCTGCTGGTGGTTGAAGCCGGCGAAGAGCAAAAAACGCCAGCCACCATTGCCCTGATTCATGACAAGGCCTACGCCATGCAGCTCGAGCGCAGCTCGCTGATGCTGGCCCTCGGTGGCGGGGTCGTAGGTGACATGACGGGGTTTGCAGCAGCCACTTGGTTGCGAGGGATCGCTGTCATCCAAGTGCCCACCACCCTGCTGGCGATGGTGGATGCCTCCATTGGTGGCAAAACTGGCGTCAACCATCCCAAGGGCAAGAACCTGATCGGGGCCTTTCATCAACCGCGCCTGGTTCTGATTGATTCGACCACTCTGGAAACCCTGCCCTCGCGGGAGGTGCGCGCTGGTATGGCCGAAGTGATCAAATACGGCGTCATTGGTGATCCGGTGTTGTTTGAAGCCCTTGAAGCTCATGGGCCGCTGGACAGCCTGGAGGGCATCGGCTCAACACTGATGCAAAAGATCTTGCGCCGTTCGGCAGCGGCCAAGGCTCGAGTGGTCGCCAACGACGAAAAGGAAGGCAACCTGCGGGCGATCCTCAACTACGGCCACACCCTGGGCCATGTGGTTGAAACACTCACGGGCTATGGGCATTTTCTCCATGGCGAAGCCGTTGGCATCGGCATGCATGCCGCCGGCCTGCTGAGTCAGCGCCTTGGCTTATGGAGTGCCGCAGAGCAGCACCGCCAGCTGGAGCTCCTTAAATGCTGCGGTTTGCCTTGGCAAGCTCCTGAGCTCGATGCCGACGCCATTCGAACGGCAATCCTGCGCGACAAAAAGGTGCAAAACGGTCGTGTCCGCTTTGTGCTTCCCACCGCCATTGGCCAAGTGGTCATCCGTGATGACGTGGATCTTGAGGCAGCAGTGGCTGCCTTAAAAGCCACCAGCCTTGAAGACATTTAGCGCTAGCAGCATGGAAGTTCAGCGATCAGGGTGGCTGATCGGAACTCAATGCCTGCATGCACCTGCCACGGCTTTTCCTGGCGATCGACGAGCGAGACATTGCGGAATCCAAGATCCTCGAAAGCAGAACAGAACTCCCCTTCGAGCCAAGCGCCACTGATGCAGCCACTCCACAGCTCGGAATCCTGCTGCATAACCACAGGAACTGGCTTGTCGCAAACAATGTCGCTGATGGCAAGACGCCCCCCGGGAGCCGTCACTCGCCTGATTTCTTGGAGCAGCTGAGGTCTCTGCGAGGGCTGCACCAGGTTGAGGACACAGTTGCTAAGCACCACATCAATGCAGGCATCACTTAACAACGGCTGCCCATCAAGGTCCCGGGCGAGCTGATCGATTTCAGCCCTGCGAAATGAGACGTTGCTGTAGCCAATTTGGCTGGCCACCTGTGGGCAGGCACCATTCGCCAGATCGAGCATGTTGAGATTGCGGTCGAGACCCAGGACTGATCCCTCAGCGCCAACAAGCTGGCTGCAAATAAAAGCGTTTTTGCCGCTACCACTGCCGAGATCGAGGACTCGATCCCCAGGACGAACCCAACGGGTGGGGTCGCCACAGCCGTAATCACGGCTGACGACCTCTTCAGGAATGACCCTAAGAAGTGCAGGGTCAAATGGCACCGCTGTGCAAAGACAAGGTTCTTGCGCCAAGGCAGCGGCGCCGTAACGCTCGTCGATGGCAACACGGTGATCCGGTGGACAACAGGAATCAGGCATGTTGAGAATTTAATCCCTGAGGAATGATCAACTGGCCATGCAAGAACAGAACGGATGGTTCAAAAAGTGACTATGCGCGATAAGGTTGACGATGGCGCGAAGTCGTCAATCAAGCTTGAACCGCTTCGGATTGATCCGACTTGCTGGTGGCAACAGAGACTCCCACCAAGTCCTCAAGCTCATCAAGCTTGGGACGACGCAGCACAAAAGCCCTAAGCGGGGATGAACTCATGCCAATCGCACGAATGATCAAGAAATCAAAGGAAAAGCGACCTGCNCCNTTNAGAACCACGCAAGCNGATCCACCGAAATAAAGGATCAGAAGNTCAAGNGCATAAATATTGAAGCCACCNGTCACAACGATGGAGTGNTAAATCGCGACNGAAATTGTGCCAAGGACTGCNAAGGCACCCAAGCGAGCACCAAGNCCAAAGATCATCAACCANCTGCCAACAATCTCNGAATAAGCCGCGATGTANGCCAGCANNACTGGAAACGGCAAGTGCAGAGGCTTCACAACCGAGTCGGCAAAACCNTGAATATCAGCAAGNTTGTCGNAGCCGTGGTGNATCANNACACTTCCNACGCANACGCGCAGAACNANAAANCCAAGGGATCGNGCCATGACNTGCATGGNCTTTACATAACTTTANCTACNNTANNNAGGTTNTTCGCNGACCGTGGCTTCCTCTTGGCTGCCACAAGAGCATGTCCTGGGCTTGCTTCNCGGTGCGGCATCANTCGAGGCAGAGTAAAGCCTGTCGTTCNTTCANANATGGATTCCTCGATTGCCATTGTTGGCTGCGTGGCNGGTGTNGTGTTGATTTACCGCTGNTTCACTTTTTGAGCTNGCCATCCCAAACGGATCTAGGNACTNCNNCTNCAGCCGNCTGATTACTGCATTCNGCTGANTNGTAGCNCNNCAAATTTGTGAAGCNNTTTTNTTNGGTCAACTCAGACACGCCCCTNACNGANCTCCAGCCATGCCACTNGTNAATATCAANNTTTGGCGGGGNATGTCCGAAGATTTAATCGANCAGATCCATCAAGCCACTCATGCCTGTTTGGTTCAAGCCTGGGGNATCCCTAAAGATGGAGGNTTCTATCTGATCACNGAACGGCCCAAAGCCTGGATGCGGATCAACCGAACCATGTGGGGGATTGAGCGGTCGNACCATCCNCCCATTCTNCTNCAAATCACCTCCTCACCAAGGAGTNNTGANNTGAAAACAACGTTCTACCAACTGATGGCCGAGGANCTGATGCGACTNGGATTNAGGAAAGAAGACCTCTTCATCAGCATCACACCCAGCAANCCTGAAGATTGGTCATTCGGCAATGGGATTGCCCAGNTACTNGAGCAACCAAAGGANTGAGGTCTCTGGTCTTTTTGCAGGTTTAAGCAGGCCACCACGCCGGCGGAGACGACGGNCNCGGNGGANACGTNGNGCCTCCACTCTCCAGTAACAACCACCAAAACCCACCAAGNAGATGGGGGTCCACCAGACGCAGCAACTGCTCGCGGCGACTCAGCCGCTCGNCAAGAGGCATCGGCCCTGGCTCTGACAGNAGACTGATCTCCTGAGCAAGGCCCAATTGCAGCAGGACTTCACCCTGNAGAGCCGCCCCTTGCCAGCTCCAGCCCACCTTGACTNCCAACTGCTCCACCAAGGTGGTGCAGACGTGAGCCGTCAGATCCATCAAACCTGGATCGCGCAACAGCTCTGAGCTGGTGCTCTGGTCTCGGCACGCCAGCAACGTCCCGCCATCACGGCTTGGGGCGTAATAGCGCNNTGCCGGCATGGCGTANTCAATGGCCAANAACCATCCCTGGCTGAGACAAGCGCGTGCCTGCGCCANCCAGGGGGCCANAACAGGGCACCATTCACTGCTCCATCCCTCNGGTCGACCACCACCATCGGAGGACAANCCGAGCTGCTCTAACTGCTGNACCACCGACTCGGCCAAGTGATCACCGATCTGCCAATGGGGNAGTTGCTGCTCATCAAGGCCAACCAGCCACTCATGCCAGCAACNGTTGTGCAAGCCGAAACGCTGAACCGGCAGGGCATCNAGAAGTTCATGGGCCAANATCACGCCACGNCGAGGAGTATNGGCAAGCTGCTGCGGACTGCACCATTGCANCGGCAGANCGATTCCCGCCAAGGTCTGCTGCTGTCGTGCTCGCAGGGCGGGGCTGGACTCAACCAGCACCAGCTCCAGACGGTCAAGCCATGCAGGTGGCTCNGNGGTAATTCCAGCGAACAGATCGCGTAGCAACTGCCCATCACCTGGGCCCCACTCGATCAAGGTCAGGGGNCCTGGATGACTCGCCAAAGCCTCNANGCAAGGCCACAACTGNCGCCGCAGCAACTCGGCAAANACNGGGCCTTGGNTTGGNGCTGTTACGAAATCTCCCTTGGCTCCAAAGCGGACCTGACCGCTGCCGTAATACCCGTGATTGGGATCGTTCAGGAGCCAATCCATGACCTGAACAAAGCTCTGNGGNCCNTCACACGCCTGAAGACGNTCCACCAGCCAAGAGCTCTGCTGCTGTTCCATCACACCTCTGCTGGACATCAACGAGAATGCANCACTCCTTTGCCGCTGGTTATGCCCCGTTGGTTGCTATCTGCCATCTGCGCGCTGCTGCTGAGCCTNTGGCAACCGACGGCAGCTTTGGCAATCGACGATCCCTCACTGCTNCCGGATCAACCCACGCCTGTCATTGATCTGGCCAGGATTTTGACCGATAGCCAGCGCCAAAACCTTGAGCAGGAGCTCGATGGGGTCGAAGCCAAAGTGGGCTGGAAACTGCGTGTGTTGACCCANTTCGACCAAACNCCNGGATTGGCNGTGCGNGATTTCTGGCAGNTNGATGAACGCAGCCTGNTGTTGATCGCTGATCCTCGCGGCGGCAATCTTCTCAATTTCAACGTGGGCGATGCCTTATTNGCCCTNATGCCGCGGACCTATTGGGTCGAGCTTCAGACCCGNTTTGGCAATCAGTTTTATGTNCGCGACCACGGCGAAGACGGTGCNATNTTTGANGCCCTTGAAGCNGTTGAAATCTGNCTGGAGCGGGGAGGTTGCCAGGTGGTCCCTGGACTGCCTCAGGAACAGTGGATTCTTACCTTGATGACATCAATCCTGGGGGGATTAATCGTCGGGATAGCAGCGTTCCCGCGTGAACCGGATCAAACCATCGCCTGGTCCTGGGTCCTACTGCTCTCGCCACTTTGGGTGATCCTTTTTGGCGTGTTTGGGATTGGCCCAGTCGTGACGCGCACAGCCGATTGGTTGCCACTCAGCCGAAACATCCTCGGCTTTATTGGCAGCAGCGTGGCCGCTTATCTGTTGGCGCAATGGCTCACCGGCCGTAATCGACAAGCGGACGAGAACGCCTAAATCAAAGGCCTTCACTGACCTTGGCCAACATGCACTCCAAACTGTCGTCGTTACAGGGCTCTGGGCCTTGATCGATGACCTGAGGCTCTTCAATCAAAGCCACAGGGGGATGCATCTGACGTAAACGCTGAAGATTGGCTTCGTAGAAGCGCTTCAAGCGTCCGTACTTCACCACGGGTTGGCCGTAATAGCTGTAGCCACGCATGGTTGGGAATGAAGCCCACTCAGGCGCCAACTTCGCTGCCAACTGAGGAGTCAAAACCCCTCCATCAGCCAGGTTCATCGCGCCACGTTTTTGAATTAAATACAGAGCGGCCTGATCTTGAGCGTGAGGGCCAAATCCCACCAAATCCAAGGCGCGAACGGCAATACGCCAGGTCGCTGGCATGAACTGGTAGGCCCCAGCCGCCGCACTTGCATAGCCACTGGTGTAATTCACACGATCGGGATGTCGATCCAGAGTCTTCATTAGTGAGCCTCCGAACATCACCCGATAACCGATATCAGCGCCCTCTTTCCAAGTGCCCTCGGCGTAGCGAATCGTGTTGAGCAGTGCGCGCCGCTCCGGTGTGATGGCAAAGACACGAGGCATGCGCGGGATGCTGGGCATGCGCAGGCGCGGAAAGCGAAGCTGGGCAAGCTCAACATTTTCTGACTCAGATACAGCTTCAGCTGTACCACCAGCCGCAAAAGCTGGAGTCGCTGGCAAAAGAGCCATGGGCACAGCTAGTGCAACAGCAGTGAGCCGGAAACCTTGGAGGCGCAGGAGCATCGCTGATTAGGAATTAACGGGTGCACTCGCGACGAATCACGAGAAGCGATCGCCGCAAATATGCCCAAGATTGAGACAGATGGGATTATGCTACGGACGGATAATAAATCGTCCCCGCAAGGTTGCAGCCACTAATTTGGTCGTGGTTGCCAACATTTAAGCCTCTTAATTCCAGCAGATATCATTGAATAACAAAGAGAAAGTTTCAGTTGTCTAATGCAAAGCAATCAGCGTGATTGCTCCAGCATCATCAACACATACTCACTTCCCATGGCAGCACCATCGATAGGCAATGGTTGTCCTGCTGGAGCAAGCAATGGTTGATCTAAATGCCAGAGCCCTTGTTCGAATTCAGTACGACTCAGCAGCCGATGAAAACCATGCTGCTGCAGCCCTTTCTGCAGAATCTCCGCCTCAGCAAAGCCGTGGCGCTCAACAACCATCACTCCGCATTGCTGAGAGAGCGCTTCAGCGAAGGTGCTGTATCCAGGCTTGGTGATGACCACCGAACAAAGGGGCATCACATCCACTGGGCGCAGATCCTGGGGAAGCCAAATGGCATTACTGGCTTGGGCCAACTTTTCGTTGACAACAAAGAATTGCCAATCTGGCCAGCGTTCCAAAAGTGATGGCTCCACTGGCAAGCCCAAACCACCAAAACAAACCAAAGCAGAACGTTCCCGCAAGCTGCGCCAACTGAGACGTGTAGCAGCAGCTTTCTGCACCCAGCGCGGGCGCCCTGCACCTAGTCCTAATGACGTCTGCGGCAAGCCCCAGGGCATTGGCAAGGCGAAGGGGCAACGCAGGATCGCCTGGCCCTGGCGATAGTCCGCCAGGCTTTGTTTAGCCCAAACCTGCAGCGGGCCTGCGAGATCGGCATAGATCGCATCCCAGCCGAAATTGCCATGCCACAGCAGGGGCCAGCCCAAACGAGCAGCGAGCCGGGCTGCCGCAGGGGGGACATCAGCCACAACGACCACGGGCTCATTGGGGCGCCGCCATTGCTCCAACCATCGGGCCTCAGCCTCCAGCTGATCTGGCAACTGCTGCTCGAGCAGCTCCAAGGCCTCCAAAGTCGAATCGGGATCACTACCGAGGGCATCGGCTTGCACCACCCCCACATCCCATTGGCAGGCTCTGTGCTCGTAGGAGAGGCCGACAAAGGTACGGCTCAGGAACTCAGCAGACAGCCCCGTGGAGAGCACAAAGCGGCAAGCCGGCTCGCGAGCAGCCAGTTCCTGCAGCAGTGCTGCCACGCGAGCCCCATGGCCAAAACCATGGCTACTAATACAAGCCAGCACCAACATTGAGCTACGCCAACGGGCCTGACCAATGCCTAGCGGCGCAGAAGCACAGGTTGGCCAGGCAAGCGTTAATGACCAACGTCATTCCCATGCTGCTGCGCCAAAGCCAAATCGTTATCGGTCAACCCTTTGACCAGCATCCGCCAGACATCTCCCCGCTGCCACATCACCCAAGCCAAGCGGTGCTGACGCGGAGGTGGCACCATCCACGCTGGCCTGAAAAAGTCTTCGGTCTCTTCCATTTAGACCACCCCCAAGATCCGACGGACGGTGCTGACCGTTAACCCAGTGGCTTTGCTGATGGCGCCATAGCTCTTCCCCTGGCCGCGCAGCTCTCGCACATGCTCAGCCTGCTCATTGGTGTACTTGCGCTTCGGCCCAAAAGGAACTCCTTTGTTGCGTGCCCCCTGAATACCTTCGCGGGCACGCTCGATGGTCAGCTCACGCTCGACCTGAACCGCAGCGGCAAGGACCCCAACCACTGGCTTAGCCATGGTGCCCAAGCCTTTGGTATCCACCCGCCCATCAAGGGTTCTCACGTGAACATCGCGATCCAAGAGCTCGGCCACCCGGGTCACGCAGTCCTCCATGGTCCGGCCTAAACGATCGAGCTTGGGGACCAGGAGAACATCGCCCGGACGGCAGGCATCAATGGCTCGTTGCAGCTCTACCCGCTCGCTGAATGGGGCAGCGCCGGAGACGTGCTCGCTGAAGAGCTGATCAACCAAAGCCGCTTTGAGGCCTGCGAGCTGACGCTCGAGCTCCTGGGTCGTCGTGGAACAACGCGCATAACCAACGAGCGCCATGGAGCCTCATGCCGTATGTGGATGGCTATATCGTGACACCTACTTACGACATATGCAAATACCAGTCTGTGACTGCACTTTATTGCTATGTCGTATTGACCTAGTTACGACATGACATGCCGCTAGCTGAGAGCGGGCTGCAAATCCAACAACCGCTGTTCGTTGATGACTTCGCCATCGAGGCCGTACCAGCGGTGGGCAGCCAGCTGCACCACACCGAGATGATTCATTTCCACCCAAGAGAAGTGACGCCAAGCCTTGCCCATGGCATCGACCCCATGCCGGGGCACACAGGCAGCATTGAGGTAAACGGTGCCCTGGCGGTCCTGGAGCAGCGTGCGGCGTTGCCCTGCCCCATGGCGCAGGCGGTGATGCATGTGGCCAAACACCACCAAGGGCAGTGGCCGCTGCTTACGGATGCATCGGATGGCTTCTTGCAGATCTTGATCACCCCAATCACAGGCAGGACGCTTCCAATCCCTCCCGCAAGGATCAGCCACTTCACTACCCAACCCAGTTGGACCGCTGTGGGCCAAAAGCACGAGGGGTTGATCAGCAGGTGCCCGCACCGCCGCCGCCGTGATCCGCTGTGCGGAATCGAATAGGGAAAGTTCGCCCCAATGGGCTTTCACCGCTGGCGAGAGATAAAACCCACCGCCAGCACTACCAGGCCGCCCTCCCACCACCGAGAGGGGAATGGGATCAAGCAGCTTCAGTGACCAGCCGCAGTGGAGATCACCCAGGGCTTGCTCCATCCGCGCCAAGGTGCGACCACTGGCATCTTTGGCGGCATCGTGATTGCCAAGAACGCAGGCCACTGGAAGGTCCAACTGGCGCAGAAGTCGAGGCAACATCACATCGCCATCGGCCAAATCGCCCACCACTAGAAGGGCATCGGGCTGAAGAATCTCCAGCAACTGTGCATCTGCCTGGTCCCACTGACCGTGGAGATCACCAGCGATGGCAAGTCGCAGCACAGGCCGGTACAAAGGCGTTTCTAGTCTTAGGGCACAGCGACCCTCCTCCTTCTGCGTGTTTGCCGCCACTCAGTCCGCCGCTCCGCGCCTGGATCAGGTCGAACGGATTGCGCAATTACGGCAGCAACGCCGAGCCGTAATCCTGGCGCACTACTACCAGGACGACGCGATTCAAGACATCGCCGATTTCATCGGTGATTCCCTGGAACTCTCCCGTCAAGCTGCCAGCACCGATGCCGAGGTGATCGTGTTCTGCGGTGTGCACTTCATGGCAGAGACCGCCAAGATTCTCAGCCCTCAAAAGACGGTGGTGTTGCCGGATCTCAACGCAGGATGTTCGTTGGCCGATGCCTGCCCTGCTGATGGTTTTGCTCAATTCCGGGCCGAACACCCCGACCATGTGGTGATCAGTTACATCAACGGCTCGGGTGCCATCAAGGCCCAAAGCGATCTGATCTGCACCAGCAGTAATGCCGTGGCGATGGTGCAATCGGTTCCGCTCGATCGG
Source organism: Rhodopirellula sp. (assembly GCA_002690925.1). GTDB lineage: Bacteria > Planctomycetota > Planctomycetia > Pirellulales > Pirellulaceae > Rubripirellula. The sequence continues at coordinate 9,739 of NZGD01000290.1, forward strand.
CCGATCCTGTTTGCTCCTGATCAGAACCTGGGCCGCTGGGTCTCTAGGCAGGCCAGCCGCGAACTCACCCTTTGGCCTGGCAGTTGCATGGTGCACGAAACCTTCAGTGAGGAGGCCCTACTCACGTTGAAGGCCACCCATCCCGACGCAGCCGTCATCGCCCATCCCGAATGCGAACAGCATCTGCTTGACCTGGCGGATTTCATTGGCTCCACCAGCAAATTGCTGGGCTACAGCCAATCCAGTGAGGCCAGCGGTTTCATCGTGCTCACCGAACCAGGGATCCTGCATCAGATGAGGAAGGCCGTCCCAGACAAGGAATTCCATGCCGTTCCAGGACTGGATGGCTGCAGCTGTAATGCCTGCCCCCATATGCGCCTCAACACCCTCGATAAATTGGAACGCTGCCTAGAAACGCTCGAACCAGCCATCGAAATCGATGAGGAGTTGCGCTTACAGGCGCTTAAACCCATCGAACAGATGCTGGAGCTAAGCCGCTGATTGAGCACACCCCTGAAGGGCTCTACTGCAAAGCTGCGCAGGCTTGGATCGATCCATGGCGTCCAGTGCCTCGCGCTTTGATCACCCATGCCCATGCCGACCACGCCCGTCCCGGCTCAGGCGAGTACTGGGCGATCGGCCGCAGTGCCGCCGTGCTCCGGCAACGCCTCGGGCAGCAGATCAATCTCCATACCGTGAACTACGGCGATGAACACCGCATTGGTGATGCGCGAGTGTCATTTCATAGTGCCGGCCATGTGTTGGGCTCAGCGCAGATCCGTCTGCAGGCGGGAGGGGAAACCTGGCTAGTGAG
>NZGD01000291.1 GCA_002690925.1 Rhodopirellula sp.
ACGGCCCGATGCCTCAGACGAAAGAGCACGTTTTGCTCGGTCGTCAGGTTGGTGTGCCTTACATCGTAGTGTTCCTGAACAAGTGCGACCTCGTTGACGACGAAGAGCTGCTGGAACTGGTTGAGCTTGAGGCTCGCGAGTTGCTCAGCAAGTACGACTTCCCCGGGGACGATGTTCCTGTGGTTCGTGGTTCAGCACTTCCTGCGTACAACAGCCCCGCAGATCCTGATGCCAGCAAGTGCATCAGCGAGCTGATGGACGCGTTGGACGAGTACATTCCTGAGCCTGTCCGCGAGGACGACAAGCCATTCCTGATGGCAATTGAGGACGTCTTCTCGATCGAAGGTCGTGGTACGGTTGCAACCGGCCGTATTGAGCGTGGAGTTGTGAAGGTTGGTGAGGAAGTTGAAATCGTCGGATTGTCAGCTGAATCAACCAAAACAACCTGCACCGGCGTCGAAATGTTCCGCAAGGAAATGGGTGAAGGCCGTTCGGGTGACAACGTCGGATGCCTGCTACGTGGCGTCAAGCGTGAAGATATCCAGCGTGGTCAGTGCTTGGCAAAACCAGGCAGTATCACGCCTCACACCAAGTTCGAGGCAGAGGTTTACTGCTTGAGCAAAGATGAGGGTGGTCGACACACACCATTCTTCAGTGGCTACCGTCCTCAGTTCTACTTCCGCACGACGGACGTGACAGGAACTGCCGACTTGGTTGGTGCAGAGATGTGCATGCCTGGCGATAACGTCAAAGTTACGGTTGAGCTTCACAAGCCAATTGCGATGGACGATGGTGTCCGCTTCGCGATTCGCGAAGGTGGCAAAACGGTCGGATCGGGTGTTGTCACCAAGATCCTCGAGTAAAAGCGTGTGATTAGATTTTCACGCTAAAACGGGTAAATCGCGCATAATTCTGATGGCCAGCGAAGCATTTGACTTCGTTGGTCATTGGTTATTTAAGGCGTTTCCTGTACGATCATGGGTCACCTCACTGGTGTCCCCTGAATCGAAGGGGTGTAGCTCAATTGGCAGAGCACTGGTTTCCAAAACCAGCGGTTGCGGGTTCAAGTCCCTCCGCCCCTGCTTTGAATCGGAAAACAAATAGATCAAAAGGCCGCCTGTTTCTCCCGCTCAAGGAGAGGCAACTGGCTTGAACAGACATAATTGCGTTATCGTAAAGTCGATTGCCACGGATGGGCGATTGATCCATTACACAATCAGGAGCAGACAGGTGTCACGAGACATTGCGGCGACCGAAAATGGTTCTCTCATCGGAACCATGCTTGGTGAACTAGCCAAAACAAAGGTCTACAAGCCAACCCAAGGACGAATTGTCCGGCAACTGACTGCGTTGGCGATCTGGGTGATCGTCGGACTCGGCTGTTGGTCTTTGCACGGAAGCCTGCGAGGAAGCGGATGGTTCGAGGAAAACACTGAACTGTTGATTCCCGGAATATCAGTAGGGCTGCTTTTTTTCGGAGCCTGGTTTGGTTTTCGTGCGGTCAATCTGCCCAGCTTTGCTGATTTTCTGATCGCGGTTGAAGCAGAGATGAACAAGGTCACTTGGCCCAGCAAGGACGAACTGGTCCGAGCTGCGATTGTGGTGATCTTCACCATTTTCTTCCTTGCGATCTCGCTCTTCCTGTTTGACGTAATTTGGCAACAAGTTTTCGCCACGCTCGGCGTAACGACCTGACACGCCCGACTTTGCTATTAATATGATGTCTCAACTCCCCATCGATCACTACTGCCAAACAGCGTTGAAAACGTGAACGAAGCCGAAACCTCAGACGATCCCCAAGACAATCCGGATGCCGGCGAACCGGCAGCAGCGGAAACATCGAGCTCTGATGGTGCATCCACAGAGACCGTGACGGAAGCTGCTGCAGCACCGGCTCCTCCACCTCCCGCACCTGTTGATGAAAACAAGCCAGCTAGCGAGCCCCAAGAGGGTGGCAAGATGGAATGGTACATCCTGAAGGTCGCGTTCAATCGAGAGGACTCCATTGCGGATGCCTTGCGAAAACGCGTCAAGATGGAAGGGATGGCAGAATTCTTTGGAGATGTTGTTGTTCCTACGGAAGATGTCGCTACCTTCACGCGAGCAGGGCAGAGACGCGTATCTAAACGAAAGCTGCTGCCCGGTTACATTATGGTCAACATGTTGATCAATGATGACACCTGGTTCCTTGTACGGGAAACCAACGGCATCAGTGACTTTACCGGCGCCGCTGGTAAACCGATGCCGATGGAACCTTCGGACATTGAGCGGTTCATCACTCGCCCGAGCGAAACCGAAGAGGAAGAAGCACCTATCAAAATCGGGATTCCTTTCAAAGTTGGCGACCGCGTTCGCGTCAAAGAAGGAAACTTCGAGAATCAAGAAGGCGATGTCGATGCTGTCGACGAAGCCAATGGCCGGATCACGGTCATCATCAATATTTTCGGCCGCAGTGTTCCCATGGAACTGGATCATTGGCAGGTTGAACCGCTTTAAGGATGGAAGCCAAACGCAGCAAGGTGCGGCATCGATAGCCGCATCAGCCTCGCTGCAAATTGCGACAAGTAACTACTAAAACAACTACTGAAACACAGACAACTGATTTCGAGACATGGCAAAGCAAGTAACAGGTCAGGCAAAATTTCAGGTCCCCGGCGGACAGGCCACCCCAGCCCCTCCAGTCGGTACCTCTCTTGGTAAGTACGGCGTCAACCTTGGACAATTCGTGCAAGCCTTCAACGATCGCACCAAGGAATATGCTGGCACTCCCATTCCTGTCATCGTTACTGTCTACAACGACCGTAGCTTCGACTTTGTCACCAAGAGCCCACCTGCGGCATCTCTGCTTAAGCAGGCAGCAGGCATCGCTAAGGGTAGTGGTGTCCCTAACAAAACCAAAGTTGCAAAAGTCACCCGTGACCAATGTAAGGATATCGCTGAAAAGAAAATGGATGACCTCAACGCTCGCAGTATCGATCAAGCTGTTCGCATGATTGAGGGTACTGCCCGCAGCATGGGCATCGAAGTCGAAGGCTAGAGTGGCCACTTCATGGCGAGTCGCGACCCCAGTAAATCGCGACTTCAGTACATCGCGACCTCAGTACATCGCGACCTCGCCCCCGCGACTTCAGCACATCCCGACTCCAGTAATTGTCTTCTGATCCAGCCGAACGTAACGCCGTGATTACGGCACGTTCGCTCGGCACCAAGATGCGTTTGGCTTACATGTACACCGAAGCGAAGTTCGGATGCTGCATGAAGACAGTAGCACAGGTTTTGAAGTCAAGTCACTCTCTTGGTCTAGTTTGCCTTTCGTCACCCCCGAGTTGATCGATCGGTAGCCGCGACTAGTCCCAGTGCGAATTCATGATGCACGCAACGCGTCGACTGCTTGGCTGGGAATGCCCATCGCGCGGAGCGTATTGGACGCGTTGTGCAAACTCAGTGTTGTCTTTGCGTGCTGAGCCGCCATCCCGCTTAAATCCGGATAATCTCGACGAATCTGATGAAGCAAAGCCGGAATCTGTTTGGTTGATGTGTAGCTGTACCCAATACTGCCATCACCCCCAGCTAAATCGAGCTGATCGGAGAGCCAGCATCCTTTGGGGACAACGACAGGTACACCACGGATCAGCAGTTCCAACAGCACGCCACTGCACCGTGCAACGTAACGCTCGGGGTTGTAAAGAAACAACCCAACATCGGCAGAGTCCAGAAAGCGATTATAGGACTCTTCATCGAGGTTCCCTGACTGCACGACGAGTCGATTTTCGGGGTCCTGTCCTTGGTTGTCGATTGCCTTCCGAAAGACGCTTCGCAAATGCAGTGGTACCATTCGTTGCCAACGCTTTTCAGGCATCTGCATCGCCATTCGAAAATTACCCGTCTGCAGGTGGGAACCCCACATTTCAGAAAGCACAGACTTCATTTGCCCACGACCTTTTTCCGCTCGAGGCAAACCAGCCAACACGATATTGAGTGGCTGTTGCTGCAGTTTCAAAACTCCCTGCTGGTTCCCATGATCACACCTCGGACGGACCGGATACGGGATGGCCGTTGCGTGGACACCCACTTCTTCAAGTTGCCTTGCGAGAGGCTCGGTCGTAGCATGCAAATGGACCTTATGCTGCCCGATCATGCTAATCGCATCATTGACCTGTTCTCCATACAGCTTTGCCGCGTTACTGACGGCATTACCCTCGTAAAGCGCAAAGTGCAGAATCACATGAACCGTGAGCGGATTGTCGGATCCCAGTTGCCGCAATGCTCGGGTGAGTGCCAGCAATTGAAAATCATCACCTGTATTAACGACAATGCGGTCTTCGGGACGCATTTTTTTCTGTCGAACGACCTTCAAAAAACCGTCTGACCATGCTTGCAGCATATTTTCCGGTCTAAAGTTGTGACGGGAAAAAGGATTCCGCAATTGATGCCAAACCCGCTTGAGGCGGGAACTGGCAATCGGCGTCCCTTGGGTGTTTCGTTTCACGGTGGACGTTCCATCCACGCCCAATGACCATCGTCTCATACGATGGATGCTAAAAACCGGCTCGCAAATCAGGTCGACATGCTGCTCGTTAAACTTCTGGTTCACCGCGAGACGGGGAGCGTAACCCAGATCCCTTGCCCCACCTGCCAACAGGGAGGCCAATTCGAGAAAGTGCCCACCTGTGCCAACGATGTTGTCGTCAATGAACCATAATCGAGGATCGTCGCTATTAGTCATCGAAAAGTAATCCGAAAGAACCTTCCAGGAAAGGCATTGGCAAGCCAAGGTAAACCGCAGCACCAACTTCTGTGAACACGCTATGAAAGTGAAACAGGGCCGAGGCGACGGGGCCTTCCCAGCTACTAACCCCACCGAGGTACTGGATACCAAAATTGGTCAAAATACGTCCAGAGAAGCTTGTTTTTTTCCTCGCCGTCTCTTTTCCGGGTTCGCTCGTAATTTGAGCGATTCTGATTTGGTGACTGCGGGGTTATTTGGTGACTGCGGTATGCGGACACGCCGCGACGTTATCATCGCGTAAAATCGCCCCTGAGACCGAAAGAAGGTGGGGAGCTTACACACTTTCGGTGAACAGTCCATCTCGCGGGAGGTTAAACTGGGGCACACTTCAGAGTCGTTGTTTATCTCCATTGCACCCCAGTTCGGTTTGTGGTGGTGGCCTGTACCCGCTTCTGCATAGAATCATGCCAGCAGGTTCCCACGGCCTGCCGACTCTCAAACCACCGAATTCGCTACCAGCAAGTTTTCAAACATGTCGTCGTCAAAACCCGGAAATCGTGCTCCTGCTGCGTCCAAGATGGGAACCACCGCTGATGCGGTTGCTGCACGTCTTCGTGAAAGTCTGCTCCAAGACAGAGAGGAACTGGAGGTCGACAAGATCTTTCGGGCCTTGGTCAAAATTGAAGGCTCTGACCTTCACATGAAGGTGGGCCAGCCACCAATGGTCAGAACACGAGGTGAACTGAAGGCACTGAACCGTCCGCCGATCGATTCGGAGGAGATGGTCCGCTTACTGCTGCCGATGATGGATGAGAGAAATCTGCTTATTTTTGAGGAAGAGGGCGGTGCCGACTTCTCTCACACGATCGACGTGGACGGAACTCGCTGGCGTTTCCGCGTCAACATGCTCAAGTCATTAGGAAACATCGGACTTGTAGCACGTCGTATCAGCAATTTCATTCCTGACTTCCGAGGGCTGTTCTTACCGGATTCGATCGAAACCCTCTGTCACTATGACCAAGGGATGGTTTTGTTGGCAGGTGTGACGGGATCTGGCAAAAGCACCACGATTGGGTCGATGCTCAATTACATCAATACCATCTATCGCAAACACATCCTTACGCTTGAGGATCCCATTGAATTCATCTTCACCGAGGACAAGTGTCTGATCAACCAGCGTGAGGTCGGCCAAGACGTGAAGGACTTCGAGATTGGTATGAAGCATGCGGTCCGTGAGGACCCCGACATCATTCTTGTGGGTGAGCTTCGAGACGAAGAGACTTTCATGACCGCGATCCACGCTGCCGAGACCGGCCACTTGGTATTTGGCACCATTCACGCTTCGAGTGCCTCTACCACCATAGGTCGTATTCTTGACCTGTTTCCTGAAGAGATGCACGGTGCCATCCGCTCCGCGATTGCATTCAACATGAAAGGGATCGTGGCTCAAAAATTACTCAAAACAATTCGCCCGGACGTGCCACGAGTTCCAACCTGTGAAGTCATGACATTCTCGCCAATGATCCGAAAGTTGGTGCTCGAGGGCGATGACCACAAACTCCCTGATGCCATTCGGATTGGTGAAGAAGACGGCATGCAGGACTTCACCATGAGCCTTAAGGGCTTGATTGATGATGAACTAATCGATCGTCCAACCGCCTTCGCTGTAGCCCCAAACAAGGACGCTTTGAAGATGGCTTTGAAAGGCATTGACGTCAAAGCACCAGGTATCCTGTAAACACCGAACCTTGGATAATCAGACATCAGGTCAGGCCATAGAATCATCCTTCGAAACCCTCCCTGAATATTCTCTTCCTTCACATAAGATGCTGCTGATCGGTGAGACCACCGTTTTGTCAGCACCACTCGTAAATTCCGCCGCGGCTACGCATAATCCTGTCATCGACGGAATCACTGACACATTCGAACAAAGGCATACGCGAGAAGATGGCCGAACAAGAAGAACCACAACTGTGGCAGACGGCAGCACCTGTCGAGTTCGTTCCCCACGTGGACGAACGAACTGAGGCTCAAGCCTTGTTGATCTCCACTCGACAAGGTGCAGGATTCGCGGTGGCTGCTGGCCAGTTGGGACATGCGCTTCAGTCACGTGCAACGCATCTTTTGATGGATTACTCGCAGTCTGCCTGTGCGATGCGGTACCAGATTGATGGTGAATGGGAACAACTACCCCCGCTCGACAGGGAAGTGGGCGATGCGATGCTCTATGCACTCAAACAGCTGTGCCTACTGAACCCTGCGGATCGACGTTCGGCACAAACTGGTAAATGCACACTGAAAGTCGGCAAAGCCAAACATACGCTAATCATTCAGGCACAGGGCGTGGCCTCAGGAGAACGGGTACTCCTCAAAATGGAACCGGTAGATGTTCCATTCGAACGCTTGAGTGACCTCGGCATGCGTGACAAGATGATCGAGGTGTTGAAACAACAGCTCGATTCAGACGGAACCGTGGTGCTTATCACAGCTCCGAAAGCGGCTGGACTGACCACCACCTGGGCAGTCACCCTTGAAGCAGCAGATCGCTTCATTCGTGACTTCCAGGCTTTCGAGGATCAAGAACAGCCCGAGCCCGAAACCATCAACATTAGCGCCAATTACTTCGGTGGTGACACCGGCTTGACCGAGCCAGAAATGCTCCGTAAAGCCATTCTGAAAGAACCGGATGTGATTCTTTTTCCGGAATTACCTCAACCCGATTCCATGCAACTTGCTCTCGAGCAGGTAGAAAAGAACGAGAAACAAGTTTACACCCGCCTGATTGCTGACAGTGCGATTGGTGGCTTGGTGCAACTACTGCCCAAGTATCGTGATTCCGCAGGAACACTGGCTAAGAGAATCAGCGTTGTTCTTTGTCAAAAACTGGTGCGTCGACTCTGCGACAACTGCAAAGTGGGCTATGAACCACAGCCGCAACTTCTGAAGCAGCTGGGCATTCCAGCGGGTAGAGTCGCAATGCTCTACCAGCCGTTTGTACCTCCACCCATCGAGCAACAAGTGGATGAAAATGGCCGCCCAGCCCCGATCGTTCCATGCCATGTTTGTGGTGGACGCGGGTATTTGGGTCGCATTGCCATCTTTGAATTACTGAGTCCAGGCGACCAACTGCGTGCCGCGTTGATGAAAACTCAAGATCTTGCAAAGCTGAATCAGATTGCGAAATCAGAAGGCCATCGGGGCATCCAATCGGAAGCGGTTCTCACCGTTGCTAGAGGGCTCACCAGCCTTGACGAATTGAAACGAGCCTTTGCATCCAAATGATTCGATGCAATCATCATCCTAGGGCGTTGCTGAAACTGGCAACGGCGGATTGATTACCGGGTCTTGGTGAAACGAACATCGCCTTTGTGATACGCGACGGGGCTCAAGCAGCCTCGTCGTAGTACCCCGGCTCATCTAGCCCGTCACCATCGAAATCACCCACTACAGGCTGACTGTCCTGGGAGGGTCGGGGCACCACGATCTGTTTGTCGTTTCCAGTGATGCGTTGATCACCGTCGGTATCGATGATCCAGACATCGCCGCGAACAACTCCGATTTCATCAATCTCATCACCATTGAAATCACCCACAATGGGTTGGTCACCGGGTTGCCCATAATTGATCTTCTGATCACGGTCGGTCCAACGACCATCACCATCAGAATCCAGTAACCACTTCCCACCGCGGAACACGGCAATCTGGTCAATGCCATCGCCGTTCCAGTCGCCCACAATCGGCGTGTCCACCTGTTCTCCGTATTTGAATACGTGATCAACCACGTCTGCTCGCAACTTTCCACTGTCACCGCGCTGCAAAAACCTTCGGGGGTCTGTTTCAGCCACTGTCGGGTTGACATCATAGTCATCAGCTCGCATTGCCTGACGACGTCTTTTGTTGGCGGGATCGCTCAATCCAAGATCACGTTTGATCCTTTGTGGATCACGTTGCCATTGCCGACCAAAAATCCCAACATCATCCTTGCCGTCCCCATCCCAGTCGCCGACCACAGGACGATCCAATGCAGTCCCCAGTTCGATCCAAAGATCGCCTGGATCCCAAAAACCATTTCCATTGAGATCAACAAACCATTGACCAGCAACATAAATAACCGGCTCATCAGATCCATCACCGTCAAAGTCGCCAGCTAATGCGATGGCGTCTTCATCCCCCAAATCAAATTCGGATGGGTGTACCGTCTCTGAATCCTGTCTGCCATCAACCCCTTGAATGGTCCAGCGACCACTGGCGTGAACACCTCCTATCCACGCCTGACTACGACTTTTGGAGCTCGCACCGCGGAAGATCCCGTCCTCAACTTTTTCACCCCTCGGAAAACCGCCATTGATCACACTCAGATGCCATGAGACAGCCCATTCGTCATACATCCGATTCGCTGTACTGGCCGTAACCGGATCCACAAAGGTTGCAATTCGAATCGTGGAATCAAATGTTTCGATGGGCACAATGACTTGCGGCGTCTGGACAACCAACTCTCGTGGTTGCTGGGGTACCTCAGATTTCACAACTCGCAACTCGCTGAAATTATTATGCTCGCTGTCCCCACCAGCGATCGTGACATTCAGAATCGCATCAGTGCCGGGTTCGGAACCGGGAGTGTTTGACAACATCGCTAACACAGTCTGGAGTTCAGTATCCTGCCGATCCGCAACGTTGATTGGCTGCCCACCCATACTTCCCGCAGTATCGATTCCATCAACGAAACCAAGCGGCTGTCGCTGATAAACATGGTAAGTTCCTGGCCGCAAACCGGTGAATTCATAAAACCCGGTGACATCCGTCGAGGCGAGAAATGCATCAGCAGGATAGTTCGGCAAAAAATCGGAAGCAGGAACCGGCATACCCAGAGCATCACGTAATTCAAGCGACACCCCTTCCAAGCGAACATCATCACTCGTTAGTAAGCCATCACTGTATTTTCGCAGAGACTCGGGAAGCAGTGCTGCTGCAAGGCGAAGCGTCTCACCATCCTGAAACACATAGCCACTGAGAGATACCGGTGGCACTTCTGGAAAGTTGTATTCCGTCGCATCAGAGCCTACTGCCAAAGTCAAATCGGTCAGCATGTTCTCGACGGAATCAGAACCACCATGGTCACCAACCACTTGGCCACCATGAAATAATCCATTGGGCTGCGTTTGACGGATGGTATAAATACCCGGCATCAATCCCTCGAAGCGATAGTTACCCTGTGCATCCGTGTACGTTGTCTCAAACACTGTTTGTGGTGCACTGGGTTCGGCCACGCCCAGCAACTCGATCAACACGCCTGGCACTGGCACCTCACCAGCATCATATTGCTGATTTGCATCCGATTCCTGCCACACCGTGCCCTGCACCGAAGCAGGCATCAACTCGCAAAAATCATAATTTTCCAGAGTCTCTCCCCAACCGATAGGTACGTCGGTAATCATGTCGTCGCTGCGATCGTTCCCACCAGCACTGCCAGCGGTTTGATGCCCTTGCAACCAGCCTTCAGGCTGGATTTCATGAACCGAGTAGATCCCAGCTGCCAGGCCTGAAAACTGATAGAAACCAACGGCATCCGTCAAAGTGCTTGAAATGACCGTTCCCGACTCATCTCGCAATTCGATCGCGACACCAATGATTCCGGGGTCCCCTTCATCGAAATGGCAATCGTTATCAAAGTCTGCAAACACATATCCAGTGAGTTCCGCACCCAACTGTTCGCAAAAATCATAGCCAGTGGCATCTTGGCCTGAAGCCAATAACACTTGGCCAATCCGACTTGCATCCAATACCTTGCCACCGAGGTTGCCAACGGAAGCCCCCCCTTCGAGATACCCATCTGGCTGTTCTTGGACAACCGTGTATTCACCTGGTGCGATATCCACGAAGGCGTAACGTCCCTCAAGATCTGTTATTACCTGCTGTACCTCAGCCCCAAGGTAATCAAAAAGTCGAACCACCACCCCCGACAACGTGGGTTCGTCTGCGTCGAAAAGACAATCACCATCCTGATCTAAGTGCACACGTCCAGCCAACGACGCGGGTAAACCCTCACCAAAGTTGTACTCCACTGCAGACTGCCCCTGCTTCACATGGACGCCCGACAGCTCATCGTTCCCCTGTTTACTGCCAGTCAACTCCCCCTGAACAGTCCCGACGCTATCAATGCCATCGACATATCCGAATGGTTGCTCAGCAACGATTGAATAGACCCCCGGAGCGATTCTCTCAAATTCATAGTGACCCTCGCTGTCCGTTTCAACAGTTGCGACTGTCGCACCGTTCTGATCAATCAACTGCACACCAACACTGCTGATTGGTATCTCGTCAGCATCACGAACACCATCACCTGATTCATCATGATAAACGTAGCCACTGATCGAAGCAGGCAAGGCTTCGCAGAAATCATATCCAACGCCCACACCACCCGTGCTCATAGTGACGTCATGAATCAGAGTGCCACCGACACTGAGTCCCACTGGAACACCATCAATCATTCCAACATGGGAAGTTCCATCAATCACTCCCTGCGGGGTGAATTGCACTAACCGATAGTTTCCGGTTGGCAAACCGTGGAACGCGTAACTGCCATCAGCATTCGTACTGGTTTGGGCAACGAGAACGCCCCGACTGTCTTGCAGGGCAACTTCGACGCCAACCAGAGGCGTTGATTCAACGCGTGCGTGCTGTTCATGGCAGTCATGATTCGGGCTTGCCAGATAGACAATTCCAGAGATGGAACCTGCAGATATTTCCGCAAAGTTGTATTCAAAACCAGCATCACCGCCTGCAAGAAAAATCGAATGGATCAGATCACCAGGATTCTGTGCAGCACCAATCGTTGCACCATTAATCTGACCTGCTTTGTCTGTTCCATCGAACAAATCATCAGGCTGCAGCAGTTCAACGACTTCATATTGTCCGGGCGACAAATCCGAGAACGAATACGAGCCATCGTGGCCCGTCGTCATCACTAAGGTCGACTGAGGTACAAGCGTACTGATTGGTACCAACTGAACATCCACATCAGGAATGCCTTCCTCCCCCGGATCACGTACTCCATCGTTATCTGAATCGAGGTAAACGAAACCTGCCAAAGCTGCGGGCTGGGCTTCTGCAAAGTCATAATTCAGTGCCACAGAGTCTCCCAACGGAACCTCCAGACCTGAGAGCATATCAGCCGAATCAGCCTGCCCCACGGCAACGCCATTCATCGTTCCGGGGACCGCAGCAACGCTCATCAAATTCTCTGGTTGTGCTTCAACCAGACGATACTTTCCAGGCGGAATGCCAAGGGAGCGTGGAAAATGATACTTACCGTTGACGTCAGTTGTCGCACGGTACCCCGTGTCAACGTACTCACCCATTTCTGTCTGTCGAAACAAGGTGATCTCAACACCGTCCAACATTGTCTCTCCGGATGCACGCCTGGCGTCCAGATCATTATCTAACCAAACATGCCCCGAAATCTCAATCGGCTTGGGGGTTTGAGTAAGACTCAGAATCGCAGCGGCTGAACGGTCAGGTCGGCTGTCGACATGATCACCCTGGTCTGGTGGCAAATCTAACCCGTGTGCAGAGATGGGGTCACCGTAACCATTCACAAAGATTGCATCAGCCTGACTGGTCTCGTAGTGTGGTGCTTCCAGCGTCACAGCCAAAATCGAATCCTGAAATTCCTGCCCTGAAGTGATCACATCAAGCCTGTCATTAAACACAGCAAGGTCAGCCGCATTGCGAAGCACTTCATCGACATCAACCGAGAATTCTAATCGATCGCCTGCTCGAAAATCTGACAACCTGAGAACAAGTTCCTGACCACCATCTTCAATAGAAGCCATCGCTTTGACTTGCTGTCCGTCCCGAGTCACGACGTTCACGATCTGAAAGTCATGTGCACCACTCTTTCCACGACCACCGATAACGGTGTCATAGATCGAATCACCGACACTCAAGCCATCGCCATCTTTGTCCGTTCGAATACGAACCTCTGTCAGCTTTGTGTTGGCAACACCACCGTTGAACGAAAGTATGAAACGATCACCCTTGGAGTCACTGCCAACATCCTGATCCGTCTCGAGATAATCCGTTTCAAGATAAACGACGCCCACATGAAGTGGGTCAGCCGCCAGCAACCTGCGAGACTCGAGATGCTCAGGTCCACGGGTTCGGCGTTTCAATACTTCCGTACTGGTGGCGCGACTACGATACCGATTTCGTTTTGCCTTCCAAATCACGCTGGCACCTCCATGTGCCTAATGGTTTTGGCAGTCTTATCTTCTACCCCGCCACTGGTAGTAGCTATCAATCAACCCTTGGTCCGGTGCCCGCTGCCCCCGCGCCTGCAATTCTCTGCCGTCCCGCAACAATGTCAGCGATGGACCAACGGCGCAACGTCGCATCGTAGCTTCCAGAGAACAACAGGCCGCTCTGCGCATCCAGAGCAACCACACTACCGGTGTGCCCTTCGAGCCGTCGTACGACCTGCCCCTTTTCCCAATCAATGATTCGAATGACGTTGTCAGATCCGGCAACAGCCACCAATTCCGAATTCAAAATTGTCACTGCAAATAACTTACCCGTCATTGCTCGAAATCGACGTGTCGGCTGCACTCCGGACGTATCAAACACAGAAACGAATCCGTCTTCTGCGACACAGATTGCAATATTCCCAGAAGGCAGGAATGCAATGTCACGAATCCGAGCTGCATGCAGTCGATGCTCTTCACACTCTCCCGTCTCGCTATCAAATAGATGCAATGTCCCGCAGCGACCGGCAACGGCCAAAACAGCTGCATCATCGCGATACCGAACCGCCCTTAAATCCTGGCACGCGCACTTCAACGAGACACGCTGGTTTTCACCATTACCAAGCAGAAACACCGCGCTCTCAAAACCCACAGCTGCGAGGCCGCTGCTATCGGGTGCAAAGGTTACTTCGGCTAACGCAGGTGAACCGGCAACTTCGCGGATGAATCGAAAAGATTCGTCCCGGTTCCAAAGTATCAACCGCCCATCGTTGCCCGCTGAAACTAACTGCTTTCCGGTGGGGTCAAAATCGAGTGTGCGAACAATGTCATCATGCTCAACCAACGTCCGAACAACCTTCAAATCTCTGGTGCGCAAGATCCGAATTTTGCAGTCATCGCCGGCGGCGGCAAGATAGTCACCTCGTGGATCTGCAGCGATTGCGGTGACCACACGTCGGATTCCGGCTTGCCCCAAAGGAATCGTTCGACAAGCTACTGGCTTACCAATCACCGGTCTCGATGCGATTTTCTCAACAGCCGGTTCATCCGCCGGGCATTTCAGCGATGATGCGGCGATCGCCAAAAGACTGGTTGAAACGAGACATTGTCGCCGTGAGAAGCTACTCGACATCCAATCACACTCCTGTTGAACAACCGCGATCTAATTAGAGGCAATCCCCCAAATTCGCGCACGCTACCCCGCGCCAAGGTAACCACGGCCTTCTTTTTGAATCGGCAGGTACCGGATGACCGCATGACCCTAATAACCGGAAAACTTTGCTGCTCAAAGATGATCACGCCCCCCGACGCGTGACTTGCCCCCAGAATTCAATCGGAAAGCAGTCCATTACCGCCTTGATTCCTCTTTTCATGGCAGCTAACTCATTGCTACTATCCGCTCAGGTCTTCGGTAGCATTTGCTAGCGACTTTGAGTTTCACGCACAGTAGGTAGGCGTCACGGATGATGCGACTCACTCTTGTCACTTTGGTGGTCCTTCTCGGTTCATTGACCGGGTCCGCTCAGCAAGATCCAGCGGGGCAACAACCGTTCCCACCACTTTCTCCACAGGCCAAGTTGCAACTTCAGCAAGTGCTAGTGAAGTGGGAAAAGCAAAGCCAAGCAATGAAAACGCTCGAATGCCGATTCATGCGATGGCACTACGATAATTTCGCAGCACCAGCGAATGTCCCTGCATCGAAAGCGGAGGGCATCATCAAATACGCCACGCCTGACAAAGGTTTATTCTGTGCTGAAGAACTGGTGTTTTTTGCAGGACGGGACCCTCAAAGCCAAAAGCCAACATATAAGGCGCAAAACAATCAATTTGGCGAATACTGGGTATGCAACGGGACCCAACTGATCGAATTCAATCGCAGTAAGCAGGAGTGCACGATCCAGGAACTTCCTGAAAACATGCGGGGGAAAAACATTGTCAATGGTCCACTTCCCTTCGTCTTCAACTTGGACGCCAAACAGATTCAAGAAAGATACTGGGTGCGACAGGTCGCATCTCCTGATCCGAACATCATTGTCGTAGAAGCTTGGCCCAAGCTCCAAGAACTGAGGGCACAATATAAGCTTGTGCAAATTGCGTTAGAGAAGGCAACTTATCAACCCCACGCGTTGTTGATGTATGCCCCGAATTTTCATCCCAAGAATGCGCCCAAGTGGGACCACTACGAATTCAAGGACATCAAACGCAACGCTGTTGCTGCTGGATTCCAGCAAAAGTTCCTCGGCAACTTTATTCCGAGTGCACCGCCAAAGAGCTGGAAAATCCGCCGTGAACAACTTGCTCCACAACAAGCCCCTCAACAGCAACAGCAGTTGGAGCAGGCACAAAAGCCAACCAACATTCGAGGCTGATCTATTAGGAGACGGCGTAGGCTCGATGACACTGCGCAGGCAACCATGGATGCCGCCCCAATTCAGGAATAATTGCGACGGATGCGAGAGGCCGACCCAACCGTGCCCCGGTCCGAAACCTTAATGCTAGATGATCCTTGATTATCAGTAGCACTTGCGGGACGAGAAGAAGCAACGGATAGCGTCTAAGTCCCGATCGCTTTGTCAATCGGAGCGTCCATTTCGTGGGCGTTCCCTGTAATGCGGCTCGTCTTTCCTGACTGCCAATCTGGCCCGTGGACGGTATGGGAATCCCTCTCTACGTGCTGGACACTGGTCCAAGACGACATTGCTGGCAACCCTTTTGCAGCTGCGGCACGGCCCTGCGTGTCTCAAGTGATCAGAACAACAAAGCAACCTGTGGAAAAAACGGGCTCAATCGAGTAAAGTCCGTCATGGGTAGAGAGTGATCAATGGCACTCTCCCATTTCACAAAGAACGCCAAAAATTTACCTGCCATGCCGACCTACGACTACGAATGTGATGCCTGTGGCCACGCTTTGGAATTATTTCAAGGTATAAATGACCCAATCAAAAAGAAGTGTCCTGAGTGCGGCAAGAACAAGCTTAAGCGACTCTTTGGCACAGGAGCAGCAATCGTTTTCAAAGGTAGTGGTTTTTATCAGACGGACTACCGCAGTGAAGGCTACAAGAAGGCAGCCGCTGCTGATTCCAAATCAAAATCTGACTCCAGCTCGGACAAGAAAGATAACGGAAGCTCCAAGAAAACAGAATCCAAAGGCAGCCCAGGCAAAAAAAAATCGGGCGATAAGTAGCAATGCCGCATCTCCGTTCCCCACTGCGACTTGATGAGAAACGCAGCGCACTGATGGTCATCGACCTTCAGGAAAAGCTGGCACCTGTCATTCCAGAGGCGAGCGGAATTGAATTGGAGATCCTTCGGCTGACAGATGCGGCGGCGTTATTGTCGATTCCCGCAGCAGCGACGGTACAATATCCACGTGGCCTCGGGGGATTGGTTCCAAGTTTGCAAAACGCTTTCCCCACTCCGGAGGAAAAGGTTGATTTCTCCGCCGCTGTCTGTCGCCAAGCATTAGATACATGGCTGCAGGAAGGACGGGACCAAATCGTAATCTGTGGTATCGAAACGCACATCTGCATCCTGCAAACGGTGCTCGATTTATTAGCCGAGGGATTACGACCATTTGTCGCTGTGCAAGCAGTGGGTTCGCGTAGCCGACAGGACCACGAGTTGGCCCTACAGCGGATGCGTGATTGTGGCGCCACTTTGATAGGAGTTGAATCCATCCTGTTCGAATGGCTGCAGACCGCTCGGCGGTCGGAGTTCAAAGCGATCAGTCAGCTGGTGAAATCGTCTTGACCACGGTGCAAGCTTACATGCCTGGCAAGCAGAATCTGGCCGGAATCGGATTATAGATTCCCTGATTCGAAACATACAACTTGCACGCCCCTTTTTCACCGCTGCCCCAAAGACCAATCTCCAAACCCACCCAACGCTAGGTACGAAGCAGGACTCAATGTCTAACTCACTTCATCTTCACGAACTCGGCAAGATGACGGTTTTTTACGTGCCGTCGCACAAGCTTGATGATCTTCGCTTTAATGAAAACAAGCAATCAGCGCGTTCTTCCATTCATGAATACCTGATGCATCGTTACCAAGCCTACACTCAGACACCAACACCTGTGAAAGGTTTCTGGGTCAATCATGAGAACATCCCTGTCCACGATGTGATGGAACGGTTTGAAGTCTCGTTCCACGTTGAAGCTGAATTTGATTTGTTAATCGAGTTTCTGGTCGAACTATGCCAAAGGCTAGACGAGGACGCCATTTATGTGACGCGTGGCGATCGCAGTTTTCTGGTAACACGAACACAGCGGAATTAAACTGCGGACAAGCGGGATCATCAAGTGCGATCCATAAGCTATTCCCACCGTGTTGGGGCTCGGCGTACATCCCAAGGTCGAGTTGGCTCTGGCGTGTCTGATGAAATGGTGGCTTCCGGATCCGAACCGATTGTGGATGACAACCAGTGGCCCAATGAACTTGCCATCAACGCAGGCAACAGGAAAACCACCCCCAACAGGGCACTGGCCAACAATCCGAACATGAACAGCGAAAACCGGCTTGTAGGCACAAAATCGCTGAACCAATAGGCCATCAAGGAAACCCCACAGACCAGAGTGGTCTGAAACATTGCCCACCCACACTGCGTGAGCGCCCCGTAAGCGGCGCGTATCTGACCAAGCCCACGTGCACGGCGGGACCCAAATCTGCTGAGAAGATGAACCGTATCATCCACCGCGATTCCCAAGGCAACACTCGCCGACATGACCGAGCCTATATCCAACGGAATTGCCAACAAGCCCATGAAACCAAACAAAGCAATCGCAGGAAATAGATTCGGAGCCATCGCGATTAAACCGCCCAACACACTGCGTAACATCAACACCATGACAAAAGCGATTACAGCAAAGGCTGTCATGAAACTGAGAAAAAGATCTCTCAGCAGGATTTCCTGAGACTTCTGGACAATCACAACACCACCAGTCAGCGAAGCCTGAACCGGTACTTCGCTATCAGCTACCAGCTCATTGATCGTATTCCGAATGGCCTCGAGTACGCCATTCGAATCATCTTCTGCCTGTTGTGGCATGCGAATACTGAGTCGCCAAATCTCCTCGCCCTTGTCGCGTGCAATGAAGCCCAGTTGCCAAAGTGATGACTCGGGGTCTCTCACCAACTTACGAACCACACTGCGTTGTGCCGTCGCCGCCAACGTACGTTTTCTTGAAATCGCTGGTACAAAGGTCACCGCTGACAAGACACCGTCAACATCCTCGATTTTCAACAACCTGGAATGAGACTTGGCAACCACAGACAACCGTACCAGCGGATCATCCTCCTTAGTCATCTCGGGAAATACCAGCAGCAATTCACCCGTCACAGTTGGTGCCACGTGCTGCTCGAACCATTCGTACTGAGTTCGAATGGCGCTATCTGGCAGAAACATTCGAGGCACATTCACGGTGCTCTCCAAGCGAGCCAAACCCAGCGACAAAATGATCGTCACCGCCAGAAAAGCAAAAATCGTGGGCCATGGACGGGCAAGACGCCGACGCATCCAAAGCCTCAGCCAAGCGGCCAGTCCATCACGCTGCCGATTCTGTTGCCGCTGCGATTTGGTGAGCACCATGGCGCCGGGCAATAGTAAAAAAAGCAACATGAGAGTCACCATGACGCCCAACGATGCAACACCGCCAAAAATCCGCACAGGTTCCAAACGGACCAACGTCAACGAACTTAGTCCCACGACTGTCGTTCCCGTTGCAAGGCAACATGGTGGAACACCCGCTTTCATCGCAAGACGAGCCACTTCAGCCCGTGACAGGTCAGGAAAATCTGAAGCTGCGTCCAAATAGTAGTTACTCAAATGAATCCCGGAAGAAACCGTTAACACAAAGATCAGTGGAGGCAAGACGATCAAAACAGCATTCATGGGAATACCGGTGTAGTAGACCATTGCAAGCACAAGTCCTTCACCGATCACCGCAACCGCCACAATCGATCCCGTCAATGGAATTGAACGCAAACAAATCAAACACAACACAGCCGCAATCAAGGCAGAGGGAGGTGTAAAAACTCGCATTGATCGCACACTCTCAGCATCAACGGTTCCACCATCGAAGGGTCCGCCAACCACGGACACCTGACTAGCGTTTCGGTCGGTCACCTCACCAATGATTTCTCGAATTCCCGGAATCAAAAGACGTCGTTGCTCAAGTGCCGGCATCGATAAAGATGCAACGAGGCAAGTCTGGCTGCCATCCTGACCAATGAGTGAACCCTGCAGCCGGCGGACAGCAGCATCGCGAGGCAAATTCACAGGCGAGGAAGTTAAACGATCAAGAGTTTCGGTCCCGGTGCGCAACCACTTCAGCGGATATTTCAATCCCGTTTGTTCACGCAACCCAAGAATCATATCGACGACCTTTGCCGAAGCATCGGGATCAATCTCATCGAGCAAACTCTCAGCAAGCACATCACTTACAGGAACAGTCTCACTACCCAACCCAGGTTCGACTAATGGGCTCAACGCTGTCGCAACCTCTGCGAGTGGAACCGAGTTCAGATCGGATCCTTCCCAAGCGACCATAATCAGGTCAGCCGCAGAAAAGTTCTTCACAAAGTCATCAAACCGGGTCTTCTCTGGAACCGTGTTCGGGATCCAGTCTGACGGTCGATTGAAAAGCGATTCAATCGCAGCGTGCGAATGGAAGACAGCCGGTATGGCAAGCAGAGCCAACAACAGCAACCCGAACTTGAACCGTCGAAGATATTTCTGCCGCAGCAAATCTTCCTGGTTCATGGTCTATCCTCACACAAATCCGGTCAAACCAATTGACTCGCTGAGATCCGAACAGCGAAATCGGGGCAATAACCCGGTGACATTGCCGGCATTTACTGGCGTGCCCAGCGAACGCCATGTTGGCGAAATCAGCCTTTTTTTTCCAGTGGGCAGAAATCAGCATTTGCCCCTACAAAATTCGCATTCCCCCTGAACTAGCTTTCCCAGCCCAGCACCACTGCGAAACAGTAAAACAGCAATTAGACTCTTGGGGAGCCACCCTCTGCTTGTGGGTAGACTCGAGACTGCAGATCCGAGACTGCAGATCCGGGACAGCAGATCGAAGGACCGAAAATCAGTGTGTGTGGGGTGCAGTTCGAACGGAACGAGTTCACGTGACATCGCGGGAAGGATCAGTAAGTTTCGACCGTGCATCTGGACGTAGTTTCCTTTCAGCGTACTACCAAGCCAACACATTGCAGTTCCAATCGGCCACAAGCTCTGGCGCAAATCGACCAGCCAGTCACCATCTCCACCAGCCAGCCCACGATCGCCGCACATCATTTTTCGAAACGCATCCTTTCAATACCATGAATACGACTCAAGCATTGAAAGCCCCACTCTCGCTGCTCAGCGTCGTCATCCCAGCGATGGATGAGGCGGGATGCATTGCATCGACCATTGAACACCTACACCTGACGTTGAAACTAAAATCCATCCCACATCAAATCATTGTCGTAGATGATCACAGTAGTGATTCCACTTGGGACATTCTTCAGGAGATGGCCTCGTCGAATGATGCACTGAGTCCAATCAAGAACGATTCGGAAAGCGGTTTCGGGCGAGCAGTCTGCTGTGGCATCAATGCCGCCAAAGGTGATGCGATCGTTGTCATGATGGCTGATGAATCTGACGACTCCAACGATGTCGTCCGCTATTGGGAACTCCTGAACGAGGGATGGGACTGTGTGTTTGGCAGTCGCTTCATGAAAGGAGGCGGTGTAATCGATTACCCTTGGCTGAAGCTAAGACTGAATCGGCTAGTCAATCATCTGATTCGCGTGCTTTTCCGGATCAGGCTCAATGACACCACGAACGCTTTCAAAGCTTATCGCACTTCAACGGTCCAAGGCTGCCAACCATTGATTTCACCGCACTTCAACTTGACCGTTGAGCTACCACTCAAAGCTATCGTTCGTGGCTACAGTTGGAAAGTTATCCCCATCACTTGGAAGAACCGTCGCTCTGGCGTTGCAAAACTGAAAATGCGAGAAATGGGTAGTCGATATTTTTTCATCATTGCCTATGTGTGGCTCGAAAAATATTTCAGCCGCGGCGATTATCTTGCGACAGGTCAAGGCAAACGCGAATCCTCTTCTTCGCAATCTGAGGAGGAAAACCATTGAGCAAAAAAACAAAACAAAACCAGAACAGACCGCCTGATACGAATGGCGTCACTCGATCACCACAATCGGGCGATCAACATCGCACTCGATGGCGTCTTGCCTGCATCCTGCCCGCGTTCACTGTTCTAGCAGCAAGCTTTTTGTTTCCTGCCAATCGAATCCATGAGGACGAGATCTACTGGATCGGCTCTAGCTATTACTATCAACTTGCTGTCGTCGAGGGCGATGCGTCCAATCCTGATTGGCAGCTACTTCCTGCTCGCGAGAATCCTGTCCTTGGAAAATACGTGATTGGACTTGCGTTACAAATTGCTGGTCACCCCGTCACGACCCCCGACCTACTTGGCTCGTTTTATCTTATCTTCGCAAACATTCCGAATGCTTGGGGAAGCGGTGAAGCTTTTGAAAAACGTCTGGCAGTGGCAACAAGGGTCAACCCCTCGATGCGAGATTCAATACGCAGCGGTCAGGCACTGCCGCTCGAAGATTCCCAGCTCGTCACCACGCGACGCACCGTTCTTATTTTCGGCATGTTTGCGGCGATCGGAATCGCGGTACTTGGCCAGCAGTGCCATTGGAAAACGGGGGGCTTATTAGCGGGTTTTCTCTTCAGCTTGCACCCGATAGTCATTGACGCATGTTCGTTGGCGATGATCGACATCATCGCCATCACATTCTCTATCTGGTTCATGGTGGGAATAGTGCAAATTCTTGGCGTGACTGTAAACCCATCAGTGGAGACAAGCAGCAAGCAACATTCTCAGAAAGACACGGTCAAATCCACTTTTGCCAAGCCAATCAATCCTGTCATCCGTCGGCAATGGCTCCAGCGAGCAAGCACGACCCTATTCACTGGCATCATGCTGGCCTTTGCCTGCGGGTCAAAGATGAATTCGTTGGTAGTTGCCGCAACTGCTGCTGCATGCGGCACCTGGTACGTGGCAAGACTGTTGCAGCAGCGTTTCCAACTTCACAGTGCACTTCGAAAAAACAAGATGATTGCGGGCGATGAAACGCCCTCTCTTTCAGTAGGTTTTATGACCGTAAACACCCAAGTGACGATGCTAGTGATGGTGGCGATCATCGCGGTATTTTTTTTCATTGGCTCCAACCCAACCCTTTACGGTGATCCAATCGACGGTGTGAGGGCTCTTTGGTATGAACATAACCTGACTGCCGATATACAGGAGGTCATGCTTGGGGGGCGATTACACAATATTTCAGACAAGGTTCAAGCGTTAGCTGGCTTGGTATGCGGCGGCCCCATTGCTTTCACCCTACTTTGTCTGATCGTCGCGTGGTCAGCGTTTGACTGCATTCGCAAACAGTCCGTGGGAATTGTCATCGTGCTTTGGTGGTCTATGGCATTATTGCTTTTGATCATGTGGATGCCATTTGCATGGGAACGATATACACTGCCAATTATCCCACCCACCATGCTTATCGTTGGCGCGGTCGCCGAACGTATCGGGTACTGGATGTGGTCCAAATGCATATCGCCACACCGTGGCGTGGCAAGTACAGCCGCGCCATGATTGCGAATCACGTGACCGTAAAAAGAACATGGGACACAGTCATAACACTGGCTTCAACCTACTCTTACCCGACCTGCCAGCCATGATCATCCGCTTTCTTTCCTTCATTACTGCTGGACCATTTTGGATTTGCAAGGCATGGCTTCTTTCTCTGTTCGCAGCATTATCGTTCAGTTGTGTGCCAACGATCTTCCGTGATGGTGTGGGCTGGGATGATGCGAATCCTCCCTTACCACCCGCCTATGAACTGAAAGCTGACCAACCGTTGGCCGATACAGCAGAATTAACGATTCCCGAAGATCCAGGAGCCCGGAGTCACGGGGCTAAGCTGACGCCACGAGTATTTAGCGCTGGCTGTCTTTTCATTGTAAAGCAGCTGAACTTGCATCCCTATTTGCCGGCATCGCTTGGTGGCTGCCTGTTTCTATTGTCCGGAATCATCTCGGGATACAGTATTACCGGTGATCGAAAGCTCGCCTTGGGAGTATCACTGATCTTGGCTGGTCTGTACGCATCCAATGCCTGCTTCTCGATGAACTTCGAACCCAAGCCATTCGATGGTGTTGCGATTGGTATGGTTGCCGTGACCCTGATGCTGATCAATCGCCCCATCCTCTTCTCGGCATCCGCATTCTTGACTTGCTGGACAGACGAACGTGCAATCATGTCTCTGGTATTGATCGGCATAACCGTGTTTTTGCTGATAAACATGGATACGAAGGTTCGCCAAAATCGTGGTTGGATGCTGGCTGGGGCAATCCTGAGCTACATCATTTCACGAAAACTTTTGGAGGCGATTTGGTCTCCAACCGACCTCAGTATGCTTGGTGAGAACCTACTGACATCGACAGCCTATTTCCAGCTAGCTGGTTGGAGTTGCTTTGAGGGCGCGTGGATACTGCTCGCGATGGCAGTCTGGAAAAGCTGGCAAAATCGTTCACCCCTTGTCAGTTTTGGCATCGTGATCGTTGCACTTGGCTGTATTGGATCCTGTCTGATCGTGCTGGATGTTTCCCGTGCCAGTTGCTTTGCCTTTCCGCTGATTTTTGCAGCATTGGCATCACTTACACCCGAACGAAAGAATGAGGAATCACCCAAATCTTCAGAGCAGACTATCAAGCATAGCGAGAGCCGCAAACGAAACAGCAAAGTCCGCAAGAAAGCCAAGCCCGAGTTAAGTGTTCAGAATCATGAAAAGTCAAACGACTTTGATGCCAATATTGCTGCCAGCCAAACGAACTACCTGACCGGCCCAGTTTTTCTTGCCGCCTTGATCTCACTAATTTCAACAAACTGGGAAATCATCATGGCAACCGTCATGAGCCCCTGTCCCTCGACATTGATCTGGTTCATCCAATATTTAGCCAACTAACTCGCCAAGGACCGAGCGAACCCTTTGCAAGCCAGTGTGAACACAAGACCAGTGTGAGCATTAGAATCGTGATCTCCGTGATGATGGGATCTGGGGACCCGAAGTTAAAAAAGGGGCATTAAAATCCCTGACCAGTCCTTGCCACGGCCCACCGACTCGATCAACATAAGCGTTACAGAAGATATCCCAACCAAATCCACTTGGAAGAAAAAATGACTCGCACACTCCTTGCAATGATGTTCACTCTGTCCCTGTTCTTCGTGACTGGTTGCACCACAAGTACTGAAACAACGCTTATCGAGGCACCTCCCCAGAGCACTGAAGCGGAAGACCAAGCCTACGAAGACGAAATGGACTCTGAAGAGGAAGAGGAAGGCGACGAGTAATCAGTTTCGAGACTGGATATAACCTCACGCTGTCAATTCGTGTATCACCATGAGCAAGCGAAAGAGGCGGCCGTCTCAAGCAACTGACAACAGTCACCATCGAGAAACGGTGATGCAACCTGTTGCCATCACTACCCGAAAAAAATCTTTCAAAATGCTACTGGGCAGTATTTGCCTGGTAGCATTTTTTTTGCGACTTCTAAACCTGTTGCAGACATTTGAGCTGCCAACGGTAGTGCAGTTAATGGGTGATGCTCGGGGCTACGTTGATTGGGCCGAGCAAATCGCATCAGGTGAGTGGTACGGGACGCAGACTTTTTATCAGGCTCCCCTGTATCCCTACACGCTTGCGGTACTGATCAAGGGATTTTCTGCAGGCACATTCGGTCTGCGTTTTTTCCAAATTATCCTCGGCACGCTAAGTGTTGGGCTGATCGGAATCGCCGGGCGTCATGCATACAATCGACAAGTGGGTGTGATCGCTGCAGCCATGTACGCCCTCTATCCTCCCGCAATTTATTACGACGGGATCATTCAAAAGACAGCATTAGCTTCGTTTCTGCTATGTCTGCTCTTAGCTGAATGTTCGTACCTGAATAGACGGGCTTCCAAAGTTCATTCGTTGTTCGCCGGCATCACGCTGGGCTTGCTTGTACTGACCCGTGAGAACGCATTGCTTTGGGTACCTGTCATTCCAATCTGGATGGCATTGCGAATACCAGCAGAACGTGTAGCAAAAACAGGGACATTGATCAGTTATGCCATGGGGCTCGCGGTTGTGCTGCTTCCCGTGGCTGCAAGAAATGCGTCTTTGGGTGGTGAATGGTCACCTACGACCTTTCAAGCAGGACCCAACTTTTACATTGGGAACAACGTCAATTCCAATGGACTCTACCGACCTTTAGTACCTGGACATGAAACACCCAAGTACGAACGCGCTGATGCACAGCGACTAGCCGAACAGGACGAAGGGCGGGAATTGACATCGCGAGAGGTTTCACGCTACTGGTTTGAAAAATCATTTACGGAAATCAAACAGGATCCCGGGCGTTGGTTCCGATTGCTGATGATCAAATCCCTCATGGTCGTGAACCGTTTCGAGGTGCCTGACGTCGAAAGTATGAGGGTCTATCGAGACTTCTCGATCACGCTAAGCGTCCTTGCCCCAGTGTGGAACTTTGGAATCCTCTGTCCACTCGCGATCTGGGGAGTACTTGTGACAAAAAATAGGTGGCGGCGACTTTCCCTGTTTTATGCATTCACGCTGGTGATGGTGGCGGCCATCATTGGCTTCTTTATCCTTGGTCGCTACCGCGAACCTCTGGTACCACTGCTGATCCTTTTTGCTGCCGGCGGCATGCCGGTCCTCATTAAGGTGCTTCGCACTCGAGATTGGGCTTCTTTTCGATTCCCCATCGCGGTGACAATCTTTTCAATCGTGGCCTGCAATCTTCCCGTACATGATGAATCAATGCTCAATGCAAGTTCCTACATGAATGCAGGCGTCGCGGCAGGCATGAACGGTGATCTCCGAGTGTCGATTGAATACCTCCTGAACGCGATCGACGCGGAACCAGGCTTGGCGGAGGCCTACGCGAACCTTGGTCGGGCTTACGAACAGAGCAACGAACCTCAAAAGGCGATTCACTGTTACCAGCAAGCGTTAGTGGTGAATCCAATGCTGCAGCCAGTCGACACTTGGATGGGCTCGCTATTTGAATCAATGGACGCCCGATCGGAGGCACTGGAAAGCTACCAGCGAGCTTTGGAAAAGAATCCTATGGATGAAGCTGCACAGCAAGCGATACAGCGTCTCGGTGACAAACAAAGCCCATGAAACCGGTTTCATGAAATGTAATTCAGCGCATGTAGCAATCTGGTTACCGAAAAACACTCAATATTTACAAAGTGTTGCCGACAATATGGACTGTGGGGTTAACGACTCCGACGGGATATTTGTTCGCTTGAAGTAGCCGATGAACAACACATTTTGGTTGTGTTTTACGTCCCTAGTTGATACCCTTAGCAGTTCTTATTGGTGGGGTTTCCCCGCCTAGACTCATTTCTTGTAATTTCCGGAGTTTACGATGTCCAGAAAAGCTCGCGATCAGAAAGGCTTCACATTGGTGGAGTTGTTGGTCGTGATCGCCATCATTGGTGTTCTCGTTGGCTTGCTGCTCCCCGCAGTTCAGGCCGCGCGCGAAGCAGCACGCCGCATGTCTTGCAGTAACAACTTCAAGCAAATCGGTTTGGCGATCCACAACTACCATAGCACTTACAAACAATTGCCGAAGCATGGAACGGGTAACGTCCGTAACCCTTCACAAGGCGCTGGTTGGAATACCAACAACACCGGTCGTAACTTCTTGAGCTTTCTCGTTCCCATTCTTCCGTTCTGCGAGCAGCAGGCATTGTGGGAGAAGATTGCAAATCCAAGCGTCGAGGTGGTCCCCGGCACAAGCATGCCCGGAAACGTCGTCAATGGTATGTGGCCAGCGATGGGTCCCTCTCCGTGGAGAACATCCTATGTTCCATGGATGACTCAGGTTCCGACCTACCGTTGCCCGAGCGACCCCGGATACAGCCCACCGGGTCTTGCCCGAAGCAACTACGGTGCTTGCATCGGCGATGCAATCGACCGTAGTCGCGATGGTGGCCGAAACGAGTTTGGTTTCAAGAGCAATTCCAACAACAACGGCAACAAGCTTAGAGACTTGAACTGGATGGCTACTCGGGCATCAGCTTCCATGCGTGGCTTCTTCTGGCCTCGACACGATTCGAAATTTCGTGACGTGCTCGATGGTCTTTCCAACACAATCGCAGCAGCCGAGATCTGCACCTCAATCCAACAACGTGAGGTCAAAGCTGACTTTGCTCGAATTGGTGGTGGTTCCAATGGCGCAGCTTCTAACCCAAGCTTGTGCAAGAACAACGTCAACATCGACCTAGAGCGTCCTTCGCGTTGGGGGCCCGGTGCTAACGTCTCCACAGGCGGTACTCAAATGCGTGGTGTACGCTGGGCTGACTTCCGGACTCACTACACCGGCATGCAGACCATCTTGCCTCCGAACAGCCCCAACTGTCATTTGAGTAATGGTGGTGACTACAACGAGACCATTATGACTGCCGGTAGCCGGCACCAAGGCGGTGCACATGTGCTGATGGGTGATGGTGCGGTCATCTTCATGACGGACAGCGTCGAAGCAGGTGACGTAACAGCGCCACCGATTGAACGTGGATCCGGCGGCCAACCAGGATGGAGAGGACCACTCACTGCACCCGGTGCAAAAAGCCCCTATGGCCTGTGGGGTGCCCTTGGTACCCGTGCAGCGGCAGAACAAGTGGAAGAACAGCTCAACCAGTAGTTAGCTGCTAACGAGCTCTCGATCATCAATGCCCCACCCGCTTTATCGCGGGTGGGGTTTTTTTGTGCTTCCCAGAGCATTACCTGTGCGTTCATCAACTCGAACTCGCACCTCAAAAAATGATCCAGCAACTGCAGCACCGGCCATCAACAGTATTTTGTACTGCGATGCAGAAAAACAGCTCGTGAGAGATGCCAGATAACACCTTACCTAAATCACTTGGCAATCATTCAGAGCGGGAAGAAGTCGCATGCGCGATGCTGTCACAGACGAGAACAAACACAGCAAATCGGCTATTTACCAAGCAAGCATGGACGCTCAAAATACGGGTCGAGTTAGAAAAGATATCCTACTTGCTGGTACCGTTAATGCTCAATTCGCTTGCTCTTTTAGAAACTCATCCGTGGCCTGTTGATCAACTCGAATGAAGTGGTCACGCAAAGGTGGAAAAATGTTGCCGTCGCCAGTTTCGACTTGCAAGTTCTTTGATGCTCGCACTGGCATGTGACAATCGATACAGTTGTCAGACAGTCGATCGCCCAGTTGATCCTTCATGCCGCAATGTTCCTGTTGGTGACATTCCAAACACCTTTGAGAGAACAACTTAAGATTACCCCGCTCGTTGCGATGTGGATCATGACATTCAACACAGCCCATTTCAGACTTTTGAAAACACTGACTCAGCGAAAGTCGTCCGACTTGGTTGCTGGTGTGAACACTGTTCAAAGACTCTTCCTTACCGTCAATCATTTCATAATGGTCGCTGAGTTTATCTCCTGGTCTGAACCGGAATGCCTGCTCATTGATCGGAGCTTTCCTGGTCGTATGACATTGACCACACACATCCATTTGAGCCTGTCTCGATAACTTACTGGGCACCTTCATGTGTTTTGACTCTTTCAAGTCCGGATTCGCAACGTGGTAGTCGACGTGCTGCTTTCCCGGGCCGTGACACCTTTCACATGAGATTCCAAGAATCATCGACTTTGGTGTGTAATGGTTAGCCGACTTTCGATAGTCAACATAAGTGACATGACAATCGAGGCAGCCTGACCGAATAGGACGTGCATAAATTGCATCGCCGTCGATGAATCCAGGACTATTGATCCACTCGTCCCGATCGCTCAGATGGGTACAGTTCATCTGAAACAACTGGTCACCATGCCAATACAGATAAGACTCGGCCATCTTTGATGATCCGATAATGATGTGAAATGGTACTTCAAACTCCCAGTCGAAAAACTGAACCGACTGATACAGGTCATTCCCTCGCTGTTTCATGGTGAAGGATACATTTGGATCACCTGTATTCATGCGGTTACTGCCTTCCTCAAATGACCCGGCAACCTCATCTGGCAATGCCATCCGAGTGGTGCGATGGTGAGCAGTCTCGATGAATGATTCGTATTTGTCCTTGTGACAATCACGACAGGCTTCTGCCCCTAGAAAACCAGGGTTCGGGCTTTGGGGTTCCGTTCTAGCCGGTGGCAAAGGCAGGCTGCCCGGTGCGAATGGAATTTGGACCCCTGCGACGCTGTTGGGTTTACCGACAAACCAAAAATTGCCCTCACGGTCAATTTCTGAAACGAGGTACTCCGGCAGTTCCTGCCCTCGCCCCTGCTCTGCGAGCAGGGCGAGATCAGTTTTTGAACGCCGGTCGGCTTCCTGCGCGGCTGCCCGACGCCTCGCGTCTCTTTGACGCAGTTGTGCCATTTCAGCTTCATTGGATCCCTCGCTTGCCGAAAAAAACAGGTACCAGCTGCCAATGACAAAGAACAGTCCAACGAAGGCAATGGTGAGATTGCGATGCATAAGCACAGTATTTCAAAATTTGATACAAATAGTTTTGACAGGCTCCAGCTTACCGTTGAATCTGGCTTGGCGGGACTGTTTTTTTTTCGCAACGATGAACTGAGACGCGGTCGCGTTACGTAATACAGTCACTCACGGTTCTAACGGGCTAGGCTAGAATATGTCTTTAGGCCTTTCCGAATCACCCATGCTCTGCCCCTAATTAGCCTGATGATCACTACTCCCATCGTTCTGGCTGGCATCGCAGGGATTGTGATGGGCTATCTCACCTTCCGACTTCTGCGGAACTGGGGAATTGCGGTCATCACTCCCTTGTTGATTGTCGCAACAGTCGCAGTGTTGATGCCTCCGACAAGAAAAACAGACCGATCCACCGTTGGGGTGCAAACACCCGATCGCAGGGCACCCGATCGCAGGGCACCCAGTGACACCCTGCCGCAGGTTAGCAGCGACCAACGGGTCAGTGAACCACTTGGCAGTGAACCACTTGTAAGCGGCCAGCTCAATGAAGCCCTGGGCAATGCAGCAATTCTCAGAAAGGGTGAAACAGCAGCCGATGCCGCGGCGAATGACATCCTGACTCTTGCAAGTTTCGAGCAGTCACGCCCTATTGAAGTCCCCCACAATGGTTACACCGGATCAGATTCCTGTTTGGAATGCCATGAGGACAACCACTCCAGCTGGGAAAATTCATATCACAGCACAATGACCCAGTTGGCGACCCCGGATGTCGTGATGGGAAACCTTGAAAGCGTCAGGTTGTCATTCGCCGACCAGGACTACGAAATCCGCCGCGAAGGCGATGTCTTCTGGGCTGACTTGCCAGACGAAAAATCTCCACAGGATCGGAGCAAACGCAAAGTTGTCCCACTCGTGATGACGACTGGATCGCACCACATGCAGGTCTATTGGTGGGCCACTGGCGACCAACGCACCACCGCCATTCTGCCGTTCGTTTGGGTTTCGGAAACCAATGAATGGATACCCCGCAACGCGTCATTCCTGCAGCCAAACATGCCGATAAGTCAGGAAACAGGCCGCTGGGGCCAAACCTGCAGCATGTGTCATTCGACTCACCGACGAGTCAGATCCATCGATGAAAAAACTTGGGACACAAAGGTTTCGGAGTTTGGTATTTCATGCGAGTCCTGCCATGGCCCCGGTCAGGACCACATCAACTACCATCGCAACCTCGACGGTGTTCCCACTGCCTCCGGCGCGTCATCCGTAGATCCGGGAGAAGATCCCATCGCGAATCCGGCATCCATGGATAAGGTGCAATCAGCGATGGTCTGTGGTCAATGCCATTCCGTTGTTGAAATCATGGAAGGCGATAAAGGCTATGCGCACCTTAATGAACACGGGCATGACTTTCGGCCAGGTGAGGACCTTACAGAGACGCACAGAGTCGTACGCCTGCATGACCACGACGAAGCCCGGGAAATCATGAATCCCGAAGACCCCAAAGCAGCGAGATTCAACACCACCTTTTACAAAGATGGAATGGTGCGAATTGCGGGGCGGGAATACAACGGCCTTACCGACTCGGCTTGTTACCAGAAAGGTGAGATGACCTGCCTCTCCTGCCACAAACTACATCAATCCTCACTTGATGAGCGTCCCGTCAAGGAATGGGCCAACGACCAGCTGAAGACAGATGCTTTGAACGATCAGGCTTGCCTGAATTGTCATTCCTCTGAGGAATACAACGAAAGTCATACCCATCACAGCGTGGGTTCCTCTGGATCAAGTTGCTACAACTGCCACATGCCCCACACAACCTACGGGTTACTCAAGGCAATACGCAGTCACACCATTACAAGCCCAGATGTTGGTAAAGATCTGGCTGCGGGTCGGCCAAACGCGTGCAATCTCTGTCACCTTGATCAGACGATGCAGTGGACCGCTGACAAGTTGCGGGAATGGTACGAAATTGAACCTCCTGAACTATCCAAAGACGAACGAGAAGTCGCAGCATCGCTGCTGTGGATTCTCAAGGGCGATGCATCTCAGCGAGCACTGGTCGCTTG
The DNA here is from genome assembly GCA_002690925.1 of Rhodopirellula sp. Lineage (GTDB taxonomy): Bacteria > Planctomycetota > Planctomycetia > Pirellulales > Pirellulaceae > Rubripirellula. The sequence goes on from NZGD01000291.1 coordinate 31,613, forward strand.
GAGCATGGGGTGGCCCGTTGCACAGGCAATCTCTGGTACTGAGTGGCAAATGCCGTTTCTAGCCCAGCTACTCGATGATCCGTATCTGGCAATCAGGTTCATTGCCCGCAGGTCGCTGCGCAGCCTCGAAGGGCTCGCTGGACTTAAGGTGAATATGTATGGCCCCGTAGAAGCTCGTCAACGCGCCATCGCTGCGATTGCTCAGTACTGGTACGAGAATCAAGAAAGCGATGTAAAGAAACGCAAAGAGTTGCTGTTTCTGAATGGTGAACTGGACTACGAACGTGTTCAACGGCTGATCAAGGAATGTGACAACTCACCGGTTTTTCTTGACGAATGATCCAATTCATCCAATGATGACAAGTCCGTTTCTAGCGTGGAACAACTGATGCTTGGCCCTCGACCAACAGGTAACGCTGATTAGCAGATACGTCCTCAAACACTTGGGGCTCCGTTGCGGGCCAATGCACAGTGAGCTTGTCGATTACGTCATGGCTTCCCAAGCCAATATGGATCAGCGACTCATTCGTGCACATGTAACCATCCCCGGCGATCTGCCACCCCACCCAGCGCTGGTCACCTGATTCAACTTCGATTCTAGCCCCAATCGCCTCACGTTCCGAAAGAGTGCCGACCAATTCGACTTGCAGCCAGTTGCCGGACTCACTTTCGTTTTGCAGCAATGCCAGAGGTTGATCAAGATGATTGGCAAGAAGATCCATTTTGCCATCCCGATTCCAATCGAGCATAGCCAGAGTGCGTCCCAACTGAAAACGTTTCCAATAACCGGACAAACTCGCTGAAGATTGAAGTTTGAATCCATTTTGACCACCGCGAAACAACTGCGGTTGCATGGCGAATGGAATTTCGGCGTAGCGTGCATCATAGATGTGTCCATTAAGCACCGCGATATCCGCCCAACCATCGTTGTCATAGTCGGCCGCTTGAGTTCCAAAACCGAGCATGTCTTTTGAGTTCTCAACCAAGCCAAAACGCAATGCGTCATCTGTGAAGAATCCGGATTCATTCTGAAGAAAGAGATTCATCGGCTCGTTGTGAAAATTGGTCACACCCAAATCGATGTTACCATTCCGGTCAAAGTCACCTGCCGCAATGCCCATGCAAGCCTGACTAATGCCCGAACTCCCGATGCTGCAGCCCGAAACTCCAGCAGACTCCAGTAACTTCCAACCGGTCTTGCCAGCGGCATCCACGGGCAAACTTTTCCAGAAATGATTCAGGTCCCCGTCATTGGAAACAAAAATCTCATTCCCACCCGATTGACCAAAGGTAGTCACAATCAAACCAAAACCGTAATTCGGGTTGGCATCCATGCTGCCATCTCCAGTTTTCGCGACAGCATATGTTCCATCACCAAGATTTTCAAAGATCCGATCCGAAGCAGCCCGGAAACGCTGCGGAGTACAATCCAGCCGTTTGCCTTGACACTTTCGTTGGAAAATAATGGGATCGTTCAAGTAATTCACTTCGATCACATCAGGCAAATGATCTCCATTCATGTCAGCCAGGCCGATACTGGAAGTCCACCGTCCATCGGATGATCCCATGGCAGCGGTGTCTTTGCGAAAGGTGCCATCTCCCTGATTTACGTAGACTGAATTCATCCCAATATTGGCAACGATCAGGTCGGTGAATCCATCCTGATTGATGTCACCCGCACAGACGCCTTGGCCATACCTCCGATCAGCGATACCGGCCGCCTGCTCAATCGTCTGGAACTCAGTACCGGACAGTTGCCTGAAAAACTGGTTGGGTTCCGAGCTGTCGATTGTCTGCGGATCCCCGCCTGTTTGCACGACATATAAATCGCAAAGTCCATCCAGGTCATAATCAAAAGCGGCAAGTCCACCGCCGTTGGCTTGGTAAAGAAAGAAGTCCACCTCGTTGGTCGGATATTCGCTGGTGAAATCGACATCGATCCCGAACCGGGCAGCCATGTCGCGAAATACCAGATTACTCGGCATCTTTTGATCAGACGCTATCGTCGACTCCACCAATCCCATCCCCTCAAAAGTTGGCGTTGGGTATTTGGCAAGATCAATACCCACGAGCCGATCAAACCGCGATTGCAGAATCGCCTCACTGGTTCCTGATTTTTCCCATGCGGCTATCTGATTTCGCCGCTCACTTAGCTGTGAACTTGAACGAGGATCCACGCCTTGCATCTGCAAGGCATATTGATACCAAGCCAACGATTCCCAAGGTCGGACCAAACCCTGCAATTGCTCCGCAATCCACATGACCTGGCTTTGATCCGCAACCGACGCCACCCGAAACAATTGATCCAAAGTGGCGAGGTTCTTACGTACAACCGCAGCGTTTTTATCATCTCCTGCTCGTTCCAAGGCAGCCGCAAGCAATCGCAACGAGCCTCGATCCGTCGGGTCAAGCTTTACGGCTTCTCCCAAAGCTCGAATCGCTTCCTTATCGTGACCTGAGCGAACGAGACGCAGGCCGATTGCCGACCAATACTCAGGCTGTTTCTCAGTTCCTGGTGTTGCGTCTTGAAGCCACTTTTCAAACGCAACCTCATCTGCGGTCTCAGCTATCAAACGACCACGAAAAGAATCCAAGGCAGGATGTGAAATCTGTGTCGCCAAGCGATTTACTTTCTTGAGTGCCGCCTCCGCATCCACATCAGCAACCAGCAAGTACCTCGCTTTGCCTAATTCCAACAGGGTATTTGTCGGGTCCCCCACCGCCTCATCTAATTGCACCAACATGAATGGGCTGGCCAGCTCAACCAAACTCAATAGTTCACGGGGCTGTGCAGCATTGAGTCGGATGAGATTCACAATGAATGGCCGCGACTCAAATCGACGTCCTTCAGCATTCAACAACTGAGCCATCGTGCGATGAGTCCTGGGATCATCCGGTCCAACCCGAATGGCCTCCTGTAGATCTTCCTCAGCTGCGGCCAGATCACTGGCACGTAAATGCCAATCAAATGCCGTCAGCCAATCCTCGACGCCTTGGGCACCATTGATTTTTCCAATCGCCCGGGCAACTCTGGCTGCGTCCGCGAAATTCTCTTGTGAGGCATGCACCGATGCCATTGTCTGCAAAGCAATAATATCTTCCGGTGACTCGATCAATACCCGCTGAGCCAAACGGAAAGCTTCATCAGCCTTCCCCTGCTCTAATAGCGTCCATGCCTGTTGTCCTGAGGCAACTTGCGAACCAATACTCTTGCCCTGATCAATTCCCCCCGAAGCACCTTGCACTCCACTCGTCGCCTGCTGCGAAGTTCCCTGTGATCCCTTCTTGGTATCACAACCAGTCGATCCCAAAACCCAAGACGAAAGCACCAGGAACCAGCAGGAATATGCTCTCATCCCTAGGGCATCACCTTTCCGCTTTCTAAGAGTGAACGCTGGGCTGAAACTCATATTGAAACTCATTTCCCTGTCTGGCCTGTAGCGTCAAGCCGTTGCTGACCGCAAACTTCCGTGATGCCACGCGACAAACGAAATCATCCTACACCCGCATCAATCATCCCAAACCAAATCGATCAGGCAACAGGATACTCGCCATCGAGCACTAAACGAAACCAAGCCCGATGCCCCCACGCATACCTCTGACGCGTTATAAATGACTGCAGATTCGGAGATTCGTTCGTGAAGCGTATTCTAACATCCAGACGCAGACTGCGTCGATGTTTCCTGATTCATGCAGCCTGTTGATCGAATGCGTTTCCCGACGAGAATGCAAGCTCAAAATCCCGTTTGGATGCTTCGTGACGGGGCTTGATTGTGATCTGAAACTTGCGGCCAACGACGCTCGACTCATCACCCGCCTGATCCCCATGAACTAGTGTGTGATTCGAAAAATTCCCATCAGGCAAGCGTCCTCTGACACGACAAGCAATGAAGCTTCCGCCCAGACACGCGTGGCAAATCGCTCACTGGATCAGGGCCATCGATTTGCTGTCGCCACCATCGATCACCACGTGAGTTATGGTGACTCAGCGAGCAAAGTGCTGCACCGCATTTCAATCATTCAAGCAAATTCGATCAGAACAAAATCATCGATTTCGCATCATGATAGGAAACAGTCCGGTGGTTACCAGATCACGAGGCGTGGGAAGAGGTGTACCGCGATAGTGCATGCGTCGCACCGTGTTGCCGTAAAAATGGAAAGGTCGATAAGGACGACTCACGATCGGTGTTTTGTCTAATTGCTCACGGTACTCACCCGTGGCGACAATCACAGAAGACCAACCTGGTTCAGCAGCTTTCACCTCGCCAAGAGTCACACAGGTTGTAAGCACAATGCATCCAATAAAAAGCAAATTCTTCATGGGTCAACATATCCTTTCTGCAAGTCACTGATATAAAAGCGTGGTCCGCAACCGTGGTCAACAATGTAAATTCGCGTCTGATTGACCTGACGATAAACCTAATGTCAAAAGCAGCGTCCATGAACAAATCAAAATAGGAGTTCGTTGGACTTGCCATTCTGCTGGTCATGTTGGCAGGTGACACGCTGCTGCCGCCTGAATTGCGACAACCCATCCAGCTCCAACCAGAAACCGCCCTCATATCCCAAAGTAATCTGGATGGCCAACGCCTCAACGTAAGAGACTGAAAATCGCGTTAACTTGACACCAATTCAACGCAGCACAGAGCCGCACAATCCGCGTAAACGGAATCGACTGTCAGAAACCCTACAAACGGGGACATTGAAACATCGACGGACAGCCCAGCGTCCTAGAAATTCTGAACGGCTACACATCCGACAAGTGATGACTTACGTGAGAAAAACGAACCCACAGAGATTGCAAACGGCTGCGTCAGAAACCCAATCCAACAGTGGCCAATACCGAGGGCCGCTCAGCAACAAAGGCCAACGAAACCAATGTTCCGATGACAATTGAAAGAATCTGAATCAAAGTAAAACGCGGCTCCATGGCTTGCGACATGAAATTGCAAAAGGCGAGTATCTGGCTCCTGCTGGTTTGATTTACGACTCCTGCAGGGCCCCGGGGGCATTTTCTGGGTCATCTACACCATCACTTCAAAGATCAATTCGAACGCGTCTGCAAACATGGTGTATTTGATGGACATGCTGGATGCACTGAGGACGATTGATGAAGCGTGTCGAAGCTCTCAAAAAGAGAAACGAACAACCAAAACCTTGGACCACAATCGCGCAATCGATACCGCGGATTTTGGAAGACGTATCGGATTCGAAGGTGGTCGTCAAAGAAAGCCAAGGCACGGCGACTACGCCTTGTACTCGAGGGCAAAAGGATGATCACTGCCTATTCCATCTCGATCGCAATGAAGGCAACGCTGCTCGCGAAAGAAACACTTTTTTAAAGCAACGAGCCATTCAGTATCATACAATTCGTTCGGTGCAGCTCAGATGCGAGATAACGATTCTATTCATCAACGACCGAACCCGCACTCGATGCCGTATTCAAAGTGAAAGCGTACAGCTTGACCAACGGCATGGCGACCACGACCACGAACACGAAACAGACATCGATTTCCTGACATGAGCCCCCACCATTCAATCGATTTCTGCCCAATTTGTGGTGGCGGACTTTGCGGCATACGAATCTGCGGTACCCAACATGAGCATGGCTCCGAGCAGGATTCAATCGTGAATCCTGAATCACCTCATGGACTCGTGGTGTGCGATGAATGCGATGCCATCTGGTTAGAGCCCGATCTGACCACCGCTCATCACTACCCCGACGTAGCAAACGCAGAATGTCCCGTGTGCCATGATGCACTGTGGGGTTCGAACGGTCGCTGGGCCAACCGTGACGACCTCACCCTCCTGCAATGGGACCTGGCAATCAATCCTGCGTTGGACACCACCGAGAGCTAAAACGCGGACGTTTCAAGCCCGTTCAAATCCTTGAAAACATATCGAATTCTCTTGCAACTCAACTACAAAACCGAATCAACGATAAACATCCACAGCACGTACTGTCGTCACGTTTCCCTTGTAAATCACTTCATCACCCGGTTTCAGATCCCTCAGTTTGTCCCAACCTCCATCGACCGGCCACAAATCACGGGGCTCACCGGGACGAGCGACCACGAAACGACGCGTGCTCAAACAAATCAGCACCGCTTCACAATCTTCGACTGTGACGTCCTCGACACTCGGTGGTGAAATCGTTTTACTGTCCATCTCTATGGATGATTCACATACCTTTGACAAGTCTGGTCAATCGACACCCCAACAGATGCCGTGCTTACTCGAATCCCAATTCCATCGTCAGTCGACTCAACACCGATCCCCAGTGCTTTGGCTGCCCAAATCAATTCCGCACGCGGCGAAATTGAAGCATTTCAGGATCGCTGGGATCGCCCGCAAATCGAGCAGTTCGTCGCAGCTGACTATCCCTTAGTCTACCAATGCCTGAACTGGACCCTGCAGTTCCAACCCCGTTTGGGGCAACGTTTTCTCGAATGGGGAAGTGGCTTCTCCATCGTCAGTGCCATCGCCGCTGAATTAGGCCTCAATGCCTTTGGCATCGAAGCAGAGCCTGAATTGCTAGCAATGGGTCGCAAAACCATCCAGACATGGAATGTTAGCGTGGAATTAGTCGAGGGCAACTTTTTGCCCCCTGGTGCGGCCCAACTTTCTGACGATCCAATGCTTCCCAGCCTGAGCCACGACGTGGCTGATGCCTACCAGAAGATTGGCTTGGATCTGGATGATTTTGCGTTGATCTATGCCTACCCATGGCCCGGCGAAGACGACTTCCACGAGTTCGTCTTTGATCGCTACGCGGCATCCGGCGCACTGCTGATGCTGTTCTGTGGGCCCAACGATATTCGGCTATGGCGAAAGACGAACTGAAATTCCAAAACTCGTTTCAGTGATTCAGCACCAGTGAGTCTTAGGCATCGACTTCAAAAATCGCTTCGATTTCGACAGCAATCGTTCCAGGCAATGAATTGGTTCCCAGAGCACTTCGAGCAGCCACCCCGATATCTTCACCAAAGACATCCCGGAACAACTCACTGCAACCATTGATAACCGCAGGTTGTTGATCAAAGGAGTCTGTGCTGCGGACCAAGCCTAACAATTTCACAAGACGCTTGACTTTATCGAGAGTCCCCAAGTGTCCCTGAAGTGTCGACAGCATACCCATTCCAGTCACGCGTGCGGCTTCGTAGCCCGCTTCCACGTCCATATCAAGCCCAAGGCGTCCAGTGATTAATTTTCCGGTGGGCAATAGCGGTCCATGACCGGAAAGGTAAGCCATGCCACCGGAGACAACGATCGGCTTGTAAACCCCCATTGGCTTGGGTGCGGTTGGCAACTCGATCCCCAATTCTCTCAGTCGGGCCTCTGCGCTCATGTGATTCTCCGGAAGTCAGGTTCGCGATCGAACAGCGGACAAACCGGCTCGATCAGGTGATGGTGTTAAGAGGTTAGTTTGAAAAGATGGTATTCCGAGCCACTCTGAGCAAGGGGAGGTACCGCAGAAATGGGTTGAATCCACGTGATTCTACCCAAGACTGGCTCGCTCGCGACTTCGGCTTGATTTCAAGATTGGGCGGCATGCCAATGCTCAATGATTTTTGACACCGCTTCTAGTGCGTCAATCAGTCGTGGCCCTGGTCGGTTAAAAAAAGCGGATCCATCAAAGTGATAAACATGATGATTACAAACAGCCTCCATTGCATGCCACAAATCGCAAGCTTCACGTTCTCCCGAGGTAACCGCATCCCATTCGCCTCTCGTTCGTGGTTCGCTCATCCCGCAACACGCCACAAGCAGGATGTCAGGATTCACACTCGTAAGTTTTTCCAAGGACAAGACTCGTGATGGTTGCCCTGTCTGACCGATCGGATCGACTCCACCAGCCCAATCGATTAACTGAGGTGTCCAGTGCCCCGAGCAGTAAAGAGGATCCAACCACTCCAAAAGGGTGACTTTCGGCCGCGACACTTGATTTCCGGAGTGTCGTTTTTCAACCGTCTGACGAACCTGGGCAATGCGGGCATCCATTAACTTCCTCGCTCGGATTCCAGCCTCACATTTCCCAGTCGCTTTCCATATCGTCAAAGAATCATCCAACACGTCTGTCAAACATGTTGCCGGCAAGTCCAGAATCTCACAATCCTGCTCAAGGTCCTCGATGCACCGCAGCACATCCCGTTCATTGACGGCACACACGTTACACAGTGTTTGGGTCAAGATCAGATCAGGTTTCAAAGAGCGGACCATCTCCTCATCAAGTTCATACAGGGAGGTCTTTGTATCGCTGAAAGATTTCACGGCAGCATCAATCTCACGGCTAGATTGAGTGGAATCAATTTTCGACTGCGTGACGCGTGGGAGCGTACAAATTGACTCTGGAAAATCGCACTCGTGTGAGATGGCCACCAGACGATCAGTCAGCCCCAGTTGGCAAACCCACTCGGTCGCTCCCGGCAGCAACGAAATGATGCGTCGCGCATCAGCCACATTTTTCATTTCTTGCTTCCGTAAACCTGTGCTGGGTCGACCAACCTGTCGTCGGTAATCGTGGCAGCACCATCCTCATCAATGCTTCGAAAAAAACAACTGGCGTAACCCTCATGGCAGGCAGCACCAGTCTGTTCGACCTTCAGCAAAATGGAATCGGCATCACAATCGACTCGAATTTCCTTCACCTGCTGACGGTGACCACTGGTTTCACCCTTTCGCCACAATTTTCCCCGACTTCGACTGAAATAAACGGCGGCACCTGATGACAGTGTCTCCTGCCACGCCTGCTGATCCATCCAAGCCATCATCAGGACACGTCCGGTAACACTATCTTGGGCAATAGCAGGCAACAAACCGCTAGTCCCATCGAATGGCAAGCCTTTTTGAAAATCAGGAACGTCAGTCACTGTGATTTACCTGCTGCAGAGGAAATGATCGGAAGCATGAATTTTTGGGTGGACACAACTCAGAGAGCAGACTTAGCCGTCATTATCAGTTCACCCCTATCCCAGGGCATGCCTGAAACACGAGGGCCGCTTTAAAATCTGCATTGAGTCAGCATATCTCGCCCGCGATTATAGGAGCATTCGTTAGCGGCGGAACGATGGGCAAATCGCAACCTTTCATTTGGTTGGTCAAGCAATCGGCAATCGATAGTCGAAGCAAAGGATATCGTTAGCCCAAAGATGCTCGGCGTCGCCCCTGAAGACGCAGTCTCCATCGGAATCCACAGATGTCCTCGTCATCCCCTCGAATATCTGTTGTGCTGCCCGTCCGAGATGGTGAACATCACGTTGAATCCCGCGTGACTCAAGTTCTGGAGGCGATATCAGACCTGACACGGGGAGCCACCGAGATGATCGTGGTTGACGATGGAAGCAAGGACTCCACGCCCGAAGTCCTGAGTGAGTTGAAGGCCCGTTATCCACAAGTACGGATTGTTCGGCACAGTCGTCCTCGGGGGCTTGAAGCCGCCGGCCAAACCGGACTGGAACGATCCACCGGCGAACTTGTTTTCATTCAGGAAACAGACGCTACCGTACGGATAGAAGATATGAGACGTTTACTGCGTATGAGCGAAGACAAGTCGGTTGTCGCCGCTCGCGCCGAGAGCACACCACGCCCACTTTCAGGTGCTCTGATGCGTCGTCTTCGGGCCTTCGGGACACATGCCGTTGACACTGCGGAACCAACCTCCGAATCACCTGCCATCAAGACCAGCATGCAGATGATACGACGCCCTCATCTACAAAGACTGGCAAGCCCACGCGGCCGTCACTACCGGCTCAATGGTGAAACGGTCCACTCGACCTCGTTGGAATCAGCCTAATCTCGTCGTCCGCACCCCAGTGCGAACCTACGATCCGCCATCGACAGGCAGATAACGTGTCCTGATGGTCGATTTGAATCAGTCACGGAACATACTCTGGACTTCCTTGGACCACTCATCCCAACCCTCGGCAGCCGATTCAAAGTCAACCCTCATCCAACGGACAGGGTCACGGGGCAGCACACGCGGTGGAAATTTGCTGCCACGATGCACGGGTAACTGGCTACTATTACCCATCGCTAGCCGATCCTCAGTTTCAGGACTGATGAGATAATCAGCCAGTTTGGCAGCAGCCACCGAGTGAGGAGCATTCTTAAGCACAGCGATTGTGTTCGGAATTCTCAGGGCTCCCGCCTGATCTGGCGCTTGATCAGGAAAGATGATTGCAACCGGCTCACCACTATCTCTTTCGATGATCGCGTCGTCTGTATCCGTCAATCCCCATGCAACGCGTCCCGAAGCAACTGCTTGGGCAACTTGCTTGTTGCCCGACAGAATCACCGCATTTTGTTGAATCTCCTGCAATTGGCTTAGCGTGGCCTCGCGACCTTGTAATTCTCGCAAAACAGAAAAGTGAGTCGCAGTGGTCCCAAAGAATGGTCGAGCCATCGCGCACTTTTTTGCCCACTTGGGATCTGACAGATCTGCGACCGAGGTGGGATAATCTACTGGATTTGGGATCAGCTTTGTGTTGATTAGCAACACCCGTGCGCGAGCGGCAAACCCACACCAAGTACCGTCTCGGGCAACCATATCCGTTGGATAACCTGGCGGCAGATCCCAGTTCACCGTTTGCAAAAGCCCCAGTTTCTGGAGACGCACGGTATGCATGATTTCATTGTTCCAGAACAAATCACAAACAGGCTTGTCCTGCTCGGCAATGATGCGATTTACCAGACCAACCGTCTTGGTTGATTCAACATCAAATTTGGGAATGACCCCTGTCGCGTGATCTGTGGATCGTTCAAATGCATTAAGAATGGGAAACGCAAATTCCTCATCCAGTGCAGAATAAACGACAACATCGCTCTCGGCGCGTGGAACACAGCCGCTGGCCAGCACCAAAGACGACGCAAGACCGACAAATCCAAGCAGTCTCACCCTGACAGCAGAACGAAAAATCCATGTAGAATAAGGAAATGCTTCAATCACAGTTAATCTTCGGTGTGGGATGTTTCTTCGCCTTGCTCGCCGCTCCCTTGAAGGCCGATGAGCTGTTGGTGCGGGACGGCCGCTACATTCACTTGACCACGGATATCGCTTCTGCAGAAGAGGCCGAAAATCTGGTGGCCTCTTTTGATGCTGCCGTACCCCAATGGATCCAGTTCTGGAATTTGAGCGCAGATGCAGTCGCTAACTTTAAAGTGAAAGCCTGCGTCATCCGCAATAAAACTGATTTTAACCAACGTGGCCTGATTCCGGTGACCGTACCCAATTTTCCATTCGGTTATGCGATGAGAAGTCAAATTTGGGTCATGGCACAGCAGAGTGAATACTACACACGGCACTTGCTGCTACATGAAGGTGTCCATTCCCTGGCCTACCACTTGTTCAATGGCGCTGGGCCGACCTGGTTCCAGGAAGGATCTGCCGAACTGCTGGCAACTCACCAAGGATCTGGGGCTGAAACCAAAATCAATCAGATCCCTCAACGTCGTGAAGATGCACCGTATTGGGGGCGTTTCAAGCGCATGGGGCAGGCAACAGAAAGCGGCGAGGTCCCCAGTTTTAACGCTGTGCTGGGCTATCAGCCGAATTTAACCGGTGATGTCGCGACCTACAGCTGGAGTTGGGCTGCTTGCATGGTTTTGAGTAGCTACCCTGAATATCGTTCAGCTTTCGTTAAGGCAGCACAACAGGGCAAGAAAACGGGACCTTCCTTCAATCGCAAATTGCAATCTTCTCTTGGCAAGCAATGGCCGATTTTGGCAGCCCGGTGGCGGCTGGCCTGCCACGATCTGAACTACGGTTTTGACTGGAACAGGGAACAGGTCAAGCTGTCGGCAAACGACCCTCTCTGGGATGGCAGCGACTTGGAAATTCAAGTCCGACCAGATCAAGGCTGGCAATCCTGCGGAGTCCGTATTCCGCAGGGTGCTAAAATCAGAATTACCGCCGAGGGCGAAATCACACTTGCGAATCAACCCAAGCCATGGACCAGTGAACCTCCGGGAATCACCTTCCAGTATCACCGTGGACGGCCACTCGGGCAATTGCAGTTCTGCTTGTTGCCCAATGCCAATGACCCCCAGGCAAAACGGATCGACCCAATCGAAGTTCACGGAGTGAACGACCAACCCATGATCGATGTCGCCCAATACAGTTGGCTACTTTTCCGCATCAACGATGAATGCGGAAAACTGGATGACAACCGTGGCAATTATCAGGTGTCGATCAAACGTGCCCGCTGAGAAAGTTGTCACCCCACGGAAACAGGCGAGGCTGAAATCCAGCCTTCGAAACCTCGACCTGCTTCGATTCTAAACAACCGCAATATCACGAACCTGGATCGAATGGCACATCCAAGATCGGAATCGACAACTTGGATGCCCACTGTGCCGAAAGAGTTGCCAGCCGGTCCGCAGATGGTTGGTAGACCATCGCGTGCGTCAGTCCATCGAACCGTTCAATATGACGTGACAACTCATATTCGACCCAGTCCACCCACTCCTGCGTTTTGGGCGCTGCCAAAGAGGTGTACCCTGAATTTGATGCAGCACTTTGCTGTGCGTCTCGGACTTCATCGACGAGCTCCTGACACCACGAGTCAATGGCAACCGCATTCGCCCCAAGTGCCATCAACTTGGCAGCATCGGTAGATGATATTTCACCAGGCACGACCCACAATGGCAGGTGTTCACACTGCTGTTGGTCCATCATGACTCGCGTTTGCTTGACACAATGCGCAAGTTCCAGCGAGCTGAGATCGAGCTCATTCAATCTCAAGATGACACCATCGGGTTGGCAACTCAGAACCGCCGGCAGTTCTTCGTTCAAACGATGGGGAGCAATCGAAACAAATACAGCGGCATTCTCTGCCAGCAAACGCAGCTGCTTCAACTTTCCTTCGAGCTTACTGAGACCGTCCACATCCGGTGGGAAGGAAGCCGCCGGTACCCAGCCACCTCCCGCCAGTGGGGCCCCCGCCTGAGTTGCCTCCCAACGCCCAATTTCCTTCGGTGTGAACGCGAACCTTCCTGTTGAATTCCGTCGCATTGCAAGTCGCACATCAACAACAGCCGCGCCATCGAAATCACGGTCGCTTAAGCCGTAACGCTCTGGTCGGTAGGGAATCATTCGCGGCAACTCCTCAGCCACTTGCGTCTGAACCCCGATGGTTTCACTGGAGTTGCCCCCATGCAATTCGGGCTCCTCGTCAGCTGAAGCAAGGTCGCTACGTAACGCACTGACGAGCACTCCCAATCGAGCAACCGCCGCAGCAATGGCATCAGCTGAATCAATGGCAACCTCTGACCATGGTGGATCATACCAGAACAGCGGCAGTTTCAACGGAACCTGCTTTCCATCAACCCGATCGACCTTCAGCGACCTGTCTTCCGCTGGCGCGCCCACCCACGGCGTGTCCATTGGTGGTGGCAGAAAGCAGATTTTTTCAAGACGTTCTTTCATCGATTCCATTTCAATTCCGGCGTGCATTCCCAAAGTCGATTGAAGCTTCGTTCCGCTATCGCCAATTCGGATTTAATTCTCCACGCTCATTTGCTTCAGCTTCCAGCATCGCTGCTGGCACAACGCGGCGGAACTCGTTTGCGTCTCCTCGGATCGACGCATTGATGAGCAGAAGTCCTAAACGCAATTGCTCACGTTTGCGGAGGGGTGCATCCGTCACTCCGGCAGCGAGACTTGCGGCAGCACCTCGAATGAACACGGTCGCATTACTCATTGCATCACCAAGGTTGTGACCAGCATCTCCACCGATCACAATCATCCCGCCCAACGCACCAACTCCTGCCTCATCACCTACATCACCCCGAACAAAAATGCATCCACCTCGCATCGCGGCGCCACAACGACTACCCGCATTACCGTAAATCGCAAGTGTACCGCCAACCATCGCTGCGCCAGCACCAACACCAGCATCACCACGCACACGAACCGCGCCGCTGACCATCCCCTCAGCGACACCACTCCCCACCGCACCTGTCATACGAATGTCAGCCTGCCTATTAAAGGCAAACGCATAATCACCAAGCGGCCCTTCCATCTTGATCCGAATCGGATGATCCAAACGCATCAGAACTGAATCCTGACCGGCAGAGCCATTGACATCAACCTGCGTCAACTCCTCATCGTTATCACTGACTGGAATCTCATGAATCGCTCGGTGAAGTTGCTGGGCACCCAGATCCAAGGATAGCCCATTCAAGAAGGAACGAGACCTCGAGTGAGGTCCCCCAACTGTCGACCTGGTATTTGGCGATTGATTCATGATTGGCTCAGGGTTGGTTTGCTTTTTAGCCAAAGTCTGGGAACAGGGGTCAAACCCGGATCCTAGAAAAGGTAGCTGCCGAGCAAGCAACGCGTTACCTATGCTGGCGTTACGGGCTTATGTGATTCGCAGAACAGGGTAGCGAACATTCAACGGTGAAGGGAACAGCATTCGCTTAGCTCGCTACATGGACAATACTTCGCGAACGATGCTTTCCAGTTTAACTGCTGCAGAAATCCCCACCTCCAGTACTTCCGCATGATCTGCCTTGCTTGGTTGATCGGGATTCGCGACGTTACTCACCATCGAAAGTCCCAAGATCTGCATTCCGGCGGCAGAACCTGCCAATACCTCCGGAACTGTGCTCATCCCAACCACGTCAGCCCCGATCCGCCGCATCATTCTATACTCACTGCGGGTCTCGTAGTTGGGTCCCAACGTCGCTAGGTAAGTCCCCGGATAGACGTTAAATCCATCTCTTGTACCAACTTGGAGGGCAATTTGTGACATTTCCAAGTCATAAATCTCGCGTCCCCGCATCAAATTTGGGCACTCCGGAACAACCCTCTGTTGAGCCAGTGGACCTGCGCGGAGATCGCCAGGTTGCTGACCTGGTGGCGAATTGGCGTTCGGCAATCCTCCCGATCCTCTGAAATCACCACCTCCCATGAAATTCAAATGATCACGAATCACAACAATGTCACCGACACGGAATTTTGGATTCACCCCACCCGCTGCATTGCTAACGATCAACCGCTGGACACCAAGTCGAGCCATTAATTTGACAGGGAACGCAACCTGTTCATTCGACCAGCCTTCATACCGATGAAAGCGGCCTGCCATCGCCATGACCGGCGAAGCGTCGATGACCCCAAAAATCAACTCGCCTCGATGCCCACCCGCAGACGAGACGCCAAACCCAGGTATGTCCTTGTACCTCACTGCGACGGGATCACGAATTTGGTCTGCCAAGCCTCCCAATCCACTACCAAGAATAATGCCCGTCACAGGACGCTTTCCAAATTCTGTATCACCACCCTCGGACGTTACTAAGTCGACTGCTTCCTGAAGCAGTCGACTTTCCCGATTCGCTGAATTTGCAGTTGGTGACGTTGTGCCCATCCGCAATCAAGCCATCCTGTTGTGATTGAACTCTTGAACAATTCCATCCACTACTGCAATCAACTTTGGAGTAGCCTCATTGGCAACCGCGATGATCTCTTGAACGTTAGAAGGTTTCAAAGCATCCGGCAGGCACATGTCAGTAACAACACTGAGTCCAACAGTTTTCAAGCCGCAGTGAACAGCGACAATCGCTTCGGGGACCGTGCTCATACCAACCACATCGGCCCCGATCATTCTCAGGTATCGGTATTCGGCCCGCGTCTCCAAATTTGGTCCTGCGACAGCGACAAAAACTCCCTTATGAATATTGATATCACGTTCTCTGGCAATTTGAATCGTGCGATCAATCCACTGCTGATCGTAGGGTTCGCACATGTCAGGAAAGCGGGGTCCCAAACGATCATCGTTGATCCCAATCAGCGGGTTATCACCCAGCAGATTGATTTGGTCTTCGATCACCATCAAATCGCCTGCATTGAAGTAGGGGTTCAATCCACCGCAAGCATTACTGACAATCATCAGTTCGGCGCCGAGTTCCTTGAATACTCTGACTGGCAAAGTGATATCTTTTAAAGAATATCCTTCATAAAGATGAAAACGGCCCTCCATGGCCACGACGGGTACGCCGGCTAATCGCCCGCATACCAATCGCCCTCGATGGCTCGTCGCCGTCGAAGTCAAAAAGTGCGGAATATCTTCGTAGTCGAGCGCGGCTTCGACCTCAAGTTCCTCAACAATGTCACCCAACCCAGTACCTAGAATGATACCGACCCTTGGCTTCTCACTGAATTCGTGTCGTATTTTGGCACAGGCTTCTTGAATCTTGTCATAAAGATCGAGCATAACTTTCCCTCGAGATTATTGCAGTCCGTTTCTATCATAGCGCGATGACTCGGCATCCGCGACCGCCCAGCGGTGCGTTAAAACGTAGAAGCCCTAATTCTGTTGTATGATCGGCTGTTGCAAGGCGATCAGCATGGAAATCGGAACACTAATCGCTGAAATACGAGACGTCCGCCCTACTGCCTACATCGACTCCTCATGACGACCCCATCTCCAGACGTTTTTGAAAAACTGGCGGCCTTTTACTTAGGTCGTGATTACGATCTCGCGCAGCAAAACATGACCGACGAACTACTGATGTACGATGCAAAGGACCTTTGCACTCATGCGATGTGCGTTGGCATGACCGGCAGCGGCAAGACGGGACTGTGCATTTCTCTATTGGAAGAAGCAGCACTCGATGGAATTCCCATCATCTGCGTTGATCCCAAGGGAGATCTCGCCAATTTGCTACTGACGTTCCCAAATCTCAGCCCAAAGGATTTCCAGCCCTGGGTGGACGAAGGTGAAGCTAACCGAAAGGGAGTCAGCGTCGAGCAATTAGCATCCGCGACAGCCGACCAATGGCGAGAAGGGCTAAAATCGTGGGGGCAAGATGCCAATCGTATTCAACGACTCAAAGATGCCGTCGACATTTCGGTTTACACGCCAGGCAGTAACATCGGCCTGCCAATGACGGTATTAAAAAGCTTCGACGCTCCGCCTGCTGAAGCACGAGACGACGCCGAACTGCTGGGTGACAGAATCACCGGAGCTGTCTCTGGGTTGCTGACACTCATGGGGATTGATTCCGATCCCATGACATCGCCTGAGCATATCCTGCTCTCTTCCATTTTACAGAAACAATGGAGGGAAGGAAAAAACGTCGGCATCGGGCAGTTGATCCGATTGATCCAAAAGCCACCAATCGATCGAATTGGAGTCATCGACCTTGATTCCTTCATGTCAGCTGACGCCCGCAACAAACTCGCCATGCGACTGAACAACCTGCTGGCATCACCCGCATTCGCCTCATGGCTGGAGGGTGATTCATTATCGATCAAAAACATGCTGCAATCCGAATCAGGAAAACCTCGGATCACGATTCTATCAATTGCGCACCTCAACGATAATGAACGAATGTTCTTTGTCACCATCCTGCTCAACGAACTCCTTGCGTGGGTTCGAACGCAGACCGGCACAAGCTCCCTGAGAGCTCTCTTTTACATGGATGAAGTTGCAGGCTACTTCCCACCAGTCAAGAACCCTCCCTCCAAGCCACCCATGCTGACACTGCTCAAACAAGCACGGGCTTTTGGCTTGGGCATCACACTCGCAACTCAAAATCCAGTTGACCTTGATTACAAAGGCTTGTCCAACATCGGAACCTGGTTTTTGGGTCGATTGCAAACGGAGCGTGACAAAGCAAGAGTACTTGAAGGACTCGAAGGAGCAGCAGTACAGGCAGGGCAGACGTTTGATCGTCAACAGATCGAACGGATACTTGCAGGTTTGGGCAGTCGCGTATTTCTGATGAACAATGTCCACGAACGGCACCCACGTATATTTCGAACACGTTGGGCGATGTCGTATCTCGCGGGGCCACTGGCACGGGGACAGATCAGTCGCCTCATGGCAAAGAAAAAAGAACGACTGGAACTCCTTAAGGCAAAAGGTAATTCAGCCACGACAGGTTCCGATATTCTTGCAGCGGCCAACCGTGATCAGCAACGAGGGACCACCAATTCCAACACCTCATCACCAACCGCGAATCGTCCTGCCGTTCCCGCAGGCATCATCGAACGTTTTTCCAGAACCAACCTGATTAGCAGCCCCCACGCAAAACTGATTTATCGACCCACTCTGTATTGTGAAGGCACTTTACACTTCATTCGCAAAACAGCATCATTGGATCAATGGCAGGACGTAAAACATGTCATCAATTGCACGCCCGAATTTCCGGAGGACTCCTGGGAAAGTAGCGAGCCAGCGAGCTTGGATATCGATCTGATTGAGTCCGCTGAAGAAGGATTCACATTTGCCCCGCTCCCCAGTCAACTTGTGAACAAAGGAAAGTACCGAACTTACCGTTCGCAATACAAGGAATTCCTGTACCGGCACTGCAACGTGACGCTCTACAAATCAAACCTCGTCAAAGGGACAGCGCCCCTCGGAGACCAAGCGGACGCGATGGCATATTTCACTCAGAAATTCCGTGAGGAACGAGATGCACAAACAGAGAAGCTGCGGGATAAATATGAACGCAAACTGGATTCCCTTGAGAAAAAGATTCGAACGGGTCAGGATCGGCTGGAGCGTGAAAAAAGCCAAAGTCGCTCATCATTGATATCTGCAGGCTCCTCTGTCATCGGTGCGTTAATGGGATGCTTCATGGGAGGACGTCGCACCAGTGTCTCGACAGCCGCAAGAGGTGTTGGGTACGCATCGCAGCAAAGCAGCGATGTAGCAAGGGCGAAGCATAGCCTGCAACTGCTGGACAAAGACAAACAACAATTGCACCATGAGCTGACAAAGGATCTGGAAGACGTGCAGCAAAATTACGACATCAGCCAGATTAAACTTGAGCCTCAGCAAATCCGGCCGAGAAAAAGTGACTTAAAAACCGCCGCCCCCTTCATTCTGTGGCGACCTTGGCAAAGGCAAGAAGACGGAACGGAATCACCCCTGGACTGGGAAACGTTACCGAAACTTGCAGGGGACTGATCTGTCCAAAAGTGGCAGGTGCACTCGATCTATCGTGCTGTTCCATCTCAGAGAAAACAACCTCTACTGGCGAATCAAGCAAACTCAGCTGCCGTCTTGCCGGGGTTGCATGTTCAGGCCCTCTCGAAGTAAACAAGAGCTGGCTGGACGGTTATCCAAATTAAGGGCGGACTGGCTTTCCATAGCTTTCATGCCTGCTGTCGCCTATGTCGCAATCAGAGTTGCCTGCTGATCGAACACGCATCAAGTAACCGAACACCTATCAAACAACATCGATTCATGAAGCAAATGCTTGGGCTTTGGCGAGATACATGGTGGCTGTGGACGGCGTTCCTAGTCATGACCGTCGCATTCTCATTCTTGTTAGGCAGTTTCTTTCTGCTGCTTTTGCCTTGTCTTCCTGTCCCGTTCATTTACTTTGCGTTCAATCGATACGACTCCGATGGCAACGAGAAGGCTGATTTAGGCTCCTGAATCAAAACGCCCACGATCCTGGTAGCGTGTTCCTCGCCAGNTGGTTCATGGCCCGCTTGGCGACTGGAGGAGCCCGTGTTCTCNGGGAATATCAGCNTCGCCATATTTNTATTCGTGGATCAGANTGCCTCAGTGANCGNACTGCAAAAGTGCCCNTCCTGACCATTTCCGGGGCAATCCCGGGCACGAAGGTGGACGGAGCCGAAAGACTTGNCCCAAATCCCACAAAGAGCCACTCCTCCTCTCAGCTCTTTCTACAACGCTACACTGTAGGGCAGTAAGCCACTTGAACTCCATTTCAACGGGCAGATTTCTGACGTCCCTACTTCCGAGTTTCCCGAGCATGAATGAAGCGAGTGCCTCTTTAAAACAGGAAAACTCTGGACAGGAAGATTTGGGGAAAGGCCGAATTCACTTTGTAGCGTTATTGCTGACGGCCGCGGTCATAAGTCTTGGCGTGATTGCCAACCTGCCGTTTAAATATGTTGAGGTCAGTGGTACGTGGCGAGGGGTCGCCCAATCGGAGGAGATGAGCCGAACGGTTTCAGACGATCAAATGCCCGTGATGGCTGGGTGGCCGTTTAAATACAGCATTCAGTACAAGAGCGACCTACCTTTGGAACCGCGATACTGGTCGCCACTGCGACTAGCATGCAACACTCTGATCTTCGTACTGGTCATTGTGGCCGTGTATGGATATGTCTGGTACCGCGGGAATTACGTGGCAAGAATGCCAAACCAACGAAGAACTCAACTCCTTGATATTGGCACCGCCCTTGCGATCATACTGATCCCTGCTCTGATCTTGGGCGGCGAGTATTACGGTGCCTTGAAGCACCGGCAAATTGCAAAGGAACTTGGCCGATCCGGAAATTGTTTTCGCTCGGTCTGGATACCTGAAACTCTCGCAAATCGTGTCCCAGCCGGCCTGCAACAAGTACTGCAACGAATTCGCTCGATTGACCTGATTTCTGCTGACGCGAACACCACAGCGTTGGCATGCAGGACGCCGGGAGTGGTTGCGATCACATTCATGACTTGTGAAGTCACTGCAGATCAGCTGTCACCTCTTGCCGACAATCCTCATTTCTGCGGGCTCCAAATTTCGCGTCAGAATTTGGATAGTTCGCTGCTCGACGCCATTGCGGATCTGAGCAATCTGAAACGCTTGGATTTATCCACGACAAATCTTGATAGCACGCAACTCGGGAAACTCGACCATCTTCCCTTGAAACACATCAACCTGACCAACACTGAGTTGCAACTCTCTGAGATTGGCAAACCCGGTTGGTCTAAGACCGCCGAAACACTGTCCCTGTCACGTCCTCCAAAAGGGTCTACTGACACGTTGGAAATTGAAGGGTGGCCGTGTCTACGCAATTTGCGGGTCTACCGGCCAACTCGCATTTCTAACCCCGACGTGCTGAAAGTCAAACTTACTGATTTGCCAGCTCTATCCATCGTCAGCTTGGACCGAAACCAACAGCATGACTTGGAACTGAAAAATCTTCCACTCCTTTCCTCATTCGACGAAGGTCTTGGCTATCTACAGACCATCCTCGCATCTGATGCCAAGATCCCCGGCAATATGTGGTTAGCTCGGTTCAGAGCGTCCAACACACCAAGCCTCAAAAATTTTGGATGCTATGCCCGGAACCTGGACCAATTATCACTGGAAGCGATGACGAAACTTCGTTCGCTGGAGCTGGGCAGCTACAAGGTGTCCGTGCTGAACGGGATTCACACAGATGATACACCTCTGAAAAATGCCGATGCTTGGATCGCTCAGCTAGGCGAACGAGTCGGTCCCAGCACACTGAACCTGATGGGACTGCCGCTGCGTAAGACAGATTTGTCACCTCTTAGAAATAACCCGGGCATCCGGCACTTGAATCTGCTCGAAACCGGCATCACGTTCAATCAAGTCCGGCAACTGGCAGGAATGAAACAGCTGGAATCATTAATCATTCGAGACTGCGAAGTGGAGCAGGAATCGTTAGCCTGGATTCTGAATGAATTCCCAAATCTGGATGAATTGGTGATCAACGGCGAGAGTCTGGCAACAGTTGATTTATCGGAACACGAGCATCTCCGCAAACTAAGAATCACAAAACTGGCAAAACCACAGCAAGTGAGTCTCGTTGATGTGCCGTTGCTGAAAACCGAGCTTCACCTTGATCAGTGCCCAAAGAAACTCGAGATTCGCAACGCAAAATCAATGACCGGATTGTCCGTCAATGCACCGTGGCCAAAACATGCAAAACTAAGGGGCATGAGAGACCTTGACTGGTTTGCCGTTGGCGGCAGAAACGTCACGGATGATCTTATCGACGAAGTGCTTGTCTGTAAAAAACTGGATCAACTTACTCTCGCTTATACCTCTATTTCCAAATCACGTCTCAAGCAGATTGGCAAGCTGAAGACACTCTCTACCCTTTCTGTTCCAGGAAGCAAAATCGATCCTTCAGTAATCGCATCATGGACCCCACTAAAATCACTTTGGGACGTGAACCTGGATGACACCAACATTTCAACGAGTACCCTCGTTTGGCTTGGCAATATCGGGTCACTACGACGCCTATCGCTGAACCGCACTCGACTGAATAACCAAGCATCCGAAAAGATTGGAGGCCTGACCCAGCTCAGTGAACTGCAGTTGGCTGAAGTAAAAATTGAAAAAAAGCGAATTCGCCCCCTGCTTCAAGCTAACAACATCGAGTCACTCAACTTGTCAGGATGGCAAATCGATGACGAGATGACGAACTGGTTGCTAGACACGAAGTCCCTCAGGTTATTGACCCTTCACGACTGCCAAATCACGCCACATCAGTTGGAGCGATTCATGGACCGCACGCCACCCATTTCTCTGGACTTGGGGCCACAAACCGTAACGCTTGATACAGAAACGCAGCGAGAACTGGAAAGTCGGGTGCGAAAGCTGACACTTGGAACCATCGAAGGTTGGAGAACTGCAATCCGGAAACGATTTCCCCAGATGCGGAACGATCAGGTCACTTATCGCGAGTCTGACCGGATCGAACTTGAAAATTTCCGCTAGACCACCTGATCAGTGACCTTCGCCACTTTGTCAGCAGCTTCCCAGACCTTTGCCGAGGTATAGAGTTAACGTGGTAGCCCTCTGCAGTGAAAGTGATGCCTACGCCCAGAAACAGTCCGAGAGTGGCCCACCCAAGTCGTCCATTTCCACATCTGCAAGAAACAAACGCCCCGCGTTGAGACATTTCTGTTGATCCTCGGAGGACATATTCTCAACGGCGGTAGTGATCAACAGTTTCAATTCCCCACCAACTCGCACCAATGCAGGGCAGGTGTTTTGGGGACTGCCTGGGGTTTGCCATGTGCATTTCAATTCGCCGGTTGCAAGGTCGTACAAACGGGTCTCTCCATATTCTGCAACCTCTGGTCGAAACATGGCAACGATCACACCGGAACCATCCGGTGTCAAAATCGCGCCATCGGGCAAGCCGGGATCACCCTGAAAATCAAGGAGCACTTCAGCGGACCCGATACTGCCCGATTTGATGTCCAGGGGATATGCCACCAACTGCCGAGTTGGCGTATCAATATCAAGTAAACGCAAATTACCATCAGCGGTGTGCTGAATGGCTTTTCCATTGCTGCAGATTTGATCATCCCGCAAACGGATCAGTTTTTTATCTGCCCCCCGATACAGATAGAGTCCTGCCTTCTTGGTCGCAAATTCAAGATCTTTGGTACCGAAGATCAAATTGTCTTGGTAACAAATTCCATCATTGATGATCGTGTTGGACACATCAGCATCGATGCCTTCGCAGAATGGATCCCATCTGCCTGTCTTGACATGAAAAAAACCGAGCGATCGTTCACATCCCACGACAAACTGATCCTGAGCCTGACATGGAAATGCAAAACCTGGGCGGCCCGGCAAATCGTAGGACTGATTCTCCAAAGTATTCAAATCGAGCAGATTGAGACTACCAGTGGACGCTTCACTTCCATGCTGAATCCCCACCCACGAACACAATCCATCCTGTAGCGGAATAGGCCCCTCCGGAAGAAAGCGAAGAGCATCAGAATCTGGAACCAACAGAGGTTGAGCTTGGAGTACATCAGGCATGGAATATTCCTAGGTGAGTGGCTTGGAACCCACAGTTTCGCACGATTGCGCACCTTGAGAAAGCGGCCAACTTAAAAACAGATACACTCGCAATCTCGGCTTGGCTGGACTCCATGCTATGCTTAAGGTGTTTGGTAATCGTCCATGCAAATTGCAGACATTTCAGGCAGTCCACCTCCAGTTTCAAGGTTATCCAATCGTGTCCCTCAGCATCATGCGACGATTCACTTTTTGTGCCGGCCACCGTTTGGTCGGACACGAGGGGAAATGCCGGAATTTACACGGGCACAATTACACGCTCGAAGTCTACCTGACCGGTCAGGAACAGGACGAAATTGGCAGGATTCTCGATTTCAAGCAACTCAAACAGAGTGTGAATGGCTGGATCGATGCACATTGGGATCACACCTTCATTCTTTGGGAAAAAGATGACAATGGTCTTGCCGCCATTCGATCATCCGAGCCGCATCGGATCTACGAGTTGAAGAATAATCCCACGGCTGAGAATATGGCCGTTCATTTTCTTGAAGAGATTTGCCCGCAGATTCTCGAGGGAACTGGTGCAACCGCATACAAGGTCCGCCTCTGGGAAAGCGAGGAAACTTGTGCCGAAGTCGCTCTTGAGGGACCTTGACGATTCAAGGACGCACTCCCGAAATGACTGTACAGACAGCGTTTCAATCTACACATCTGGGAAGCATTGACGTGGTCCGCCAAGGCACATCGAATCGTTAGCGGGTGAGGAGGGTTGGAGTCGGCAAGAATAAAAGCGTAAATGGTTCCGGATCTAACTACTGAGAATTGGCTGAGCCCATGGAAGCCCTTGAACTTAATCACGTCGCCCTACATGTTGAAGATGTAGCAAAGAGTGTCACTTTTTATCGGGACGTGATGAAACTTCCGATGATGGATCGTCCCGATTTTGACTTTCCCGGGGCTTGGTTCCAACTGGGAAAACATCAGGAATTGCACCTGATTGGCGATCGCAACCAACCAGTGCATTCGCACCACCGCGGCGGCCATTTTGCTCTGATCGTTGATTGCCTCGATAAGTGGGAAAGCCATCTTGATACCCACAAAGCGATCCGATTGAACCGAAAAAGTCGTCCTGACGGGGCGTTGCAGACGTTCGTGCAAGACCCCGACGGCCACTGGATTGAACTGTGCAAGCTTCCCGACTGACCGTGTAGGGATTGGCAGAAGCCAGCAAAAACGTCCAAACCAGATCCAAAGCGGCCCAAGACGCCAAAGAGGATTTCGGCATACCCGGTTCCGGCAAAGCCATTTTCTGAGTAACCTTCTGGGCTGAATTTGTGTCCTGTAACTGCTAGAACAAATCGGAGGGGTCTGGTAGGCTCCTGAGGAGCTTAAAACAGGCTAGTTTTGGTGGTCAAACCCACCGGAAAGTTCCGATAGTTCTCAGGTCTACGGGCAAGACGAAACGGCGGCATAGCTCAGCTGGTTAGAGCAGCGGAATCATAATCCGCGTGTCGGGGGTTCGAGTCCCTCTGCCGCTATTAATGGGCCAGACAGGCCAAGACACTCCGAGCCAAACGCCGTAATCAACGGTGTTTGGATTTTTTGTTTCGAGTCGTTTTCCCGGCTGGACCTGCTATCGTGCTCATTGATCTCACTTTGATCAATGTTTCAAGCTTCTACTGATATTGCGAGCGAACCAGTTGTCGATCCAATCAGTGACGCTATGGCTTTTATAGATGCAACTCATTTACCTCCCCTGATCAGACAAAAACAATTTGATCAAATTCAAAAATCACGAGAACCTTTTCTCTGCTTGCGGGTCTAAGTCTTTGTAGCTGCTGTGATAATGGCTACCAGCATGATGAGCAGGGAATTTTCCTCTCCAACCTGCCCGATCCGGGCAAGGTGGAATTCGTCGTTGACGGACATGCGGCCTTTGGCAATCCCACGGATTCAATCTCGGCCGCCGCTGGCCTGGCAATGACATCAACATGCAAGCACACGTCCACTCATTGCATCAGCAACCAGTCACAGGAGCACGGAAAATATGCGCAAGCTCGTAGTCAACTTAAGCCGTCGACGTTTCCTTGGTTCGGCAACTCTGCTTGGAACAGTTTCAATGCTTCTTCCGGGTAAAGCGGTTCACGGTGCGAGTCCGACAGGTAAGAAACGAACTGCAACAAAAGACTCAGTCGGAAAGCGGACGCCGCCCTCATACGGGATAAATGGCCCACAAATCGTCTGGACATCCGTAACGTGCCGTGGCGGCGGCATGCCATGCCTCAATGAAGATGGTCACCCAACCTTCGGGAACCCTCATGGGTGGACTATCGAGCAGATGGATGACATTTACGGCAAATTCCTCCGTCCTCGATCCATGGCCTTCAACATCAAGTGGATGGGCTTGGCTGCCTACATGAAGGAAGGACCTTACGCGACAGTACGAACACGATTGGAAACCCAAACTCATGACTGAGAAGAGATGCCGGAGAGTGCTCATTCAGGCAACTCAATCACGTTGAACTTCATCACCCGGTATCGCTTCAAGTCCGTCCAACTTTGGATGGATACCTCAATCAAGACAGACAGCCGCGTCGAACCACACTTTGAAAACCAATCCAACGGCAGCCAGCTTGTTGAAAATGCGTCCTCAACTTCGTCGAGGCGTTGCAATGGTGCCGTTTACTTTCAGAACTGGTTCACATCGTTTTATTCTAAAATTTCTTTCGCCTTCTCTGAGTGCCTCGTTCACGAGGATCATCTATTTTGACAGAAGCCCTGGTAACCAGAGGCTGAATGCCGGAACGAATGTGATGATCAGCAACGTGATCAGCAACGGAATCAGAAACGGGACTGTTCCGCGAGTGACGGTTTGAACGGAGCTACCCGTGACGCTGCTGAGCACATACAGCACCAGTCCGACAGGAGGAGTCAACAGACCGAGGACCAAGTTGAGAATCATCACGATTCCAAGATGCAGCGGATCGATTCCAAATTCGATGGCGGCGGGAAGAAGAACAGGAACGGTGATCAGGAGTCCTGCAACTGGCTCGAGAATCATTCCAGTGATCAGCAGAACGACATTGATCAGCAACAGGAACACGATCGGATTATCCGTGAACTGCAGCATTGCCTGGGTCACTGCTTGAGGCCCTTGTTCACGAGCGATGACCCAGCCGAACAGACCGGCTGCTGCCACAATCAGCATGATCGAACCTGTGGTGGTGGCCGTCTTCACCAGGACTCCGCGGAATGACTTGACGGAAAGTGACTGGTAAAAGACGCTCAAAATCAACACCCACATCACGGCTGCCGCCGCTGCTTCGGTTGGAGTGAAGATCCCGCCTAGAATTCCGCCAAGAATGATGACGGGCGTCAGCAGGACCGGAAGCGCCGATAGGATTGCCTCTGTGACAGGAGTACTTTGGGTGATTGCTTCTTCACGCAGTGGGTTTTTCCGAGCATCTCGATAAACAAAGATGCAGAGGATTGATGTCAGCACCAGTGCGGGTAGCACTCCTGCAAAGAACAAAGCTCCCACAGAAACGCCGGCGGACACCGCGTAAACAATCGCAGGGATACTTGGCGGCATGATCGGCCCGATAAGTGATGATGCTCCGGTCAAACCGAGCGCGAACTTTTCGTCATAACCGCGTTTCTTCATCGCCGGCACAAGCACGGAACCGAGTCCCGCAGCATCGGCGATGGCGGCACCGCTCATCCAGGAAAACATCAGGCTGCTAAAGACGTTTACAAATCCCAAATTGCCGGGAATTCTTTTAAACAGAATCAGCAACATCCGAAAAAGTCGGTCGGCCAGACCGCCAGCGTTACTCAGATAGCCGGTCATGATGAATAGCGGGACAGCCAGAAGCGGGAATGAATCGACCGACCCAACTGTCTGCTGCAGCGCAACTCCGAGAGTGATGTCCTGTGAACATGCCACATAGACAAGACTCGGCAAAAGCATGCTGATGGCGACTGGCACCCGCAAACACAAAAGCACCAGGATGGCAATGACAAGTACACCCAGAATCATTTGCTCTGCTCCATATCCAGTTGAAAGGCTTCTTCTTCAACATGGGTTTCACGCGGAATGGGCTTTCCTGTCATCCAAACCTGAAAAAGATTCACGAGAGAATGCACTGCCATCAGCAATAAGCCCACCATGCCCGCTCCGTACCACCAACTCTTGGGCACTCCCAAAGCTGGCGATCCCACTTTGCCTACGTACCAGACAAAACTTGCACCACCAATCAGCAGCAACAGGCATGAGGCTGCGACCACAACGTAGCTCATGCATTCGATAAACAGCTTTCCGCCGTCGCCAACTCGGGACGAAATGATGTCGACCGCGATGTGCCGCCCCTCAGCCATCACGAATGCGGCCGAGATAAAAGTCATCCAGATCAACGCGAGTCGCGCGACCTCTTCGCTCCACTGAAACGGTGCGCCAAAGACATAGCGGGCGACGACTTGCGCCGCCATCGTTGACACGATAACCAACAGAAACAGGGCCGCAACCGTCTTTTCACCGAGCACCATCCATCGAACACAAGTCTCCAACGGAAGCGGTTTTTCGCTGGTGGATTCGGATGCATCGTTTGCGGGTGAGGCGGAACTCATGTATGCGTCGTCGGCTTCGGACTTCTCTGGCCCGGTGTCATTATCGTTCATTGACCATCCTCTTTTGACGTTTCAGCGGTGATGCGATTGTAGACATTGCTGAATTTGAAACCTTTCGAAAAGTACTTTCGGCATCTTTCGCGGAAAGCGTCGACGTCAACATTTTCAATGATCTCCATCGTTCCGTCTTTTCGCCATTCTTCGATCAGCTTCTTCTCGTCTTTTATCAATCCTTCATAAACCCCGTCACCCAATTCCCGAATCGAATCGAGCAGCGCTTTCTGTTGATCGGCCGACAGTCGCTTCCATGTGCGTTCGTTAACCAGGATTTGCAAGGACGACTGAATGTGACCTGTCAAATTCAGGCACTTCTGTACTTCATGGAATCCCATCGATTTGATCACCGGCACCGGATTCTCCTGGCCGTCAGCAATTCCTTGCTGCAGGGCAAGGTAGACTTCGCTGAACGCAATCGGCATCGGGCTTGCGCCGAGTGCCTCGGCAGATGCCTGAAAGATCCGGGCCCCGGGAGCTCGCAGTCGAAAACTCTCCAGATCATCCGGGTGACGAATGGGTTTGTTCGACGTGAGATGCCGTGAACCATAGGCCCACGTATCCAGAACGCGCGCATCATACTTCTTACGAAGTTGGTCCCATTCCGGGGCCATCTTGTCACTGCCAGCAATTTCCAGCATGTGATCAAGATCGCGAGTTGCAAAAGCAGCATCCAACACACCAACCGGTGGGTGCCACATTGCAAGGAACGAGGGCCCCGTGATTGCCAAATCCAGCTCACCGGCCACCAACTGTTCAAGTATCTCAGATTCACTGCCCAGTTGTGCCGCCGGATAAACCGTCACATCCAAGTCATTGGTTTTTTCACGAATCCGCTCAGACAAAAGCTCCGTCCCGTACACGTGAGTCGGGGCAGAGACCTCGTAAACATGCGCCATTCGCAGCGTCAACGGTTTGTCGCTTGGTTGTTCAGATTCACATCCACAGAGCAGCACAACCGCAACAAGAACTAGCAGGCACAACCGCCGATCGATCAGAGATATTTTGTTCATTCTGGAGCTTCCTGTTGCAACCCGTAGCCATGACCGGAAAGTTATACCCGAAATTTGCGGTCCTCATACCTTGCAACGGAATGACCCAATAGCAATTCATTCACTTCACCTCAGATGACCTTCTTAATATCCGCATTGAGCTTGACTGCCTGGGCTATTCCCTCGAACGAGACGACTAAGCAGCCAAACACGGGGTCGGCAAGGCAATCATCAATTGCATCTATGCCACCGGAAGGCCTGCCTCCCAATGTCTCAAGATTTACTTCACCACGCTGTTCGTCGCCGGAAAGCGAGCATTCGTTTAGAACGATTGATGTTAGCCAATTTTGACCAAGGTCATTGGGCCGAGAGGCAACCAAGCTTTAGCAAACGTAGGCGTGCACGAAATAGCCTACGATTCCAACCCAGCGCTTTTCGGAAGCATGATGCTGCGGCGGTTCGTTGATCACTTTCCAGGTACGTTTTACCCGCACGGTACCAGTAGTTTCCGACCTGTGCCCCAAGATACTTTTGGTCGGCTTTTGTCACGTACTCTGCAACTTTTCGAAAAATAAGTTCATGAGTCACTGCCCAACGCTCGAATCGATCCGAAAATTTGCTACTGAGGTTCCCTGCCTCTCCCAGCTCTCCTGTTTGATGGACCCGAAAAACCACGGGTGATCCAGCGACATGCTTCCACTGCCCGAGCAAACATATTTGCGAGAACAGCAATGCATCTTCAGCACTCTCTAAACCGATGTCCCACCCCCCCGCATCAATCACTGCATTCCAGCGAAACATCGTACAAGAGGCGACTCCGGCACCATATCGAAACATCCACTTCAAAGGTGATTTCGCAAGTTTCGAACAGTCATCATGTTGCAATACAACACCAGTGGTGTTCACGAATTTACGATTGGTTGAAACGGCAATGATGCCTTGATCGTGTTCCAGTGTTTTCGTTGTACGTTCAATAAAATCAGATGGCCATCTATCGTCTGAGTCAAGGAAACCTACAAAGTTGGTGCGAGGAGTCACCGACATACCATACTGTCGAGCCAAGGCCGCGTTCCCTCTCTGTTGTCTCAAAAGTTGGTAAGCGGGTTTATGTTCTGAACCGACCTGCTGCTGGCTATGAATCCAAGCCTGAACGGCTTCGTAAGTTCCATCTGTCGATCCATCATCGACAACCGTAACAAAGTCAGGCGCGACGGTCTGGTTTTGAACTGATTCGAGGGCGTCAAGGACAAGAGACCTGCGGTTGTACACCGGAATAATGACGGCAACTTTTTCCATCATGCGGCTTTCGTAATTGGCTTGATTTTCGAACGTAGCTTTACCAACCTGCGATTAATACGTCCCCTTCGCAGATCTTCAATGCCTGGTCGCACTCGATAGAATGACGTGCGTTCATTTCGCAGCCAGGCTGGCCAGACACTACCAGTTCGCAAATGTTTCAGCGAGCTTGAGAATTGGCTGCAAGCCTCCTCGGAAATGAGATCCTGAATCGCAGACAACAGGGCTCGTTCCTCATTCTCATCAACGAGCAGCCCGAATGGGTAGTGTTTGTTTGGCGAAAGAAGGATTCCATAATCCGCAAGTTCATCATAGGTATCAGCAACTTTGACTTTGAAGACCTCACAAAAACTGGGGTCAGCCAACGCTTGGTGGTGTAATTGAGTGTTGTTTGAGTTACCCCAAGTAGAGAGCGTATAGCGATAAACAAGATCTTCTGTTTCCGATCCCATGTGATTCCTTAACCACCGCCGTCGACGTGGACTCGAGCCTTTCTCGCCGTCTTGGAAATCACCAAACAAATAAGCCGAGTGCAATAAACCAGCGTTAATCAATTCAATGGGCTGCTTCCAGCCTGCAAGTGCAGCAGCCGTTCCAATCAAGTGACAAACAAAGGGTTTACCGCAGGGGCGAAAACAGGTTCCAAAGAGTTGTTGGGCAATTCCGTATGCCCTGTGCAATGCTTGCTGGCACGTCGTATCAAACCCACGTTCATTCATCAGTTGGAATAACTGCAAGTTTGTTTGCGGTAAAGACATCGTAGTAAGTTCCTAACCTTTATCATTTTGTTGGGTGATCATTCACGCGGCATTCTGCCTGGAGGCTTGATTTGTTGAGCCATCTGCGTGCCCATCAAGGCTGCCTGTTATCGAGATATCCAGCACGGGAACTCGGGAGTACTGAGACCTTGGATATTTGTATTTATTCCAGAGCATTTCAATGGGGGCGGCAACTGATTTCTCAACACGCGATCCCAACGTTGCTCCCATTGCACGTTTACACTTAAACAACCAGGGCATGCTGAAACGCCGGTGCCTCGCCAGCCAGCGATGTCCACGCTTCACACCCCGTGATTTCAAAGGCACAGCATACTTTTCAGACATTCGTTGATAGCTCGCTGCACACCAAGCCTCGCTCCATCTAAGCAGGAAGTACTTGCGATCCTCTCCCACCAAACGCTTAGGTGGCGCGTAGGTAATGACAGATCGAGGCTCAACCCAGATCTCGCCACCTGCCTTTGCGACCTGCAGACAAAAGTCACCGTGTTCGGCGTGAGAGAAAAAACCCTCATCAAATTGGCCAACTTTCTCGAATGCTTTCATTTGCACCAAGACGGTATGAAATTCAATCAGCTGGGTAGGCTTGGCGACCAACGGGGCAGTCACTTCACTCAATCGCACATGAGCTAAGTCGTGTTGCTCATGATATTCCACAGGTCCAGCGTCGGTACTGCTTACGCGAACCTCGCCACCAAACATATGGATACGCTTTGCTTCGGGCTCGAATTCGCAATACAAAGGTCCAACGACCCAGGCGTCCGTTGTCTCTGCACAATCAACCAGGCTGGTGAGCCAACCTCTCTGTACCAAGACGTCGTTATCAACAAAGACCACATGACGCGTACTGACGTGATCAAGCACAAGATTGCGTGCCTGATTCGGTGTTATGAATTCCTCGCTTCTGATCAGCAAAAAGCCATATTTCTTTGCCGCATTCTGCAAATACCTGCGGACGGGGCTTGGGCTTCCACCATCCACAACAATGAGGTCGTAGGGCTCTTCCGTCCGCTCGATCAGTGTTTCCAGGCTTCGCTGCGTCGTGGAGAACTGCTCTCTGGGTACAAAGCCGATGGTAACACGCTTGCTTCCAAACATTAACAAAACCTCGCAAAGCCAGATCAAAATTTAAAAACACGGTGTTCTACAGCTTGCAGTGAAGCCCTACCTGATTCCATCAACTCTTGTCAAATCCATTCCTCTTCACCGGGACGAAACTGGAAAAATCGAGATTGACAATGCTTCCAATAAATAGGTAGCCCACACCTAGCAGTCCTTCAACAAGCATCCCACCTGACGTAACGCCACGAAAGCTAGCGTTTGAACGCTGGACTTTCCTTAAATGTGCCCCGCCCGCACAACTCGCGTTCCCTCCTACCCATCACTGCTGGATTATGAACACAACTCCCGAGCTGCTCGCAACCATCATTGTGTCGTCCTGCGGAAGAAGCGAGCACTTAGAACGCTGCCTTCTCTCTTTTTCAAACCAACAACTGCATGAAAGTGAAAGGTTCGAAGTCATTGTCGCTGACGATGGCTCACGAGATGGCACGCGCGAGATGGTCCGGCACCTGGCCGGACACATGCCATTTCATCTTTCCTTTGTGACACAAACAAACAATGGATTCAGAAAGTGCAGAATTGTAAACAGAGCCATTAGTACTGCTCGCAGCGATTACATACTGTTCACGGACGGCGATTGCATTTTCCCACCCGATCATGTCAAGAAGCAACTTTCGCACCGGCAGCGTGATACAGCTTGGGTGAGCGATTGTATTCGACTAGAGCAGAGCTTATCCGAAACCATCACTCGAAATAGCGTCATCAACGGGTCATGGCTAAACTCGGTACCAGCTAATCTTCCGGCCTCGTTGCGAATTCGCTACCTGAAAGACAAAGTCTATGAATTTCTCAACGACAACGAAAAGCCAAAGCTCATTGGCAACAATGTCGCGGTTTGGCTACAAGACTTAAAGAACATCAACGGGATGGATGAAGCATTCAAAGGCTG
This sequence comes from Rhodopirellula sp., assembly GCA_002690925.1. GTDB lineage: Bacteria > Planctomycetota > Planctomycetia > Pirellulales > Pirellulaceae > Rubripirellula. The sequence goes on from NZGD01000291.1 coordinate 64,852, forward strand.
GGGCTGCGAAGACGATGATCTTGGCATCCGCCTTCGAGCTTCAGGCATCAAACTTAAGACAAACATGCAACAAACGTTTGGCTACCACCTTTGGCACCCTGTCGACGCAACCACACCCTCAACTTGGCGTGAAGGTAAAAACATAAGCTATTACCAGCGCGACCTTGTACTTGCGAAATGCCTTCGTGGGTTAGTGAAACGAGACTTAGGAGACCTGAACTATCGCATCAATGCATCCCCAAGACACCAAAAGCTTGCTGCATTACTAAAACAATCCTTCACCCGAAAATCACCCAATAACATCGACATCGAAATTCTACTTGGCAACTGCCAAACCCAAGAGAACAGCGACGCAGAAAAAACAATTGAGGTATGGCATGCTGATGAAATGCCGCAACACAAATCCAATTCCCCCAATCTCTTGCTAATTCTACCCAACTGCGAGACAACGAGTGTTGCCTCCCAACTCGCGCTAAGAAACTCGTCTGAAGATATGCAACCCTCCGTCGAACGGCAATTGAATTGGCTGATCAAACAAATTAGTGATGCCGTCCTCGGCGGCAACTCTGTTACCAGTGCGGCCAAGCTGCGTATCGCAGCTTGAACCCAACTGAGCCCAACTGAACCCAACTGAGCCCTTCGGATCGCGCGAGACATTGGAACGCGAACTGTGAGATTCTTTTGCAAAGCAAAACGATCGATATCATTTGGCATCGACGAGGACGAAAAATCGATGCGTGCAATTGGTACATCGAGCTATACTCCCATCACTCGCTGAAATGCCGGATGGACAGTTCGTCATCATCAGGGAATCCCCTCACCATGGCCGCAACCAGCTCGGCTTACTGTGATGCACGTCGACCTGAGTGTAGCCCCAAAAAAGTATGCGGCTTGGGCTGCCACCAGTTCAGACAACCAGATCAAATGGAATGCCCGCATTAATGACCTCAGAAAACTCCTAAGTCTCATCCCACCTTCTTTCACGCCAAGACAACTGGGATGGCCCGGTGATTTTAAAAATGGAGTGCAATTGTCGAGCGCGTCCTGAAGGTGCATTGAAATCGCCTCTCCAAAAACAGACGTGGCTTGACGCCGGTAATCCAGAAACAAGCCTCGAAAATGGGTCACCATCCTTCATGTACACCGCATTGCCGATCTCTGCCAAGTCCTGCTTTTCATGATTTTTCTTTCTCCCAACTTCTTTCAATTTCTGATACGAGTTGTGTCAGTTTCTTCTCATTCAAATATTGCAACAGCCAAGTCGCTAACGCAGGCGCGTTCGCAAGCAGCCAACAAACCCAGCTTCGGGTTTGGTTTTCCCCTTGAGCATTTTTGAATTTTTTTGAGTTTACCCGAGTCCGCTGACGCCATTAATGGGCAGACTGGCCAGAAAACTTGCGGCCAATTACCGCAAGTCACGGAGTGTGGTTTTTTGTTTTATCAGATTTCTCAGATGTGCTTACATCGAAGTGCGCAGGGACCTCACTCATCCCCTGTGCTCAATCCCGCGATTCGATTACACGGGCTATCTTCTCAGCTAAATGCTTGACTGCATCGGGTCCGTAATGACCGTAAGCGATCCAATCGAATCGCCGATTCTCAGGCTCCTGACGTAAATCAATCATGGTCGCATCAGCAGAATCGGGTAACACCTCTGGGCCTAGCATTCCCGTCTGCCGCGGCAATGCAACAATCAGAACCGAATCCACTCCAAGTGACTTCAGTCGCTCTGAGGCCAACAACATCTGTGGCTTGCCACTCTCCAAATTCTCGTTCGCAGTGTCCTCTTGCGGCGCACCCAAATCCCTCACGTTTCCAGCAAGCAAATTGGCCGGAACTCGCAACAAACGACACGTCCCGGCCACCACGTAACTATTCCAATACAGATCACCACCCAATTGAGCCGCTGGGTCTTTGGGAATCACAACGGAATCGATCATGGTCAAATTGCCAGGAGGATCCAGCGTATCCCAATCAGATTGATGCACATAATCATCGGGGCCATAAGCCAGAACCACTGCCACATCGTACTGGCTTGGCTCCAACATCTGCGTCAGTTTCTGCACGTCTTGCCCAAGCGTAAACCCGGGCCAGGAAATCAGATCGATCTCACACGCGTCCGGTAATCGCTGGGCAACTTGGTGATGCAGCGTTTCATCATCCGCAAGGCCATAGCCAAACCCCATCGATGCACCGCCAAGCACGACGATTCGCACTGGCTGCTTCGGAGAAATTTCATTGCTCGACGAGCGTCGACCGTGGCTCACCGCCGATTGCCGAAAACCTCGTGCGTCCAAGCGAACGGGTTCCATCCAAACCTGATCCACATTCCGCATCGCGCCATCATAATCAGGACGGAAAACGAATCCAAAATGTGGATCACGCTGGTGCACTCCCTCGGTGAACCAGGTCGAATAGAAAATCGGCGACGGCACCAGAACTCGCAGTACAGACTCACAAAACACCCAACCAATCGTGATCGCAAAAAACAACGAAACGATGCGTCGCATGGGCTGCGATTCCTCTTCTTTCGTCATCATGTTACCAGTGCCTAAAACTGAAAATAGATAAAGCTAGTCGGCCGAAATCCGACGGACAACAGAGAAAACACGATCATTGAGTAAACACCCCAACGCACCATCACTGGGGCACGCAAAAATACCAGCTCACACTTAAGTTTCTCTTTCCAAACATCAATCGCCAACATGATTGCAAACGCCGTTGCAATGGGTGCAGCAAACGAAATCCATCGCGGATCAGCCAGCGGTGCCACAAACATGCGGGAAAATGTCACGATGATTCCCGAAAAGGAATCGCATCGGAACAAGTTCCAGCCGATAAGCATCAGCACAAAAGTGCTCAGGATTTTTGCACACTGAAGGATGTTGCGGGACCACCGCTCTGAATGGACATGGTCTGAGACGGTCTGGCCTGAACGCTCGGTTCGCCGCACTGAACACATCACCATCCAGGCATGCTGGCCCAACAACAAGATGCCATGATAGCCGCCCCAAATCACAAAATTCCACGAAGCGCCATGCCACAACCCTCCCAGCAGCATTGTGAGCATCAGGTTGCGGCAGGTGCAAGTGAACCCACGTCGGCTTCCCCCCAATTCAAAATACAGATAACGACGCAACCACTGAGAAAGTGATCGATGCCATCGGGTCCAGAAGTCGCGTGGGCTGCTAGCCAAAAACGGTTGACGGAAGTTTGCCATCAAGCGAAATCCCATCCAGCGTGAAATACCACGCGCGATCAAACTGTAACCAGCAAAGTCACCATAAATCTGAACAGCAAATCCCAGATTCGCCAGCCACGCTATGGACCCACCATAGCGTTCCGGAGACCCGTAAAACTGATTCACCATGGGCGCAATCGAATCAGCCAGAACTACTTTATAAAAGTAACCCAACAGTACAAATTGTGCTCCAATTGCCAAATCAACGCGGCGGATTTTTCGCGACCCAAGCACTTGTGGCAAAAAATGGGTGGCACGTTCGATCGGACCAGCAACCAACTGCGGGAAGAAAGCAACATAGACGGCAAAGCCAAGTGGATTGTTGCAAGCTGACACGCGACCACGATACACATCAATCGTGTAGCTAAGCGTTTGAAAAGTGTAAAAGCTGATGCCCACCGGCAGAATGATTTCGGCCATGGGAACCGAAAGCCCAATACCAAACATTGTTGTCAGCTGGCAAAAACTCTCCACCGAAAAATCGTAGTACTTGAACATCGCCAGCACGCCAAGATTGACCACCAGACTAGATATCAACCATCCCCTGCGAGACCTTGCAGTTCCCTTTTCAATTCGTTGGCCGGCGAAAAAGTCGACTATGGTAGAGAGCAGGATCAGTGATAAAAAACGATAGTCCCAAGCAGCGTAAAAAACATAGCTGGAAACGAGCAGCAACATATTTTGAGCCGATGTTTTTCGACTCAGTGCTACGTAGGCCGCATAGACGAGGGCGTAAAAGACCAGAAAGGTGTAGCTATTAAAAAGCATGCGAGGTCTCTAAGTGATTTGAACGCCAGTCGTGATACTACGTGATTCATCATGTCCGTCCCAGATGAATACAACCATTTCAATGAGCACGCTCGCATGAATCCTGAACCACCTGCTTTAGTCGGCCCATTTCTCTCGTCGGATAGAGATCACAACAATCTCGAACCCGAGAACGACTCGCATTCGTGGCTTCGGGATCATCAATCAAAACCAAATTCACTAGCAAAGTGGCATACCCCCGCAATAAATATAATGCGATGAACATGCGGGCAGTTTAACCCAAGCTTGCAGCCATGACACATGACCAAGGGTCGTCAATTCCGCATTTGCTCACGGACGAAAATTCAACTATTCCCTCCGGTGGCTCAGCATGAATTCGAGGGCGATAACGTCTGCTGCATCCCGCAGGTCACGTCTAAGATGATGCCCTTGTCCTTTCGCTTCACAGATCGCAAGCTCGATGCCATCACCATTGGTATACGTCCGGACCACAAGCTCTTTACCGTGTACTTTGGTCACAGGCGTGACCTTGCACTCATAAAACGCTCGCCAGACCGCCATTCGCTTTTCAGCTGAATGCATCGTAACTTTTGGGTTCGTAGTGCCATGATAACTCTTGTCACGATCACCGATGACCTGCATCAGGTTAACTGGCCCCGTGTTCTGATCAGGATCATGAGCATCCTTTGCCATCCCACAACTCATCGGACAAACCGCCGCAAACAAGGAGGTCTCTTTGGCCAACCGATAACAGAAAAGCCCTCCACTGGAATGCCCCGTTGCATAAATCGCTTTTGAGTCAGCAACCCCACTGGACACCAATGCATGAGTGACCTTGCGAATCAAATCAACATCGTCGTAATTGATCTCATGAAAATCCTCTTTAAAGTTCCATTTCTTCAGAGACTGCACGGCATCCACGCTGATCAGGATCAAGCTTCGACGATCCACGTGACGCTTCCAGCGCTCACACTGGCTTTCGGCTCTACCGCCAGCACCGTGAAAACAAAAAAGCACTGGGTAAGATTTCGTCTTTTCATATGAGGTTGGCGTGATCACCATGAGTCGCCGCAACTCCGATTGGTGCCTGACGCGGACTTCATTTGCTCCTCGGCGGAGCACTTCTGGATTCAGAGCCTTAAAACTCGGATCCTGTGCCCGCACAGACAATAGTGAAACGTTCGCAATACTCATCAAGAGAATGATCAATTTTACGACCGAAAAGCTAGAACAGCCCGTTTGCCTGATTCGCCCAACGTTGAAAAAAAACCACCTTACCACGCCATCGCTTGGCATCAAAAATCGAACAAATGACAACATTGAATTCCTCCCGTCAACCTGTTTACTTGACACTTCCATAAGTCTAGCGACGCACAATCTCTTACGAGTCTTGTCCACAATTTTCAACATCTCGCTTTACCTACACACTTCGCAATTCAACCCCTGATTATCGTTGCACGACTCTGCGCCAAACGAACGACTCGTCAAAGATTGAACATTAAATAGCCTGGAACGCCTACAGCATACTTCACCCGCAGTCGCACACGACACGACCAAGAAGGTGTTCGATTAATGCAATCGAAACCAGACCTACTTGGGCTGCTCTGGTGATAGCATTGCGGGAGCGGTGATAGCATTGTTGTCCGCCAAATCTTTCATTCGTGGATCCTAAATTTTGCTTCCCGGCAATTGCTGAAACACGCAGACCCAGTTTTCGATACCCTTTTCTCGTTCCAGCAATAGGCGAGTGTGGTTGTCTGAAAAAAGAACACGCCGCTCTACAGGGCCAACGGCACGGCCCCTCGTGCAGGTGTGAGAAGGGGTCTGTTTCAGGCTGAAATGACCTCGTGTGTGGGGGGACGAGACTGCCGAAAGCACACAACTCCTACATACTGGCAGCCAAATGGACCAAGGTCGCACAGTCGTTCCAACCTCTCTTTTTAACGCTAATTTTCAAATTGGGCTTCTCTCAACAGAGCTATAAAAATCGCAACTCCAAACTTTTAGAAAGTGCCGGGTTCCAGACACGCGGGCCAATCATATAACCCAACCGTTAAACTCAAGGCGTTTCACCAAGACTTCCAAAACATCCTTCATCGAAATTTCATATGCGTCTGTCTAAAGGCAGGAATAGCACCGATGCAACCTGTTAGTACCTAGGAGGTACATAGGCGGGCTTAGCGAAATGCGCTGAGTCACTCAGAAAGTAAAATCAAAACTTGGGAGTTTCTCAACGATGAAGCTGAGCAAATTAGCTTTGATCGCTGCAATAGCCTGCGGCACCTACGCAGGCAATGTCTTTGCTGATCAAACAAACGATATACAACTAGTTGCTTGCGAGTCCGATTGTGACTGTGGCGAGCCTGTTTGTGGCTGTGAGCCAGGGTGCGATGAAGATGCCTGTGATGACGGGTGCGATTCAGCCGGCTGTGGATTAGACATTGGTAACGGACGAGTTCGGAATCGCATTGGTGATATGCTGAGCATCGGCGATTGCTGCCTGGGCGAGCCTTGGCAATTATTTGGTAACTATCGTCGCGTTTCCGTAGGTGGTTGGGGTCAATTGGGTTACCAATCGCGCCAACAGAGCTTTGGTGGTCCTCCAAGCCCATCACAGCTCGGTGCTACAGAGGGATTCAACGACTACCCCGATCATCTGCAGCTTCAGCAAGGCTGGATATTTGCTGAGAAGGCGATTGACTCTTCCTGTGGCCTAGATATCGGTGGCCGCGTCGATTTCATCTACGGAACAGATGGTCAAGACCTTCAAGCTAACGGCAATTTCGACGAAGAATTCGATCAAGATTGGGACAATGGTTCCTTTTACGGTAGTGCACTTCCCCAACTCTACTTGGAAGTTGGTTATGGTGACGTCTCTGTAAAAGTTGGCCGTATGTTGCTCAACGCCGGTTACGAGTCCGCAATGTCTCCTAACAACTTCTTCTACAGCCATTCATATGCCTTCAATAACATTCAGCCTTATACAGGCACGGGTGCGATTGCAACCTACAGCGGGCTGGAGAACATCTCCATTTCAGCTGGATTCATCGAAGGCTTGAATACCGGATTTGATTCCAACGGTGATACTCTGGTCGCCAGTGTAGGACTGGATCTGACTGACCGTCTTGACGTGCAATACAACGTTGTCGGTGGTCGTCTGTTGAACTTCGCCGGTGGACCAAGCTCCGTCAAAGGCGCTATCCACTCGATCGTGGCCGCATACGACCTTCGCTGCGATCTCCAGTATGCGATGGAAGCCACTATCGCTGATTATGACGACGGAGGTAATGACCTCGGTCCAGCGGCAGGAATCAGCAACTACTTCATCAAAACGATGAATGAATGCAATTCAGTCGGGCTTCGCTACGAATGGCTGGGTCAAGAGTGGGACGGTATTAAGGGTGATTTTCACGAGTTGACGCTCGGTTGGAATCATCGACGCTCCGCTAACCTGATCATCCGCCCCGAAGTTCGATGGGACTGGATCAACATCGACGATGGTGCTGACGAAGACGATCACGCATCATTCGCAGTGGATGCGATCATGACTTTCTAAGGCGGATTTGATCCGAGGGGAGGTGCCGAACGGACATCCCCAGCGTTCGCGATCACTAAACCGCGGATCTATGATC
>NZGD01000292.1 GCA_002690925.1 Rhodopirellula sp.
CTTGCGGAAACAAATTTTGGAATAGCTTGACTAGTGTCGCCGTAGTCCGTGATCTCTTGGTTGGCACCAAAAGTCCAGTAGGTTGCTCTTAAACCAGCAAACGCACCACGAATTCCAAGCGTAGTACGGTTGCCGAACCCCACCGCTGATTTGGAAGATTCAGAAATGGTCGTTTCCGACAGGGTATCTGTGATACCGACCCGGACCTCACCAATGCTTGAAGTTGATAAAAAAGTAAACTCGTTTGAGGCATAAAGTCCGCTGTCGAATAAACGCGAGAAGCAACCGTGACAGCTCCCAGCGAGCTCGCTTAGCATGTGCTCGCCGTCATCCTCTGCTTCTTTGTTTGGAGTTGGAGTTGGAGTGGTGGATTCACTCGTCTCCGATTTCGGCTCAGTGGCAGGATTTGATTTTGAGCTCGATGGAGGTGGAGGTGGAGGTGACGATGGAGATGGAGTCTGTAGCATCGCCAGTCGCGGTTGCGGATTTCCTGAACTAGCAGTTGTTCGTGAAGAAGAGCCTTCCACGGGCCGACTAACAAGTGGTTCATATTTGGATTCACCACCGTCAATCAGTGCATAGGACGATGGGCTTGGTTCATTCTCTGAAATCGAGGGTAGGTCAGCCGGTAACTCTGCCAGTTCCTCAGCTGATTGATTCAATGCAGATGGGGGAGCCCGATCTGAAAAACTAGGTGCCTCAACGTCTGAGGATGCTTGTTTCGTAATGAGCTCAGAGTTTGAAAAATCGCCCGGCGTTGTGCTTTGCATTCGCGGTGGTAGGCCCATCACCACAACTGGCGAAAACAAACCAGGTGCCGGTGTTTCACTCGCGGAAGGAAGAGGCTGATCGGCTCCGTCCTCGGTATCAAGCGTTTGCTGCCGTAAAGTATCAGAAACTAGGCTGAATGAATCACCTGATGCATTCGGCGTTCCATTGATCGCATAACGGAAGGGTGAGCGATCGAAATTCAGGCGTGCTAGGGTAAAGGACTTTGTTTCACGTTGGCCGTCATCCGTGGGGAGAGCGAAACTATCAGAGTCTTGGCTCCTGACCACGCTTTGTTGTGATTCTGGGTCGCCATCTCCGCTTTGCAGTGAAAAAGTAATTTGCGCAGCAGAGCTTGGGTCCGACCCCTCAGCGGTCTTGCTTGTGTTTGCTTGCATTGCCAATTCAACACCTCTTCCATCCCCGGGTTTCATATCGGGTGGTGTCGCTTGGTGTGTGGCTTTGATTCCGGAATCTGTAGGATTGGCCGGTAAGATAGGCAAGGAGGCTTCCTCGCCAGATTGGTCGGGTGTTTCCGAGAGGTCGGATAATTCGCCGTCCTGTTCCGAGGGCGAATTCGATTTTCCATTTTCCACAGCAATGCTGCCGGCGTTACTTTTGCCAACATTCGCTGTGCCTCCTGGATCAGTACTTTCGGGATCAGTACTTTCGGGATCAGTACTTTCGATCTGTGCCACTGCCCCTACTTCGCTTGCGTCTGCTTCACCTGCGCCTGCTTTACCAGCGCCTTCGAAAACTTCGTTCGTGAGTTCAAGTGGTGTGGACTGCTCTCTAGTTGGCTCTTTTCTCGACTCACCCCGCGACCGCCGATTTTGTGTCGTGTCACCGTGCTCATTTGACTGGTTTACTGAAGCGACCACTGCGGGTTTAGGTAGTCCGACAAAGATCGAAACTCCTAACGCGATCAATGACAAAGATAGCAAAGCAATTCCGAGCAGATGGAATCCTTTACTGAGGTAGGGCGTACGCATTTGCATTGGTTTCTTCAGCTGAAGCCCCTGTATGGATTGACACTCGTGGGGAGTATCGGCACGAGGAGCGTGCTGAATGTAGTGAATTGTCTGGTATTAGCACATGTTCAGGCTAGTAATGAAACCTGACCGTGGTCCGTGAAACTAAATTCAGGACCACTGCATCAGCGCAGAACTCAGAATCGGTAGGACTGTGAAAACAAGACTGCCCAATGACTTGTTTTCTACAAAAACGATGGCGGAATGTGACGACTCAGCCTTTTCGAACTAGCGTGAGGAATTCACCAAACCGACCAGAGCATGCAAGTTGACGGCAGGCTCTTTTGATACCACGAATATATTATTGGATGTTGACTATGAAATTCGCATTACTGCCTTTGCTCGTGCTTTTGATGACTACCGTCGAATTGCAAGCAAATGATTTGGAAGAGTTTGGATTGGAGGGTCTCGATTCAATTTCAATTGCAGAAGCAGAAGCAGTCCGCGGTGCCGGTGCAGTGAGAGCGCGAACGACGGGGTCCGCTGGTTTGACAGCAACGATCCTCGATCCAAATACTGGCTCGATTTGGAATTTTAATGTCACTCAATTTAACCAAGTGAAAGACTCGAAGGAGTCAGGTTGGTCTTCTGACACCAGTACAATTCTTTCTGAACTCGCAATTGGACTTGGAGACGTGAGTGTCTCAGTGAATGAATTTTACTTCAATATCCATGGTGCGGGGGCGAGAGCGATTGGCCGCACAGACGCAGGCACCTTATCACCTTACTTCCGTCGTCTGTAAGCCAGTAGATGCTGCTGCCTAGGGAATTCAACTGATCTTCCCTAGTAAGTTGATAATGCAAAACCTGTAGCCTGAATCAAACCTCGCATTGAGGCTTGAAAATCGACAATGCTTGAGGCAATGTCAACTTCGGCGATTCGATCCCAGCTGACCTGGCTAACTGCTACATCATTGACTGATATCGAATCACTCACAAAGTCAGAAGCGTTGGACAACTCAATCGAGTGTACTTTGATTGAGCTTCCAGTGTTCGGATCGTAGAGGATGCCGGAAATGAAACTGATTCCAAAGTGTTCGGTAAATAACGACCGGCATTGAATGCTCCGCGCCTCGGCCGCTGCCATCGGAGTGAGATTGGCTAGACCAAATTCAGACAACTGATTCTCGTCTGCTTCCGCTTTCGTTTCCATTGCGATGGAAATCATTCCAAGCAATGCAATCAGCCCGAGTGATCGCACTAACGCTGGCGTTGTTCGTGAAAGTGACTGGATTTTGGTTGGCAGGCGATGCATTCTAATTCTCGCGGTGGAAAGGTGGGGATGTCCATCAACCCTCATTAGAGAAATAGTGCGCTAACGGTCCCTGCGTGTGATCGCAGGAGAATATAGAGGTTGAAAGTCAGGAGATTTGAGTCAACCTTGCCGCTTGTACCGAACGTAACGACTCTTTCGGATATTGGTCGTCTGTCAACGCCATCTACAGGTTCAGAATGGGCTGCCGGAAGACTCTGGTACTGGAGATCTAGCTTTCTTTGGTGAACTGCAATGGTTGAAGGCAGAGCTGAGCAAAAATACAGTGATACAAAAACGTTCTGGCTCATTGAAGTTCGTAGTACCCATGCGTTGCTTTTATCCATCACAGCAGGATTTTGTCAGAATAGTAGCACGACTCAAGGACTACGAGCGTAAGTGGCTTGTCATCTCAGGGGGCGTCCATCGCGATCCATCTTTCAATTATCTGCCACTACCTGCTATCTGCGATTTTTCTGATGTGAGTCGTTTGCAATGACGCATCCACTCAAATCACCTTCGATTCAACAAAACACGGTCCCAAGGCAAAATCAGTAGCCTGCAGGGACTCAAGCTTGCGGGTGACTCAGTCACTTGCGAATTCCGCTTTCGTCTTTGAGCCCGTCCATTTTGTTTGCATTGGCACCAAGGGGTGCTTTGGGCCACGGCGTTTCGCCGGGGGCCCAGTCCTTGGGTTGGGTGGCACGGATTTCGTCAACCGCTTTGATAAGCCAGCGTGGCACAGGATTCTGTTCCTTCAATCCATACACATATGGTAGTGGTGGATCCATCAGAAGCGGTTTTTCGCCTAGGGGTGGACGTTCTTTGCCAACCGCATCAAGTCGACTTCGCAGTTTGTTCACGATGTCAGGATGCTGACTCGCAATATCAGATTGCTCCGAGGGATCTAAGATGACGTTATAGAGTGCGTCTCCCATTAATTTAAATTCTCCGACACGGATGGTCGGAACACGTACGCTGCCTGCAACGTCGTAAATGATTTCGGTGCGGGGGCTAGGTTGACCTTCAAAGAGCATCGGTGTCATATCGATCCCGTCAATTTTCTGTTCTTGGTGATGGTTTCCATCAGCCAAGGTGATGAAGGTCGGGAAGAAGTCTGAAATGAACATCAAACCGTCTTTGGTTGTGCCCGGATTGATGTGCCCCGGCCAACGGATGATGGCAGGCTGACGTACTCCGCCTTCGAAGGTCGTGTTCTTTGTGCCCCGATAGGGTTTGCTCATCTCTTCCAGCACAGGGCCGTTGTCATTGGTGAAAACCAGTACGGTGTTGTCTCGCAGTCCATTCTGGTCGATCGCTTTGGTAATCCGACCAACAGCATTGTCGAGGCTCTTGAGCATGGCGTGTCTTATGGCGAGTGGGTCGTTCGGGTCACCTTCAAATCCCGGAGGAGGATTCAGTGGACCGTGGACCGCGTTGAACGCCACATACATGAAGAACGGTGGTTTTTTACGACTACGCGACTTGAGAATACGCTCGGCCTCAGTTGCAACCAGATCCGTGGCGTAGCCGTCTTCCTGGATAGGTTTTTGGTTTCGGTGCCAGTCGTAAACAGCTAATCGGGCAGGAGCATTATGGACGATCGTCTTGGTGTAGTAGTCAATACCCCAGGCGTAGTGTCCGTATTGGTGGTCAAAACCCTGCCCCATGGGCAGGTGTTCCGGAAGCCATTCACCCAGGTGCCACTTGCCGATCAGAGATGTGAAATAACCCGCATCACCGAGTGCTTCAGCGATCGTTCGTTCGTTTGTATCGAGGGCATGTATGCGTCGTGTGGGTTCACCCCTTTCATTCACTGCTAATTCCAAGCCCAGTTTTGCCAGATAACTTGGTTTCCCAAAGTCCTCTGATCGCCAATCACTCCATGTACGAAAAGCGTACCGCCCCGTAAGAAAAGCTGCCCGAGTTGGTGCACACACACTGTGTGTATAGAAATCGTTCAGACGCATTCCTTCGTTGGCAAGCTGATCAATGTTTGGCGTCAGCGCAGGATCTCCACCATTGAAACCCGGTTGGTTCCAGCCCATGTCGTCAGCAAGGATGAAAACAATATTGGGACGTTCTGCGGCAGTTGTTCGAGAGCTAAGGAAAATGAAGGGGATCAGTATCAGGCAGCCGCGTAGGATGGTCGATTGGTGGTTCATGTTGTTCGTGGGTTGTGGTGTCAAATGCATTTCAGCTTGTCGTTTGTCAATCCAGTTAAGACGTCTCGGAACACAGTTGGTTTTCGAGACGCTTGCTTTTTGCCTGTCTAACGATTGCATCATTATGCCCGTCGGCTGGTTTAGCGTTTCTGGAGCGATTGCCGTGTCTCGTTACAGCAGCGGATTGCGAGTTGTCAGCATAGCCACCATCAGCTTACCGAAAATGGAAAGAAGCCGCACCGTTTGCCATAGGCCTCATGCACCACATTCAGAAACGGGCGTGATTCGATTGTGGGAAACGTGCAAATGGCCGCGGAGACCCGTCGCCGGCTGTGCCAAGTCAGCATGCGAACACGGGTGCGTGAGTTTGGCGTGTCTAGGTAACACCAGAATCCTTGGTCGATGAGAAACTCTCAGGGAGATTCAGGAAAACAGAGAATGAGGACCTGAGAATGTAACGGAAGGATCTGGTGCCGATTGCCTGCCAGTTATCTGTCGGTCTGGCTTTTTCTGCTGGGCGGGCCTCTTCTCCCAGGCTTCGCCTTTCTGGTGTCCCTGGCTGCTTTTCGTTTGGACCTCGTTAACGGCTTCGTGTTCTCAGGGGTGTCCTCGATCGCCTCAAAGCCTCGTTTGATGGGACGAAGTTGTTCAAGCTTTTTTAGATGTGGCATGATTTGTTCTACAGGAACCGAGTCCGCACCGGGTACGAATTCACCGAAGGGTCGGCCCTGTGCTTTGAGCTTTTCAGTTAACAGCCTCTGCATGGTCTTGAGTTGAACTTCGTGCTCAGGCATGCCTGCCAGATTGTTCTGCTCGAGTGGATCATTGTCGAGATGGTAAAGTTGGTCGGGTTGCAGATAGTGGGGACGCCGCTGCAGATGGTTGGATGCGTTTTTGGATCCTCCCTGATAAGCGAGCAAATCCGGGATTTTTCTCAATGAGGCGTTTTCGATCTGTTCGAGTCGGTCGGCGCTATAGCGAATCGCAATGTATTTCCACTGGTCGGTTCGGATGCCTCTGGCGTAGCCCAATTCGAAGTACAGNTNATTGTGGATTTCAGCTTTGGGATCGATGAGCAATGGCTGGATACTTTTGCCATCCANGCGNTACCCGTCCGGGACAGTCGCTCTCGCAACATCAAAAAACGTCGGNACCAGATCTGTATTTTGAATCAGATTACTACAGACGGATCCAGCCTTGACCACACCAGGCCAGCGAATGATGCAGGGGATTGCAGTGCCATTGTGATCATGCAGGGAAAATTTTCCTTCCGTGCCGTGGTCGGTTACAAAAACAAATAGCGTATTGTCGGCAATGTTCAGTTGCTCAAGTTTTTCCAGCATGGCTCCGAGCGTTGCATCCATCCAGGTGAATCCATAAGTGTTTTCTTCAAGGCCTGCTTCGTCGACTCGTCTGCAAAGTTCGTCGCGAGGAGGAATGACATTGGGTCGGCTCTCGAGTTTTCCAGCGCCTGAGGAAAGAGGGTTCTCCAGTGATCTGCTCCACCCGTGAGGGCCACCGTGCATCATGGTGGTGGCGTAGTGCAGGTAGAAAGGGCCATCACGGTTCTGTTCGATGAATTCAAGGGCGGCTTCAAGCGTCCATTCGGGATTGTGGTGGGGGTAGGCACCTTGCACGTTGCCCCAGTAAACATGCTTTGCCCATGAAAAACCACGATCCATGATCCATTGTCGATACCATTTCTCATTCCTTTGCCAGCCAGCAATCACGTTGGGGTTATCAGGTTCCAGCAATCCACTTTGCTTGGAGACGTCGTAGAGTCCGTGGTGAGAATATTCTTGCGAGGTTTTCAGATGGACGCCGACGTGAAGTTTGCCAACGTGTCCAGTGACATAACCTGCCTGTCGAAGCACGTTACCCACATTCATGTTGTCGTCTTCAAGACCCACATTGAATCCAGGAGCACCGTGGCGATTTTTTGGGTACGACGCCAGATAGGACTTGAACGAAGAATTGCCAGGATAACGCCCTGTGAACATCGAGTACCGTGACGGTGTGCAAACGGTAGAGACGGTGTGGGCGTTGTCAAACCGCATGCCTTCACGGGCCAAGCGGTCAAGATTCGGTGTCAGCACTTTTCCACCGTAACATCCGATTTCGTCTTTCACTTGATCGTCATTGATGAAGAAAATGATGTTTGGTCGTTTTGCTGACGCAGATTGTGTTATCGCTGTGATGATCAGCAAGGTGCTGAAGACTTTGAGTGCTTTCATGCTGTTGCTTCAATTTCTTCTTTTGTTCCAAGGCTAGCCTGAGCTCCTGCACGCGATGCGGCGATCGCACCTGCCACGTTTGCGAAGCCGACGGCCGTGAGTAGATCTCCTGTTTGCGCCCAGCGAACGGCTAATGCACCCGCAAATGCATCACCTGCTGCAGTTGTGTCGATGACATTTACGGGAATGGGGGGAACATGCGTTGCCTGATTTTCCTGGCACAAGATCGCGCCCTCGGATCCCATCGTGATCACAACATTCTTTGCGCCAAGAACTTGCAGTTGCTTGGATGCAGCCTTGGCCTCTTTCACGTTCGTGACCGGCATTTGCGTCAGGTCCGCTGCTTCGGTTTCATTGGGGCAAAGCAGATCGACCTGAAGCAGGTCAGGAAGCAGTTCAGCCGGAGCAGGTGCGGGGTCGAGAATGACACGCACACCATGGTGTCGAGCTAGCCGGATCGCTTCCAGGACAGATTCGATTGGTGTTTCTAATTGCACCATCAAACAGTCAGATTTCCTGATTTGTGTTTCGGCCGCCTGCACCATTTGCTGCGAAACTGCTGAATTGGCACCAGGCACCACCATGATTGAGTTTTGTCCATTTGAATCGACCGCAATCACGGCGAGTCCACTTGCATATCCAATGTGCCGTTGAACCAGGTCGTAATTGACTTGATGTGTTTTCAAGTTGTCTAACAGACTCGCTGCAAAGGCATCGTCACCCACGGCGCCAATCATCGAGACGTCGCCGCCTGCCAATGACGCTGCAACAGCTTGATTGGCACCTTTGCCGCCGCAAAATTCGCTTGAGGACTGCCCAAGCAGAGTTTGCCCGGGGGCAGGCAGTTGGTGGCAGCGAACCACGAGGTCCCTGTTAATGGAGCCCAAGACGGTGATGCGTGGTGAAAATAACGAGTTCACGCTTTTTCTTCTCTTCTTCTATGCCTA
Source organism: Rhodopirellula sp. (assembly GCA_002690925.1). Taxonomy (GTDB): domain Bacteria; phylum Planctomycetota; class Planctomycetia; order Pirellulales; family Pirellulaceae; genus Rubripirellula. The sequence goes on from NZGD01000292.1 coordinate 8,398, forward strand.
AAAATGTGAGGGCGGATGAGGGTTGGTAGGAAATAGCAGTGAATGGACAAGGGTTACGGAACAAGTTCGTAAAAGCTTGGATGACTTCATTTCACTGCCGGTTTAATGTGTGTCGAAAACCAACATGCCAGGACAACTGAGTCTGATAAAAGTGATGCCAATATCACGTTTGCATATCGACAATCAAAGGCACCTGACCGAGTGAGTACAGAAACGCGTTGCAAAAGGCTTGACCTATCTTAGGGTATGTACAGTTGTTCTGCCGCTGCGTCTAAACTTGATTTGACAGCAAGTAACGCTCTTTTTTATTCACAAAGTGTTCAAACAATGCGATAAAGCTGAGCCTCTATGGGTGGAACGCAGGCGGGTCGGCGACTTTTTCTGTAGGTTGCGTTGCTTGCTGTCATCGATCCGAGGAAGGGGCTTTGGTTCAACTTTGGTCTCAGCAAGGACGCTACATTAAACTCGGCAGTGACTTGTCGGTTGCGTCGACCCCTCTGTGATTTACCACCGACGCATTTTTGAGTCCGCTGTTTGTGAAGCATTGTTACTCAAAAGCCAATGTTATTTGAGAGGATCAGTGTCGCATGAAAGAATGGTACGTCCGACGTAACAGCGAGATCTTGGGGCCAATCGCTGACAGGAAACTGAAACGCCATGTGGCTGAGGCTCGCATCGACAAAGAAACGGAAGTGCGTTTGGGCACTGACGGTCAATGGGTGAAGGCAGGCACGGTGGAAGGACTGTTCGATGTAACTTATTCCCCCGAAAATCCGCCGCACCTGCGAGCGGGCTCTACCAATTTCACCGCTAATGATGCGAGGAGTACTGAAGGTGGGGGAATGAACAGCGGCCAGGCGGACCGCTCAGGGGACTCCGTTGCGCCAAGCTCATTGATGACAGACTCATTGAATTCAGGTGCCGGCGACATGGCGAGTAATCCTTACCGCCCGTCTTTATTGGTAGGCGAAGAGCAACTGCCCTTGCCGCATGGTGGCGAGAACGGGCTGAGAATGACCCGAGCGGGCCTATTGACCTGTTATTACGGCGTTTGTGTAGTGCTGTTGGGTGTTATCGGAGGTACTGTCATTGGTTTTGGTGTTGGGTTGAGCATGAATAACGCCAATTCACAATACGTGAGCTACACCATGCTTTTCGCGGCTGTTGGGGTGTTGGTCGGTATTTGTTTTGTTGGTGGAAGTATCGCATTGGTTGTTGGTCAGGTTCTGTGTTTGGCTGTGCCGGTCGGTAGTGGTTGCAGGGGGCCATTGAAGATTGTTCTGTCGATGCATGGCGTCTGGTTTGCATTTGCTATTGGGGTTCCGGTAATGGCCGAGGTGACAGGATTCAGCGGTGGCCTGAATTTTTTGGGCGGAGAGCTTCTTTCCAGTTTGCGGTTGCTTCCTGAGATTGTGGGGCTGGTCTGCTTTGTCATTTTTCTCAAGAAACTGGCGTTCTACCTTGGAGAGTTCGATTTGGTGTCAGCGGCTTCATCGTCCGTACGATGGGTCATTGTCTCGGCAGTGTTAGCGTTGGTGTTTCCTCCCGTGCTGTTAGGCCTCGCAATGAGCGGGATCTTTAGTCCCTGGCTATCCATCGCTATTGTCGTGATCACTTTTTTGGTCATGTTGATTACTGTCATCCGCTGCGCGAGTCTGGTCATTCGGATCGCTCGCGCGATCCCCAAACATGCGTTGTGAGGGAAAAATCCCGCAATTTGATGGTGGTAGGTGTTGTGCATGGTGGCTGCTGGCGTGTGCACGCATTCTGGAGCTTGCCCTTTCCTGAAGTTGTTTTTCTTCGTTGATGCAGCTCGCAGGTGCACAGAAATAGAGAAATTCTCAGATTCCCAGAAACCATGGTGTTTTGCTCAAAATCGGTGTCGCAAAACTGTATCATGGGTTCTGATTCGATGGGCTCGTCTCGCATGACTTGGGACGCTGATGGACGGGTGCGCAAGGGAGCCTTACTGAGCCATCGATGATTTCCTACCCAACGCCGATGGCGGCTCGTGTTCGATCGCCCAACGCAGGCACTTGCCGGGATCAGATTCATCGCCGCACCTACTGACAGCAACCGAAGCCAACAGTTAGTTCCAGAGTATCGAATGCTGTCTGTGTCTTCTGCTTTGGGTGCTGCGATTCTGCCCCTGCTTCGGGGGCCTGTCGCTTCCTTGACACGATCAACGGCAAATATTAATCACATTGGCAGTAATTCATGACAGAGCAGACGGATGATATTCAGGCCGTGGAGAAACTTGGCCAGACACGGGACGCGATCGTTACCGAGTTGCGCAAAACGATTGTTGGGATGGACGATGTCATCGACGAAATGATGATTGCGATCTTTGCGCGTGGGCATTGCCTGCTGGTGGGGGTGCCAGGCTTGGCCAAGACGTTGCTGGTGAGTTCGCTCGCAAAAACGATGTCACTTTCTTTCAAGCGTATCCAGTTCACTCCTGACCTGATGCCGTCAGATATTACGGGTACGGAATTACTGCAGGAGGATCCCGCGACTCATGAACGGCGTTTCAAATTTCAGAAGGGGCCGGTTTTTACTAACCTGTTGCTCGCTGACGAAATCAATCGAACGCCTCCCAAGACTCAGGCTGCACTGCTGGAGGCGATGCAGGAAAAACGTGTTTCGTCGGGTGGTGAAGAGTTTGTCTTGGACAAGCCGTTTTTTGTTCTCGCGACACAGAATCCAATTGAGCAAGAGGGGACGTATCCCTTGCCTGAGGCACAGCTTGACAGGTTTCTGTTCAATGTGATGGTCAAGTATCCGAGTCGGGATGAAGAACTCGATATCATGCGTAGCGTGACCAGCGACGATGAGCCGGTATTGAACGAAGTTGTTGATGGTCCGACGATTGAAGAGTTTCAGCATGTGGTGCGACGCATTCCCGTTGCCGATCATGTCTTTGAATACGCGGCTGCCCTGGTAAGAGCAACGCGGCCTGATGAGCCAGATTCTCCGGATTTCGTGAAAAAACTGATGTCTTGGGGAGCAGGCCCGCGAGCATCTTTGAACCTGATTCTTGCGGGTAAGTCGAGGGCAGCTTTGCGCGGGCGGTGTCACGTTTCGATTGAAGATATCCGGGAGTTGTGTCTGCCTGTTCTGCGTCATCGCGTCATTCCAAGCTTTGCCGCCCGTTCGGAGGGAATGACCACGGATGATCTGATTGAAAAACTGGTCGCTGAGATTCCTTCTGACGAAAAACTGTTGTCGCGGAAGACAGGCTGAATCAGATGTCCGATCATCAAGCACAACCCAGTTACCTCGATCCCGAGGTGTTGCAGAAATTAGG
>NZGD01000293.1 GCA_002690925.1 Rhodopirellula sp.
ATAGTGGGACAGCAGGTAATAGAGCATCCGGTCCCCGAGCAGAACCACCTTGACCGACACCGGAATGGGCTCCGGCTGCAGGCTGACGGTACTCACCAACCCGTAAAGCCGCTCCAGTGACTCGATTCGAACCTCACCGGAGGACAGGATTCGCTTCAGGCTTTCCCACGCCATCGGCTGTGTCAGTACCCTGCGCGCATCAATGATCAGATAGCCGCCACTGGCCCGGTGCATGGAACCGCCACGAATCAGCGTGAAATCGGTATAGAGATTACCCTGCCTGGCCCGATGTTCAATCTGCCCCGCCAGATGCTGATGGTTGGGCAGGTCCTCATAGATAACGGGCGCGCCGGCCGTCTCGGCATTATCGACCAGCAAATTGACCTTGTACCTTGCCAACAGGCCCGCCGGAGGCCCGTTATCGGTATCCTGAAAAGCCTCGGCGTGCTCAACCACATCCTCGCGAACGGCATCCAGGTACTCGACGATATCCTGCAGGTGGGACCATTTTTCCCTCAACTCCCCAATCGGGCCGCCCAGGGTCAGCTGCACCATTTCTTCATTCAGGGCATGGACTCTTTCCCTGACCTCCTTCCGCATCCTGGGTATCTGCTGGATGGTTTGCTGAAGCTTTTTCTGAAGCTCCTCAACCTTGGATTCGACCAGCGCTTTCTCCTCGTCCGAGAAGTTCTTGTATTCCTCCGGGTCGATCACCTCGCCCTTGCGCATCGGGGCAAAGGTAAAGCCGGCCGGCGTGGTGATCATGGCAATGTTGTTCCGGTTCGCCTCTTCCTGGATATCAAACAGGCCCTGATGCTGACGCTTGGCCATTTCTTCCTGGAGTTCCTGCAACCTGGCCTGGTATTCCTCGCTTTCGAAGGCAGCAGGGATTGCTGTTCGGAGCTCCTCTGCCAGTTCATTCATGTGTTTCTTGAATTGCCGCCCTTCACCGGCCGGCAGTCGAATGGCGCGTGGCCGCTCTGAAAACTGGAAGTTGTAGACATGGCACCAATCCGGCGGGACCGGCTGGCTTGCCGCATGCAGGCAAAGAAAGCGTTCGACCAGCTCGTGCTTGCCGGCACCGGAGGGTCCGAGAACAAAGAGATTGAAACCGTCTGCCTGAATACCGGCACCAAATTCCAGCGCCCGCAATACCCGGTCCTGACCATACGGACGCTCGAGGTCCTGCAGGTCTTCGGTGGTTTGGAAATCCAGCTTGTCTTCCGGGCAACCGTGATAGACCTGGTTTTCGGTCAATGGCGCGGGTAGTGACATTACATCCTCCTGATTGTGTCGGCATTACCTGGGCACAACTATTCGAGACGCTTCTTGAACCTGAGTGACGCAACGAGCAGGCCGCCAAGGGTGAACAGCGCCAGCCAGTAGACATCCGACGCCATATTCGTTACCTCAACGTCCCTCAGAACCACTCCGCGAACCAGGTGCATGAAATGCGTCGCGGGCAGTGCCTCTGCAATATACTGGGCTGCGACAGGCATGCCCTCATAGGGAAATACGAACCCCGACAACAGAATCGAGGGCATCAGAACAAACACCGTCATCTGCATTGACTGTAGCTGGTTCCGGGCAATCGTTGAAATGACCAGCCCAAGCGTCAGGCTTGCGGTGATGAACAGGAAGGTGACGCCTGCGAGCTGGGCCAACCCGCCTTCTACCGGAACATGGAACAACACCCGGCCCAGCCCCAGGATGATGCTGACCTGAATCACGCCAATAAAAATGTACGGAATGATCTTCCCGATCATCAGTTCAATCGGTCGCACCGGCGTCGATATCAACATTTCCATGTTGCCCCTCTCCCGCTCGCGGACGATCGCGGCAGAGGTAAACATGATCATGGTCATGGTCAGAATGATCGCGACCAGACCCGGCACAATATTGACGACTGTGCGTTGCTCGGGGTTATAGAGCAGCGTCACTTCAAAGGTGGGTGTACCGCGATTGACAGGACGGTCCAGCAATTCGGCCAGCGGCATGCCACGCAGACTCTTGATAGCAGAGGCAATGATCGTATCGGAGCCATCGGCAATCCATTGGGCGATGGGTTGGCTGGTTTCTTCATCGGTGGCAGGGGGCGAACCAAAGCCCAATGATTGGTGCCGCGCCAAGCGGTTATCAACATCTTCAGGGATGATGAGGACGGCCCTGACTTCGGCACTGGCAATGGCCGCCTGCGCTTTCTCTACGCTCTCGAAGTAGGATCTGATCTCAACCACTTGCGTGGCTTTCACAATCTGCACGATCTCCCGACTCAGGCCGCTCTGGCTGAAATCGACAATGCCTACCGGGATATGGCGGATGTTTGTATTGATGGCATAGCCAAATAGCAACAGCTGGAGAAGAGGGATCATAACGATCATGCCGAACGTCATCCGGTCCCGCCGGAGCTGAATCAACTCTTTGCCAAAAATGGCTCGGATGCGTCGGAGGCTGTTCATTGTCGGCCTCTTCCCGTACTGGTTACGAAAACATCCTCCAGGCTTGGGCGCACCTCGGTAAGACTGTCCCCTGTTCCGATAAAAGGTTGCCCCGACAGATACGCAACCGGACTGCTAACCCGGTTCTTCACCAGCACTCGAAGCCGCGCGCCAAGTTGCGCTGCGGATATCACGTCTGGCAACTCAATAATCCGATGCTTTAACACGCGGAGATTTTCAGAACTGACCTCAACAACCCTGGCGCCCATGTTCTTCATCAACTCATCCGGTGCACCATCGGCTCGCTTGATCCCCGTCTCGAGAATGGCCAACTTGTGGCAACGCTCCGCCTCGTCCATGTAATGGGTTGAGACCATGATCGTCGTCCCGGCATCACTGAGATCAAACAACTGCTCCCAGAAGTCCCGGCGACTCTGGGGATCCACCGCCGAAGTGGGTTCATCCAGGAACAGCAGATCTGGCTTGTGCAGTGTTGCCGCAGCAAGGCTGAGGCGTTGGCGCTGCCCGCCGCTCATGCTTCCTGCCAACTGATGCCGGCTGTCACGCAGCCCATAGATAACAAGCAGATCCTCAACCCTTGAGCGCAACTGGTTTGCAGACAGGCTGTAAATGCTGGCGATAAACCGAAGATTTTCCTGAACGGTCAGATCATCGTACAGGGAGAATTTCTGGGTCATGTACCCGATCCGCCGCCTGAGTTTCTCGGCACCGGCTGGCAAGCCATAACCAAGCACCTCCGCGGTTCCGGAGCTTGGCTTCAACAGACCGATCAACATTCGGATGGCCGTGGTCTTGCCGCTGCCATTTGGCCCAAGAAAACCATAAATGCGGCCTCGCTCGACCTCCAGATCCAGCGCCTGAACAGCCCTGGTATCGCCGAAATTCCGGCTAAGCCCTTCCGCGCGAATGACACATTCACTCATGGCAACTCAACCTGGGCCGGCACTCCGTTCGGTAAAGCAGCCTCTGCCTCTGGAAGCTGGACCTCTGCCCGGTACATCAGCCGCGCACGTTCTTCCTGATTAAGCGCAAAGTACGGCGTGAATGCAGGCTCCGTGGCGATCCAACGCAAACGGCCCTTTATGGTTCGGCCAAGACCATCCACACGCACAGTCAGCTCGTCACCAATCGCCAGCTTCACCCGATAGGGCTCTGGCACATAAACCCTCGCAAACGGCGCCTTACCGGCCAGAACAATCGCCAGAGGGCTGCCTGCGGTCACTCGCTCCCCCAGATTCCAGGGAAGGTTGTCGAGAATACCGTCCCGTGTCGCGACAACGGTCAGATCGGCGAGGTGTTTCTTTTCACGGGCGAGCATCGCTCTTGCCGCATCCACTCTGGACTCGGCCGCTCTCAGATCCTCTTCACGAGCGCCATTCGTTAATTCCAGCAAGGCTTCCTGCGCATTGAGCAGCTTCGCATGATTGGCGTCGCGCAAGGCGATCGCCTTGTCCAGGTCGGCCTGACTGGCCAGATTCTGATTCCTGAGGTTGAGGATGCGTGAATAATTGGCCTCACTCTCGATGAGTTCCGCCCGGGCGCCGGCCACATTCGCTCTTGCTGCCGCCACTTCCTCCGGCCGGGCTCCGTGTCGGAGTTTTTCAAGATTGGCGACGGCCTCTGACAACTGAGCTGAGGCCCGGTCAACCTCCGCCCGCTGCAACGTATCGTCGAGTTTTACCAACACACTCCCTTTTTCAACCGGCGAGCCGGGCGAGACAGGGAGCTCAACAACAACTTCACTGGCGGTTGCGGTATGGGCAATTCGATCCCGCTCAAGCGTCCCCAGAGCCAGATTGCCGGAACTCCCATCGCAGGCTGCCAGAGCCAGAAAAGACAGAACCAATGCAAGGCGTATCACGTTACTTACCCTCTTTTGCGATGGGCGAGTCATCGCAGCGGCTCCCGGCTTCGATCCGGCATGGCGATGAGAGCCAGCACAGCAATGAAGGCGGTTACTGCCAGATACATGGCCGGTGCCGTCACAACACCGGTTGTTGCAATCAACGACGTGGCAATCATCGGTGTGAGCCCGCCGAATACACCCAGGCCAAGATTGAAGGCTACAGAATAGCCGGATAAACGGTCGCTCTCCGGAAACATCTCCACAAACAGTGCGGGTGCGGACCCCAGTGGAATGGCCAGCAGCAAGAACACCAGAGCGTGTGCCAGTACCACCACATACAGTGAACCGCCGGAGCTGAGCATCCAGGCATGAAGCGGCCAGGCGACCAGGGTAAGCAGAAACAAAGAGATGGCTATCCAGCTCCTTCGACGAAGCCATCGATCACCCACGATCGCAAACAGCGGCATCGCCGGGATGACAAGCAGCATCATGCCCGTGTTGATCAACAAAGCTGTTCCGCGAGACAGCAGTTCCTGGGCCGAGAGCCATTCCGGCAGATAAACAAACACAATGTAGTAGCACGTCCCGTAACTTGAAGCGAAGGCCAGTGCTAGAAGGGTTTCCCGCCGATTGGTTGTAAACGCCTGCAGAAGCGGCGATGTTTCGTCGCGATTCTCATGGTGCTGACTGAATCGCTCTGAGTTGTGCAGGTTCCGGCGAATCGCGATGGCGGCAATGCCCAGAATGGCGCCTCCAAGAAACGGCAGGCGCCAGCCCCAGTCACTCAATGTTTGTTCATCCAGGGTATTGGTTACCAGTGCCGCCGCAGCAACGCCCAGCAAAGAGCCCGTCATCGAGCCGATGTTGGCCCAACTGCCCGTCAGACCTCGTTTACCATCGGGAGCCGTCTCAACCAGGTAGGTCGCCGAGGATGAAAATTCGCCGCCAACAGAAAGGCCTTGAAGCAATCGGATCAGAACCAGCAAGACTGGAGCGAGCAAGCCGGCCTGCTCATAGGAGGGAAGCATCCCGAGCAGCAGGGTCGGCAAGGCCATCAGCATTACAGAGATTTGCATGGTACGAGCACGCCCGTACCGGTCTCCAAACCAGCCGAAAACCGCCGCCCCCAGGGGCCGCATGATGAAGCCGGCAGCAAATATGCCGTAGGTGCCGATAAGCGCTGCCGTTGGATTGGTAGACGAAAAGAAAACCGGCGCAATAACTCCGGCCAGATAGCCATAAACGGCAAAGTCGTACCACTCCACGACATTACCGATAAAACCCGCCATGATGCGGTGTCGAAGTTCTGGAGAAGGAGGCGTTGGCGAACTTTCGGTCATGTCCAGTTCATCCCGGTTTTACCCCTGCCTTGAGCNAAATGATGGCAGCAAACTCTCTGATGCAGAGAATTATAGGCAAGGGACAGAANCCAGAGATGATCTGGGGCAAGTACCCGGCTCATCAATCACCGGGTAGNTGCCATCAGGTCTACCAGACGAGCGTCTTGGGCTCCTGTGAGTGTTCGCAGAACAGATGCCCCACATCCGGCACGGCGAAGCAGCGGTCACCCCGCTGGGGCTGACGGGCGTTAAACTCGGTATGGCTGATGCCAACTTCCCAGAGCTCCTCGCACTCCCAGCCATCGGGCTTGAGTTCGATGCGAACTTCCGCACCGATCAGGTTGATTGCCTCGATCCGGAAAGGCAGATGGGCCTCGTCACTGGCAGACTGGGTGAGGCGCACTTCGTGGGGCCTCAGGTAGAGCTGCGCGTCATCGTTTTCACAGCCTTCGGGCAGTCGAATCCAGGCGTCACCCTGGCGCATGACACCATCGCGGATCTTGCCAGACAGCACATTCACCTGCCCCAGAAACTCGAATACAAACCGGCTGTCCGGGCGACCATAGAGCTCCAGGGGTGTATCAACCTGCTCAATCCGGCCATTGCTCATCACAACCACCTGATCGGAGAGCTCCAGGGCCTCCTCCTGATCGTGGGTCACGAACACACTGGTGAAATGCAGCTCATCGTGGAGGCTGCGCAGCCAGCGGCGAAGGTCTTTTCGCACCTTGGCATCAAGCGCCCCGAAGGGCTCATCCAGCAGAAGAATCTCCGGGCGCATGGCCATGGCCCGCGCGAGGGCGATGCGTTGCTTCTGCCCACCTGAAAGCTGCGCGGGGTAACGGTCGGCCAGGTGTTCCAGCTGAACCATTTCCAGCAGGTCTTTTACCCGCTTGCGGATTTCCGGCTTGCCGGGACGCTCCTTGCGCGGAAGCACATTGAGGCCAAAGGCCACGTTCTCGGCCACTGTCATGTGACGAAACAACGCATAGTGCTGGAACACAAACCCCACACGCCGGTCCCGCACATGCAGATCGGTCACATCCTTGCCGCTGAACCGGATTCGGCCCTCTTCGGGAGTTTCCAGGCCGGCAATGATCCGCAGCAGCGTGGTCTTGCCCGAACCGGAAGGGCCCAGCAACGCCGTGAGCTGGCCATCCGGAATGGTCAGATTGATGTCATGCAGGGCCTGGAACTTGTCGAAAAACTTGTTGATACCCTGTATCTCGATGCTCATTGGAAACCCTTAGTTACGACTCTGACGCCATTCAACGATGGCCTTGACGACAAGCGTGATCAGCGCAATACCTGCTAGCAGCGAAGAAGCTGCAAAAGCGCCCACGGTGTTGTAATCCTGGTAAAGCAGCTCTACCTGCAACGGCAGCGTATTGGTCTCGCCCCGGATGTTGCCCGAGACCACCGACACGGCACCGAACTCGCCTACAGCCCGGGCGTTGGTGAGGATCACGCCGTAAAGGAGCGCCCAGCGGATATTCGGGAAGGTCACCCGCCGGAACAGCTGCCAGCCGGACGCGCCCAGCACCACGCCGGCCTCTTCCTCTTCCCGACCCTGTTGCTGCATCAGCGGGATCAGTTCTCTGGCCACAAACGGACAGGTCACAAATACGGTAACCATCACGATGCCCGGCCAGGAGAACATCAGTTGAATATCGTACTCGCCGAGCCACTGGCCCACCCAGCCATTGCTGCCGTAGAGCAGCAGGAAAAGCAGGCCGGCAACCACCGGAGACACGGCGAACGGGATATCAATAAGGGTGGTGAGCAGTTTGCGACCGGGGAATCGGAAACGGGTCACCAGCCAGGCCAGGAACACGCCGAAAACCATGTTCAGCGGCACGGTGAGCAGAGCAACCACCAGCGTCAGACCGATGGCGTGAAGCGTGTACTCATTGAGAATATTGCTGACGTAACCGGCCCAACCCTCGGCAAACGCTTGCACAAAAATCAGCACCAGGGGCATAAACAGCAGAAGCACCGTCA
>NZGD01000294.1 GCA_002690925.1 Rhodopirellula sp.
TAGTCGAGCATGTCATGTCGAACAACTTCGTTATCTGGCCAAAAGAGGGGAACGTGATCGATGTCAGACAGTCGTTTGTTCCCTTGGGTTACACCGCTCATGTACTCATATCTTCGGTGAGGTTCGGTTGCCCCGTACCAGAAGCAAAATGGCTTGCCCTGAGGAATTGCATCGAGAAAAGCTTCAAGATTTCCTGCGTAGTCGTTATTGCTAATGGCGGTGGTTGGTGGTTTTTTCTTGCGTTTGCTGTAGGGATGACCGGTCATTTGCCGACGTTGTCCCTCCCTGTTCAAAGCGATGCCCGGAGCCCAGCCTTTGCCCGTCATCCCCGTGCTGTAGCCATGCTTTTCCAGGATTTCAACATAACTGGGAAACTTTGGTGGAAAGTAGCACCAATGGTTAGCGGCTTGTTCGAGTTGCCATGAGTTCCGGCCCGTCAAAATGCAGGCACGTGAGGGAGCACATTTTGCGTTCGGTGTGTAGCAACGATTGAACAGTAGACCGTCGCGTGCCACGCGATCAAAAGCCGGAGTCTGCACCCACTCCGTGCCATAAGCACTCATGTGAGGAAACGAAAGGTCATCAGCGATCGCAAAGAGGATGTTTGGTGGGGCAGCATCAGCGCATCGGTGTATTGGCAACACCAGCAGCAGTGTTAAGATGCAAAAGTGTGTGCAATACGGCATATACGACTCGTTGGTTTCATCTTCGCTTGGATGTGAATCCATCACCTGAACTGATTCATTTATCTATTTAAAAAGTCGTAGATCACTCTACGTTTGCGGGGGGCTCTTTGGGCCAGGGCATTCGGCAGACTCCCCATTGACCGCAGTTCTCATCAACCGCCACTTCCAGAAATGACAGGTGTGGACCGAATTTTGCGTGAGTTTGCGCTATCACTCGCTCGGCAATCACGCGGGCAATCTCTTCGGCAGTTGTGTTGATCACAGGTAAGATTACGCAGTCTTCGTTTGGAAAGACCCAACGACGATCTCGAAAAGTTGCCGTGGTTTCTTTCTCGTCATTTGTAATTTTTATTTCCGCATGATCGCTAGGAAGAATTACATGATGATCCAGGGCTTGGGTCTGTTGCAGCACTGCATCCCGCAGTGCAATGAAGTCAACGACGTAACGGTTTACATCAAGCGGGCCCTCAACGCTTGCCCGCACACCATAATTGTGTCCATGAATTCGCTCGCAAATGTCACTTGCGAATGTAATGAAGTGTGCTGCTGAAAATACAAACTGTTCTTTACTAACGTCGACGCGGTAAGTTGCTTCACTCATGATCGTTCTCCAAGGGGGTGGTTCTGAGTAGCAGGTAAAGAGCTGCGGCAAGCAGGTCTGCTGTGGTTCCCGGATTCAATTGGTGTCCATCCGACCTCAGGTATGTGTCCAAGGATGCCACGTCAGCCTCGTTCAGTGGATCCACCGCCCTGGCACGGTGTTGTACTTCAAGGGCAACCTGCAAGCCGTTCTTGCGTGCAATAAGCGTGTCAGGTGCTTTTGCCAGCAAGTTGATTTGGGCGTGGCAAATACCACGCAACACATCCCTTGTCGTGTGAATACTGTTGTTAAGAATGGGGGTAATTTCCAAAATTAACTCGCGGAATTCACCAGAGTATTGTCGCGCGATTTGATCGCGATCTTTTGCCAGAAACATTGCATCCAGAATGTCAACGCTCTGATGAGGTTGATTGACATCCAATTCGTCAGTTGTGCCCAGGCCACCCGCAGTCGCCAAGTTGATGGCCCGATAAATATTTGCGCCATCGACTGCGTCGAGTTGACCAAGGATTTTGTCGATCGGATCAACCCAATGATTCAGGTCTGCGACGTGGGAGTATATTTGGGTAAGAGATTCTTCCTCCGCGGTGATCTGGTGTATCGCTTCATCGGCTGCGACAAGGGGGCCAAGTAGCAGCACGATTCCAAGATTCACGTTGGTTCCTTGCCGATCACGTACTTTAATGATCGAGTCTAACATGCGTTCACTGATCGGCGCTGTTGGCTGGCTAAAACAGTGAGAGGTGATTTCAGCCGCGACCATGAAATCAAGGTGGGATAAATCTTCAAACGAGTGTCCGGGAAATACATTGCCCACTTTGGGGGCTGTTGCTTCTAAAATGCAGGCCCAGCGGAGCGCTGTTGACGGACTGGTGCAAAGTTGGCGGAGAGGCTGCAATGGATCAGACATCATTCTGGAATCGGTGGTCGCTTGAATCGTTGCTGTGCTGTTCCGTTTATTTGCAGTTCCAGAAGAAATCGGACTAGAGTGATGCCTCACGCCCATCGTCAGTTCATGTTTTGTTTTTGGCTCAGGAAATTTGAAATCGCTTGAAGCGTCTCTTCTGGTGCATCCTCAATCACGTAGTGTCCGGCGTCAGGAATTTCAACCGAGACGGCATCTGGCCAAGCTGCCTGGAAACGACGTAGACACTCCGGGCGAAAACACCAATCTTTCATGCCCCAAACCAGAAGCGAGGGCAAGTTTGCCAAGGACGGCAATTGATCTTCCAATTGTTTCAATGGCTCATACGTTGGGTGCTCCGATGACATGGGAATGTCACGTACAAAAGCATCGATAGCAACACGGTTGTGCCAGTTGTCGTAAGGAGCAAGCAAACCGGAAGCCACTTCCGCATTGAGTTTGTTACGCGACACAGCCATTGTTGTGGCGGCACGGGCAAAAGCATTCAGGCCTCTGACAGCCAGGCTCCCTAGTACTGGAATTCGACAAGCCGCAATGCGTTTTGGTAGATAGGGAGGTGGAAAAGCTCCCGTGTTCAATAATACGATGCGCTTCAAACGCGCGCGGCGTTCCAGCATTGAACTGAGCCCGATCGCACCACCCCAGTCATGAGCGATGAGAGTGATTTGGTCGAGGTTTAGCGAATCAATCAAGCTGACGAGGTTGTTGCGGTGAGAAGCTAACGTGTAGGAAAATTCATGCTGTTGTGGTTTGTCACTGCGTCCACAGCCCATGTGGTCAACTGCGATAACGCGGTAGCGGGGTGAAAATTGTTCAACAATTTTCCGGTAATAGAAGCTCCAGGTCGGGTTCCCGTGAACACACAGAAGTGTTTCGGAGCCCGATCCCTCATCAAGATAACGAAGCGTTTGCCCCGAGGTTGAAAACTCCTTCGAGGCGTACGGCAGCAGGTCAGATGCAACAGTCATGCCTAAGAGTTTTGACCATCGGCCACGGAAACGGAACCACCCTCAAAAAGAGGAGATACGCCTTGAGCGTGAAATGCCGCTAAATACGGCCACTCCGACGGCAGGAAGCAGTAGAAACGAGGAGAATACGGCTCAAATGATCTGCAACGCATTTGAGGGGAGCCATCCATTTTGACCATTTTCCAGTTGGATCTTGTGCCAAAGCCCTCGCTGATCGATTACTTCAACCACGTCGCCGCCTTGGAACGGGCTTTCGTCAGTAATCGGGAACTCAATGCCATCACCTGCTCGCAGCGAGGCAGTCGGTTGAGTTACGACGGCGACCCCCTCGACTGCAAATTCAGAAACCCGGAGCTGGTACGAACTGAAGGCCGTGACTGCCAGACAAACAAAACAAGCCGCCGGCAGTTTCCAGGGCTGCGGGCCAGATTTAAGGCGATAACCGAGGATGCCGCAGGCGGCGAACCATGACAGCAATGCGACCGTGAGCATGCCCTTTGGCGGAATGAAACGAAGGAGTACGTCGTTGTAGGCTCGGACTCGCTGAAGTTGGTTGATAGGTTTGGTGGCTGTTCCGCCAATCGCCGTTTGGGCTGCCAGAAGTTGATTGTGATGCTGCTGGCTGCTTGGGGCGTATCGCAGAGCGCGCCGATAGTTGGCTACCGCGTGAACCGGTTTACCTGATCGTACTTGAGCACTCGCAAGCGTCGCGAATAACTGATCATTCGCAATCCCGGAGTCAGCTAGTACTTGCAGTCGTTTGGCCGCGTTTGCAAGTAACGTGCGACGGTCACTTTGATCTGCATTTTGATCGGCACCCTGCATTCCCTTCACATACATACTCGCAGCCTCATCGAGCAGTTGTATGATTTGGTCCTCGCTCAGTTCGGAGGTTTCTTCGGTGTGACGAGGCTGATTGCCGATTGCCACGTCCGGTATGTTCGCCTCGTCCGCGATTGGGGATGTCGTTTCTGAATTGCTTGCCTGTGCGGTGAAACTCGCTAGTGGTGACAAAATGAGTGCGACCAAAACAACAGCGGATCCCGCCTTCAGGTAATGGGCGTTCGCCTGCGGCGATCGACGAACCTTCGGGCTATCGAGTGTTTCTGAAATCTTTTCGGCATGTTCGCGAAACTGATCTAGTCGGCAAGAGTCAGCGTTTCGCTCGCAGTCTTGGTAGAGCCGCTCGACTTCGATCGCGGAATCAACAAGCCCAGCGGCACGCAATGCACCCACCGTTCTGTCTCTAAGTGATGCGTCGGTTGAAAGGTGATAACGGTGCTGCAAAAGTTGTTCCATGGCGAGGGCGATCTCTCGCGGCGATGTTGCTTTGAGCATCGCTTTCTTAAAGCGATAGCGTGCCGAGACGAAACTGCTCAGGTAGTGACGGTTTTTAAACAGTCCCATTACGGCGACAACGATAATTGGTAGCAGAATTAAAATCATCAGTCGCGTTGGCAGTGGGCTTGGGCGTTGGATGTCGGAGAGCACATCCCCAGGGAAATCAGACGCTCCGAATTGAGGGTTCTCGCCGGCAGGCTTGGGCGACGTTGACGCCGGGGACTTGCTCAATTGAGTGCCGACAATCGCATCTAAAGCAAGTAGATCTGCGGCTTCAACCGTGACAGAAATTGGGTCACTTGTAATGGAAACGAACGTTTCCAGCTTGGGATCGAAGTAACTGTATTCAATACCTGGGATTTCCGTGGTCTCTTCGCTTAGCGGCCGTATCGTTGTTGAGAATACTTTCTGGGTACCGTCAACGAAACCAGCGAGTGGCTGGTTGGGGACTTTGAAATCGTTGATCAAAGTTTTTTGCTCTACGAGGGCTGGTGCTCTTAGTAGATCCATGGGCCCTTGACCCTCAATCCCAATGTTAAGAGTGATCGGATCACCAACCTTGACGTCTGTAGGGCTTGCCTCGCTGACAATTCGATATTGACCAACAGCTCCGCGATAGTTCACTGGTCGCCCCTGATCCGGGATCGGTTTGACCGTGATTGGTTCGACTTCATTTTCTGCAATGATCGGTCGCACACTCGTGATGGCAAGCTGTGACCCAAATCCGGAGAACATGTCGTTTCCAAAGCCGCTGGAACCTCCGAAAAAGTCGTCTCCTAATGCGGAAAACGGGCTCCGTGTGCGTCCAAGCTTTTCAGGGTAGTTCAGAATGACACGTACGCCGTCTCCATCGATTTTTCCGGGACGGTCTGGATAGACCGTGGCATCGATTTCGTACAGCAAGTATTCGCGTGTCTGCCCTTCACTGTCTTCTCTCAGGGTAAGTTCTCCACCGGGGCGTTGCCGGTTCTTGGACATCTCCTGTAGTGATTCTTGAAAACTCCCCCACTGCGTTTGCTTGCTGATCAATGCCCACATTGTCGCTTCATTGAGCGTCACGTTGAAGTCCTTGTCCCGGTACGCGCGAACCCAAATCTTCAGCGTCATTTCCAGGGCTTCGCCCACATAGATCTCATCGTCCTTGCCTTCGATTTCGACGAAAAGCAGATCATCTGTCTCGCTTTGCGTTGCGACCACGCGCATGGCACGGGTCTGCGTTTCCTTATCATCCACCACCACCGTTGCTGCTGGTATCGTGAATGTGCCAACTCGAGTAGCAGTGACTGAGTAAAGGTAGGTTAGCGTGTTTCGTTGCGTCGTCCTGCCGTTGATGATCGTCGTTCGATAACTACGAGAAGGCGGGCCTTGCGGCACGATATCCAAGCCGTCGACCGGGGGAATCACCGGTGTTTCATGGCTTTTGGCGTTATTGATCTGAATCTGCAAAGTGAACGGCAGGTTCACGTAAGTTTCGCGGGTGGATACGCTGCTTTGAACGTCTGCAGCATCAAGGAATGATGTCATGCAAAAGAACAGAATGCAGCTTGGTAATGCCCAGGGGGCCGAGAAGTTACGCATCATTATCACCAATCCCTTTCAACTGGTACACGCAAAGCGCGGTCCGCCGCTTGTTTGCGTAGACGCCTTAACATGTCGCGGTCACGTATCGACTGCAGAAGTTTGCGTGCTTCTTCCTCTGTCATCTGATCGGTCTTGATCAGCGTTGGTTCACCACGCTTCTGATCGGAGGGGGCTTCCTGCTCGTTGACGGCTGTTAATTCCCCAGAGGGCGAATCAGCGGAGTCGTCTTTCTCATCCGTGCCTTGATCTGCCGAATCAGGTGCTTGCTGATCTTGTTGTTGCTGATCTTGTTGTTGCTGATCTTGTTGTTGCTGATCTTGTTGTTGCTGATCTTGTTGTTGCTGATCTTGNTGTTGCTGATCTTGNTGTTGCTGATCTTGNTGTTGCTGATCNTGNTGTTGCTGATCNTGNTGTTGCTGATCNTGNTGTTGCTGATCTTGCTGTTGCTGATCAATTGCGTCGAGCAGCGATTGAGCCAGTTCAATGTTTGCTCGAGCATCAGTGTCATTGGGATTGATGCGAAGAGCGCTGCGGTATTGGGTGATTGCGGAACGCAGTAAATTCTTGCCAGCCTCGACATCAGGCGAGGCATTAGATGTTGTGGGTATCGTTGCGGCGGGCTGCTGCGGTGCGTCCGGGAGGGGGGTGTCTGATGTTGGTGGGGTTAGTTTGATTAAGGCTTCGCTGTAAAATGCATTTCCGAGGTTAAATCGTGCTCGAGCTGCAACGGAATCGTTTTGCGATCCGATGACCATACGAAACTGGGTTGCTGCCTGCTGCAGATCACCGTTTCGGTAGTACGCGATTCCGAGGTTGTAGGTGATTTCATCCACTGGCTTGTTGATCGCGGAATAGTTCTCGATCGCCAGATCATTGTTGTTGGACTGCAACGCCGCGTTACCGGCCGTTGCGAGGGTTTGCTGACTAGGTGGAATTTCGGCAAGGGCTGTGGAGGCACCTAGAAGGAAGAATAGCCACGTTGCCCTGAGGCATTGCCTGCCACGGTGATACGGGACTCCGTGGCGGGATATAGGGCGTGAATTAGAACGCTCCGCAGTCTTGTAGTCTGTAGGGGATGAGGAACCCATCAGGCGTGCAAGACCTTGGAGCGATGTTCGGTGAAGACTCATGGGCTTTAAGCTCGGGGGGGGAGTGTTCAGCAGCTTGGTTGTTTTGATTGGTGCAGTAGTGGTTTCGTCTCATCGTGGTGAATACGAAACAACTACAGCAAGAGGTCGAATAGATTTTCCTGGTTCTGCCAGCAAATCTCGCATTCAGTATTAATTTTACGCTGCGGTATGGCGTACTACCATAGATCTCACAAATCTGGGTTCTCTTCCAGCAACAGGTGCAGTGGGGAAAGAGCTGAGGAAGCTCTCGGCATGCCAGCAATAGCCAAACGTTCTGGCAGGCAGGTTTGTCAGCTCGGCATTTCAAGTTCCGCGGCGATTGCCGTACCAGCGTATTTGCATACGGTCACAGTATCTGAAACCAGCCTGCTCTACCCAGACTTTCAGCCAAGGAACCGCTGCGTCCATTGCCTCAATTGTGCTTCCTTGCGGCATGATCCAGACACGGTCGGCGGGAACGTCGAGTAGTTTGACGATATCGAGTAGTTCCTCGTAGTCGTCGGGTGAGTCCACGACGAATTTGATTTGGTAGTCGCTGGCAGTATCGATCAGGCGGCGCATGGTCGCAATTGGCAGGCGTCGCTGTTCGTGGAGCTTGCTCCATTTGGGATTTTTGCTGCTATCTGGCGTGCTCGACTTGAATTTTGGGCTGATCGAGAGCAGGTCACATGGGGTTTCCCGGTCGATTGTTCCCGCCGTTTCAATGGTGAGATGAAAGCCCTCAGCTCGAAGTAAATTGCAGAGCGACGTGGACTCACTTGACAGCATCGGTTCGCCGCCGGTCAGCACCACATGTTGCAAGCCGGACGCTTGCACCAGAGCGAGAATTTGATCAAAGGTGGTTTGATCACCCTTGGGGTTCCATGATGCATATGGTGTATCGCAGAACCAGCAACGTAAGTTGCAACCGCTGGTGCGTATGAAAAAACTCTCCGTGCCAGTCAGCTTTCCTTCGCCTTGGCGACTTTGAAACGTTTCAGCTATACGCAACGTCCCCCTAGTCGCCGCGGGCGACCCATGCGAGAATCCGGTATTACCAAGTGGAGTGATCAAATTGAGCGACTCAGATAATTTCCGTGACACGTTGGAAGTCTTTGAAAATCCCAGCCCGTCTCGAAACTTTACCATTGAACATCATTGCCCCGAGTTCACCTCGGTTTGCCCGAAAACCGGGCAGCCAGACTACGGGACGATTGTTTTTACGTATGTTCCTGATCAAATTTGCGTCGAACTGAAAAGTTTGAAAATGTACCTGCAGCGTTTCCGCAACGAAGGGATTTTCTACGAGGCAGTGACCAATCGGATCATGGATGATTTCATTGCTGTCGTGCAGCCTCGGAAAGTCACGGTGGAAAGCCGCTGGACGCCACGGGGCGGACTGAACAGCAATATCATCGTGAATTACCCCGATTTAGGCTAGGGCGGCTAAACTGGCCGACTGGGGTTTTCCCGTTGGTTTTGCGTTCGGCAGGCACCGCACCACCCAAACGTACAACCGTTCGCTTTTCCGCTTCCACTGAGTGGTTGACGACAGTGCTTGCTCGTGTGTGTGTCGCGAAGGTGAACCGGAGCTGTTGCCCAGCTTACATGCCTCTTGGCGAGACCCGTCTGTGGTATCACCGAGACCCGGTTGTGGCTTTACCGAGACCCGTATCGGTTGTGAGCGGGACTTGCGTTTCACAGCGATGGTTGCCTCGTCACTGTCATATCCTCGTGTTCCGCAGCCATTCGGCGTAGACGAGGGGTTGAGGCGGCGGCGGAAGTCGCTAAAACCGACAACTGACCGCCGGGTAGTCTATACTTCCGGCCTCGATTAACAGCACCTCAGGGATCTCAACATGACGGCTCCGGTTCTTCTAAGTGGATTCGCGGACGAAGCAGCGAACGAAAAGCAAGCTGTGCAGCAATACTCGGCCTTTGCTGCCCTTGGTTTGAAGTACTACTCCATCCGATTTGTTGATGCGGGCGAGGGGATCAAGAATGTGATGCAGCTCTCTGATCCAGAGATTCAGCACTTGGTGAAAATGCAAGGTGATTACGGCCTGAAGGTCAGCAGCATCGGGTCACCGATCGGCAAGGTCAAGCTGTTAGATGTCGATGATGGGACTTCGAATAAGTACATCCCTTTCGATCAGTACTTGAAGGAGGACGTCGCCGTTGCTTGCGACCGCGCCGAAGCTTTTGGTGCCAAGCTGATCCGTGGATTTGCCTTCTATCATCCTAAGGGCACTGATCCGCTTACTCATCTCGATCAGGTAAGTGAGCAGCTTGGTCAGATTGCGGACGCCTGTGACCAACGTGGTCTGACTTTCGGCCTTGAGGTGGAAGCTAATCTGGTTGGGCAGACAGGAGATCTTCTCAAAGCAATCGCTGAGCAGGTAAATCATCCCGCCATGCTGACGATTTTCGACGCGGCGAACATCGTGACTCAGGGGTTCACTGCAGATGAGACCTACGCTCAGTACTTGGCGATGAAACCCAGTCTCGGTTGGTTGCACATCAAGGACTATCATGATCCTTCGCCGACCGGACGTATCCAACATGTTGATGAAGCCAGTCTGAGTAATTTTGTCCCTGCTGATGTCGGTGATAGTGGGCATGAGGCCATCCTGCGGGATCTCAAGGGCTTCTTGCCTGAGTTGGAATCCCGGATGGCGGCCCGTGGTGCTGACGGTGTCTTTCTTGATCTCGAACCACACGTCAAAGGTGGCGGGCAGTTTGGTGGCTTTAGTGGACCCGATGGATTTGGCGTTGCCCTGCGTGGGCTATGTCGAGTGCTGGACTACGTCGATATCCCCTACGACTTGAGGTCGTTTACGGACATCAAAAGCTCATGACAAAAGATTCTCAAGAACGCATCACCGAGTTGGAAATTCAGTTGGCGCACGTCCAGCGACTTTATGAGCAACTCAACGAAGTCGTTACCGAACAGTCGGGGAGAATTGACCTGATTGAGCGGCGATGTCATCAGCTTCAGACGCAGTGCAAAGAACTCAAAGAGCGCCAGGAGCCCGAGTTCGATCCACTTGATGAGAAACCGCCGCACTACTAGCGCCGCACTCAAGAACACGCTATCCTCGCGTTGATACGACAGTCTAGAGTATGCGTTCAAGTCCTTCGCGTGGTGACCTTAGGCCAGGGTCACGTGCTCAGAATAGTAAGTTCTGGATTCCAGTGGCCTCAGGCTGATCGGAAGTGCTGCCGCTTGGATATTCGACCGCAGTGAATCGCTGCTTCAGCGGATGATGCGTCGGGACGACTAGTAGCCAACGCCGACGCGAAACATGAAGCTATCTTTGGGGTCAAAGTTGTCCCCCGGGCTACTACGGTATTTGACTTTGCGTTGGAATACCCACCCAATCTCGGCGAAGGCAGCACGTCGACCGAGTCGGAGTGCTTCAGACTTACCCCATTCAAAACCCGTTACGGCTCTAAGGTCATCAATCGCGATGCTTTCGACCGTGCCAGCAGCACTACCGCTCGTTCGCTCAACGGTCCAAGATCCGCCGCCGTAGTCTCCGCTTACGTACCACCAGACATCTCGTGTTCCCACGGTTCGGCAATAGCGAGAAAAGCGAGGCTGCGGAAAAAAAAGATCGAGTCTTGTTTGTGGGTTGGGTTGGCATTGGAAACCGAAAGCAGGCACCAGTTGGATGTCGACACGATTGACGTAGTAGACGCCGCCCCGCATCACCGTTGTGGGGGTCAGTCGAAAGTTTGCCAAGGCCTTTCCCATCACTCGGAAGCTGCGACTGTTCCAAACGCCAAATTCGGAAAATCCACCGAAGCGTACTCCGAACTCAGTGCCAAACATCTGGGTTGGGTCTGATTCCCAGCCCACATCCAGAAAAGCACTGTAAGCCTTGGAGGGCAGATCAACACCTGTACCGGCTGACTGTGGCCCGCTCCAAAGATGCAAGGAAAACGAAGGTACAACGTAAAGTGGCTGAGTTAAGAATAGAAAATTTGGAAAGGCAAAGACGATCGATGTGTCAAAATCATTCATGCCTAGCATGTAGGGTTTGCTTCCCTCGCCAACAAACGTATAGCGAAACCGTGGCCCTTGAAGCAGGCTGTAGGCGCTGTACCCGTCCGCGGGATTCTGCATCAACGCATCATACTGAAAATTGCCGAGACCCTGAGGGAACAGTGAATTCGGTGTTGAGGCTGGATAGGCAGAGGTGGGATAGCCCGCCGGCGCGTAAGGTCCATTCGTTCCTGCGGCACCGTAAGCGGGGGATCCATAAATCGAGGGTGAGGAAGTAGGACCGTAACCCGGCAACGTTTGGGAGGCAGGTTGTGAGAAAATTTTTCCAAAGAGACTGCTAGGTGGAGCGATCGACGTGCCACCCATGGTGGGAACGTTTGGCGGCCCAATTGTCGTGACTCCAGGGCCCAAGCTACTGGTGATTCCAGGGATGGAAGTCGTTGCGGCTCCCGGGTTGGTGGTCGCGTAGGGATCAAAACTGCCATAGCCTGCAGGGGGCTGGTAAGCGGTTGGAGGCGGCGCGATGGGCGTTAAGTTTGTCTGGGGAGCGTCGGACGGCAAGCCAGGCTGATTCGAGAAACCGTTTCCACCGCTAGGGGCGGAGAACTGGAACGCGGCTGACGGGTTTGCGAGAAAGGTTGCCGTGAACCCGATGGCAAACATCAGGTGCATTTGTAAGTGTCTTGGGGAAAGTTTTGCAGCCGCTGCCATTTCGTGATCCTAAGAGACAATCCATGACGAGGTATCGGATTCTGAAAACTCGTCTATGCTGTGGTTACTCTTCCGGTGCTGCTCTGGTCAAGATGAATAGAGTTTGTGCCGTTGCAGTTCGAACATTTTGAGCAGCGTTATCAACGCGTAGCCATGAAGTCTTAGCTATCAAATTTGCCCCGCTGGGGTAGGCTGGTTGTTCCTTTCCTCTCTAACCTGGTCTCCTGATGGAAGATCTTGACGTTCCGAAGTTGGCCGAATATCTGCATTTGACTCCCGAACAAGTCAAAAAAATGGCTGTTCGGGGTCGTTTGCCGGGCCGACGAGTTGGTGGGCAGTGGCGTTTCTCAGAAGCGGAGATTCACCACTGGCTCGAAGAGCAGATAGGGGTCAGCGATGCCGATGAGTTGGTGAAGGTGGAAAAAGTATTGAATCGAGTGCCCGGTCAGCAGAACGAGCGTCCCATTCGTGAGTTGTGTTCGATTGAAACCACGGCCATTCCACTGAATGCTCGTACGCGGGGCTCTGTGATCCGTTCGATGTGTGATTTGGCGGCTTTGTCAGGGTTGATGTGGGATTCCCCAGCCATGGCGGAAGCGGTCAAGGCTCGCGAGAAAATGCACCCAACGGCTCTCGATTGCGGTGTCGCCTTGTTGCACCCTCGTAGGCCGCAGACTTCGATTCTCGCGGATTCGGTCATTGCGTTGGCGGTATGCCCTTCTGCCATGCCTTTTTCTGATACTGGGCATCTGACAGACATCTTTTTCCTGATTTGCTCTTACGATGATGCGTCCCACCTTCGTATTCTTGCAAAGTTGAGCCGTATGGTGGCAGACGGACAGCTGTTATCGAATTTACGTGCAGCTGAATCAGCTTCTGAGGCCCATCAATTTATCTGTCAGGCTGAAGAGGCCATTGACGATGGCTGCAGTGGTCTCGCTTAGCAGGGAAATCGAACTCAGGGCGGCCGGAGGTTCTGCAGGTTGGTTAGAAACGCAGGCAAGGATGTGCACGATGGATCAGGTTGATGTTTTTCAATCCAGGGTGATGGACGATTCGCTCTCCAAGCCAGGAACACTGATGTGGGTGAGTGCAGATGCAGGTTCCGAGTTTTTGGAAGCTCGGCAATACTGCATTGCCCATGCTCCCCAAGTTGCCATGCGGGCTTCTGTTGTTGAGGGACTTGCGCGCCCGGCAGCAGAGGTGCGTGCGATCGTGGTCACCCAAAGTCAGCGGGCTGTTGTCTCGCGAAAGTTGATTCGAGACCTACAGGAAGCATACCCCCAAGCGAGGATTTTGTGTTTGATGGGGGCGTGTTGCGAAGGCATGTATGCCAAGGTTCTCGATCCTGTCTTCAGTAGCACGGAGCGGGTTTACTGCCATCAATGGGCTCAGGTTTTGCCTGAATGGTTGCGGTCCTGCGGAGCGGTGGTTACCAGCGGGGGCACGCTTGCTCGCTCTGTTGCCGTCGTAAGCGCAACACCAGCAATCGGCTCTGCTCTGATGGACTTGGCCGAGTCTGCAGGGGCTGTCACGCTTTGGTGTCGAGATATCTGTCGTTGGCAAATGCGGCAAGTCGATGCAGTATGGTGGGACGATTCGGTCGCTGTGGCTGCATCATCAGCACAGTGGAAAGAGCGTCTGGAGAAGTTCTCTACGTCGGGCCGAGGTCCGGTTCACGCATGGATCGCCAATGCTCCACGTTGGCGTCAGGTGCAGGCTGCTGTGGAGGGTGGCGTTTCACTAACGTTGAGCAAGCCGCACCGCATTGAACCCTTGCTTTCCTTATTGGAAACTTGTCGGCCGGAGCAGGCGAAATCAATAGCAGGGCTTCGGGTTGCTTGAATGGGGGAGAGCTGTTGGGCGCTTGAACAGGGTGACATGCCGGCTGTGTCGACCAAGATGGCATCCTGCCGCCTGTTTACCGTCGCGTAGACGGGGGGTGGCTTGGACGTGTGCTGAACAGGTAGCGCGTTTAGAAAATGCCCGCGCCAAAATTGTCATTGTCGTCGGGCTGCGGCGTTGCGGCCGCTTTTCGCCTCGTTGGGCCCGATTTCTTTGTTGGGCCCGATTTCTGTGACTGCATTGGCGCAGGTACGGCATCGCTTTTTTGATTGTCGACGCGGATGGTCGTTTGGGGATCAAACTGTGAGGTGTGAGTGTTCGATTGATCGCTAGCGGCTGGCGTAGTTTGCTTTTTTTGTGCAGTTGGCGTCACACCCTCTCGTGTGCTCGTCCCACCTCGCGTGACATCGGAGTTGACGTCGGGGCTGCTTGGTGCTGCCGGGTCGGTTGTTCGAGGTTCTCGGATCATTGACTCATTCTCATCTGTGTCAAAATCATCGTCATACCTGGACCGGTAGCCGGGTTGTTCGCAACGGGATAATTCCGCTGCGAGTTCTGCTAGAACAGCTTGCTGTATTTCCTCGCGGCATTCGCTATTGATGGGATGGGCCACATCCGCATAGAGCTTTTGCGGCGCCGCGTATTCCACATCATCCTGCTGAAGTTTGGTCCCACAGTGATTGCAGTAGTTCGATCTCAAATGATTTTTGTGGCGACAGCGTTGGCAGTTACTACTCAGCTTTCGGCTTGGCATCGCGACGAAGGGACCGTTCGTGCCATCAATGATTTTCAGGTCTCGGATGACAAAGGCATTTTCGATCGTGATGGAGCAGAAGCCTCTCAGGCGATCTTCTGACCTCTCCATTAGCTTGATGCGAATCTCAGTGATCTCCACGTCCGACCCTCCTTAACCGGCCGGCATCACCGATTCATCGTCGGGATACCTGCGAGCATGCTGGTGTTTATGACACATCGATCTTTGCGGGGACTTGCGTGCTTTGAGTAGCCATGACAAATCCGCCTGGCTCCAAGCGTGCACGCAGTCTCGATGCTGCCTGTTTTGCGTGACCCGATGAGGTTGAAATCGCAAAGCAAGCAGACCCGCTTCCTGTCAATTGACACGTTCTCAGCTGGTCATGCCACAGTGATTCTAGGATTTCCGCGATTTGTGGAGCAAGTTTTTTTGCTGGCTCGGTGAGTCGGTTGAGCATCGCCGGTCCCAAGTCAGTGGTTTTTTGATCTTGTAGCAGATCCACCAAGGCCGTTGCATCTCTCGGCTTGGAAGGGACTTGTGAAGCGGCGTAAACGGCGGCTGTGGACAGGCAAATCGCTGGGAAAATCACGATAAAGTCGATTTTCTTCCCCAGCTCAATTGCATGGATTTGTTCACCACGGCCGGTCGCACGTGCACCGTCGATGGGGTCTGGCCCACCCATCCCGAGAAAAAAGGGGACGTCACTCCCAATCTCTGCCGCAAGCTCGCTGAGTAGTGGCGTGTCGGCGGGTATGTCGCAAAGATGGGCGGCGCACAAGAGTGCGGATGCCGCATCGCTGCTTGCTCCACCAAGTCCTGCGCCGGCCGGTATTTGTTTACCAAGTTGGCAGCAGAATCCGTCCTCTACGTCGAATGCTTCACGAAAAGCTGCCAAGGCACGATGTACAAGGTTGGATTCGTCTGAGGGGATGTCAAGTAAGTTCCGGCCGTCTGGGCTTCCAATCTCCACACCGAGACGTTGTGCAACGATCTGTTGTGATGGTAACCATTGAACCTGCAGGTCAATTCGATTGTCAGGGATTCGTTGCAGTTGTAGTTCATCACGCCAGTCGATCGGAATCATTACCGTATCGATGTCGTGAAAGCCGTCGGGTCTCCGAGCAAGCAATTCCAGGAATAAATTCAGCTTAGCGGGCGGGCGTGTTTGGGCCGTCTTGCCGTATTGGTCAGTGACTTGACGCATGTGTTTTAGTCGATACGAATCAGGCCGCGCGTTCAGAGGGAAGATCGCGCGGTGATGAATTTGTGAGTTCGCCAGTAGTGGCCGGGGCAGCGTGTCGCGGTGTCTGAACGCTCGGGGCATCCTTCATGGCGATAATCGAGATCCCTAATTCCGTCGCAAGTCTCAGCGTGGCCTCGCGTTCAACCAGAATGGTTTTTCCTGCTTCAATCGCGATCACTTTGCCCTTGGCTTGAGCAACCTTTTGGACCGTTTGTGGACCGATCGTGGGTACGTCAAATCGCATGTCCTGTTGCGGCTTGCTTACTTTGACCAGGGTCCAACCACCTCGCCGGCATAATTCTCCGGTGCGTTCAATGCATGCATCGGTTCCCTCGATCGCTTCCACGGCGATCACCGTACCATCTTTAATGGTGATGGTCTGTCCGATATCCATGCCGCCCATTTGTTTGGCAACTTGCCATCCAGCTTCGGTATCGGATGTCTGTTGATATTTGAGTTTTGGGCCTGCCAGTGTTCCTGCTTCCACGAGTAACTCCGGTGCAAAGTCTGTTGCGGCGAGAACTTCCATACCTGAGCGTCCGTAGGCGTCTGTGACGGCGAGGAGTAAACTGTCATCTCTGGCATCGCGGTGGCGGCCAAGCAAGGCGGGCCCCAATGTGCGAATGCAGGTCAGGTCTGGAAAGTGTCTGAGCCAGACGGAACCTTGGTAAAGAATGTCAGCCTTAAAGAGCTTTCCAGCCATCGTGACTTGCTCGACCCCGTTGCGACGAAAATAGCGGATGTGACCACCCAGTTTTCCAACGCCCGCCCATGTCACATGGTCGCAGATGGATTCCAGGTCAGTGCTGGCATGTCCGCTGATGGCAATGCAGCACACGCGTCGGCCTTCCCGAATCAGCGATTGGGCGACTTGCACTGGGAAACTGCCCCATCCGGCAACGAGTCCGATAGGGGGGAGTTGTTCACCTGACTGGTGCTGTGCCATGATCGTGTGTCCGCGTCTTGGCCAGTAACCGTTGCGGTCAATCATGCCGCTCGTTTGTCCTCGGTAGTGGCCCTGGACTGGACTGGGCTCGATCCAGTGGAATTCTGCTGGTCCACCATGCGAGTCAGTTCCCGTCGCAATTTTTTGAGTTCGCGACGCATCTCAGGTAGTTTTCGCTGGACCGCCATGATCTGCATCTGTTCGCGTTGAGCTGTTGCGGGAGAACCCAGATAAACTTCATTTCCCGGGCAGTTATCCATGACGCCCGCCTGAGCACCGACGATGGTGCCGTCACCTAGTTCAATGTGGTCTTTCAAACCGACTTGGCCGGCCAAGATGACGTAGTCGCCCGTCGTGCAACTGCCCGCAATGCCAACCTGACTGCAAAGAAGATTGTGTTTTCCTATCTGGCAGTTGTGGCCAATCATGACCTGATTATCGATTTTGGTGCCCTCACCAATCCGAGTCGCCCCATAGGTGCCGCGATCGATTGTCACGCTGGCACCCAATTCAACGTCCGATTCAATCGCGACATAACCCAGTTGTGCAGTCGGTAAATGTCGACCGGACTCTTGGCGATATCCAAAGCCATTGCAGCCAATCACTGTCCCGGCGTGTATGATGACGCGATCAGCGATGGTTGTGTATTCGTATAGCGTGACATTGGCATGCAACAGGCAGTCTTCGCCTACTTGCGTGTGAGGGCCAATTGATACACCAGGCATGATGCGGGTCCGTGCTCCGATTGAGACGCCCATTCCAATCGTTGCGGTTGGGTGTATCTCGGCAGACTCGTGGATCACCGCCGTCGAGTCGATTCCTTGGGCCGGCACTTTGGCCTCGACCGGAGGTCGAAATGTAGAAACGATCTTCGCAAATGCCTGGTGGGGGTCATCTACAATGATCTGCGATGCGTTAGCCAAGCCAACCGAGGACAAATCAACCTCAGAACTGGTTACGACTGCAGTCGCAAGCGAATCTTTTAGAGAATCCAGCCGCGATGGATCGTCCAGCATGGTGATCTCAGTTGCAGTTGCGTCTCGCGGAGGATTCGCACCAGTACATCGTACCTCTGCGTTCCCGTTTAAACGACCTTCGATGAGACTTGCGATGTCTCCAAGTTGCATTGCCATTTCCAATCATCCTTTACTGGAATTGCCGCCAATCGGCTTGGCCTTGAATGTATACAACTTTGCCATGTTTGCCGGCAAGAGGAAGTTAGGTAGGGCGAATAGTTAAATCGCTTGCTAGCATTGCTGGTCGGTGTTGAGGCCGGAGGGCTGCGGCGGTCGTCCCACGTTTGTTCGCTTGCAAAATTAAATCAAAGGCAGCAATGATTTCTATTTTGCCGAGGTTAGCAAATCAAAGGAATTCACTACACTTGGAGTTATATTTTTGCTTCATTTATCCTGTTGTCATGTGTTTTGGTAAGAGCGAGGTTCCCATGCGAGTGTACCCAAAGGTTACGAATGCGCTGAGTTTCTTTGTGTGCATTACTGGGCTTCCCTTGATTTTTCGGGTTCCCGTGGTTGCTGTGCTACCTTGGGGTTTGCTCGCACTGCAAGTTGTTTGTCTCGGATGCGGTGGGCAGAATCCAGTGGACTCAGTATCGGTGGGCGAAAGTCAGATTGAGATTCGTAATTCGGATTGGTTGTTGACCTCGACTGACTGGAATGCTTGGCGAGGTCGGTCTCAGGATGGGGTCGCAACTGAGGGGAATGTGCCCACAACTTGGAATGATGCAAGCAATGTCCTTTGGCGTTCAAAGATACCGGGTCGTGGTCATAGCTCACCGATCGTCGTTGGGTCTTCAGTTTTCTTGGCGACGGCACAAGACGTCGAGCAGGTTCAGTCAGTCATTTGTTTCGATCGGGAGACAGGGGCCCAGCGTTGGCAGACGGTGGTTCATGAGGGTGGTTTTCCGGAGGCGGGATCGGTGCATCGTAAGGCGACAAATGCGAACGGCACCGTAGCCTGCGATGGGCAGCGGCTTTATGTCACGATGCTTAACTCAGGCGGCATCACCGTAACGGCTCTCAACTTGGAAGGAGCGATCTTATGGCAGCGCGAAGTTGGCAAGTTCACTTCCAAGTTCGGGTATGCGCCCTCGCCTGTGTTGTACAAGTCGCTTGTTCTTGTTGCTGCGGATAACCGTGGAGGTGGTTATCTGGCTGCCGTGGATAGCGAAACTGGCAGCATTGTTTGGCGCGTTGGACGGGAGAATGGCGACAGTTATTCAAGTCCAACTGTGGTTCGCGTGGGCGGCAGGGATCAGTTGCTGATCAGCGGTAACGATGCTGTGAGCAGTTATGACCCAGCCACTGGCGAGTTGCTTTGGCAGACAGCATGCATCGCTGAAGCAACGTGCGGCACCATTGTTTCAGACGGCGAACGCGTTTTTGCAAGTGGTGGGTATCCTGAATCAGAGACGGTTTGTTTGTCGGCTGATGGCGAACGCCTATGGTCCAATCGTTTGAAGACTTACGAGCCATCCCTGTTGCTCGTGGAGGACAGGTTACTCACCGTGAATGATAAAGGTGTGGCCATTTGTTGGGATGGTGCATCCGGCGAGGAGCTTTGGAAGGAACGCTTGGGAGGAAACTTCAGTGCGTCCCCCGTTCTTGTCAATGGAACAGTGATGGTGCCGAATTTGAGTGGTGATACTTTCGTTTTCGAGGCTGGGAAACAATATGTTCCGATCGCGCAGAATCGCTTGGGGGATGATTGTTACGCCAGCCCAGCGATTTCAGGAAGTCAGCTGTTTTTAAGGATAGGAGTGGGAAAAGGTAACGCAAGAACAGAGCAGCTTGTTTGCCTCGAAGCCGAGTCTGTTGGCGAGGTCAATGAGGGTTCAGAGACGCAAACGGGGCGCAGCCAGCCTTAATAAGGAAGTTGCTCATGGATTCAACTGGATGCCGCACCGACAGAATGAACTGCTGTTGGCAGGTTCTGCTATGGGCAATGATTTTTTCCATCAATGCAAGCTCGGCGGGAGCCAACTGCGAATGAGGGTGCATGTGCTAGCGACGCCAAGCGTTAACGTGCCGCAGTTGCATCACAGGCGTCTCAAATGCAGCGGCGGGGTTTGCGAGTTGCGTCGCGAAGCATACAAGTGAGGGTGTGGGATCGCTTACCACGCTGTATGCAACAACCGCTCGATATTGGGTCTGGCTGCTTTGGGAGAAGAATGAAACACCGTGTCTCTCGGATGCCCCCAAAAAAACATTTCACCAGGTGTCCCGTGAGATAAAAGCAGCCGTTCGACAGCAGTGGATGTTAGCGCGGGATATTACCGCGGTGTTCGATACTCGCGATGACTATCGAGCAAGACGTCCCAGTTTGCTACTCGAATGGCGAGCTTAGATGCGCTGTCGCCGTAGCTTGCCATCGCTTGGTGCGATTTTTCGCATTGATTTGAGGAATTGGCAAGCAACCTGCGTTCTCAGCGTCGTCGGCGTCTGCGCCTGCCAGTGGGGGCAAATTTTCTCTGAATATCAGCCACCGATTGGACCAAGGTTTCAGCCTCTTCCGTTGTATTGTAGAGATAGAAACTGGCTCGCGTTGTCGCTGTCAGCCCCAGTGCGTGATGGAGTGGCATTGTGCAATGGTGCCCCGCACGGACGGCGATACCGCGCTCGCTCAGCGAGTGTGCGACATCATGTGCATGTGCATGGCTCAGGACGAAGCTGACGATCCCGGTCTTTTCACCCGACTGCGGGCCAATGACACGGACGCCCTCAATCTGTCGCAAGCCGTGCTCAGCTTGCTTGGCAAGTTTCTTCTCGTGTTCTTCAATTGCGGTCAGTCCAATCTCATTGAGGTATTCCACTGCAGCCTGCAGCCCAATCGCTTCCGCGATTGGTGGCGTGCCCGCTTCAAATTTGTCGGGTAGGGCAGCGGCTTTGAAACCTTCCGTCGTCACGCGATTGATCATACCACCCCCCCCAAGGAAAGGCGGCATCTCTTCGAGTAACCGTTCCTTTCCATGCAGGACGCCGATTCCGGTGGGGCCACAAACCTTGTGCCCGCTGAAAACAACAAAGTCCGCATCCCATGCTTGGACGTCGAGCGGCTGATGGGGAGCTGCCTGGGCAGCATCGACCAAGACAGTGCTTCCTTGCTGATGCGCCAGCGCGGTCCACTGTGCGACAGGTACAGAGGTGCCCAGAACATTGCTGGCAGCGGTGAAGGCAAACAATTTCGGCTGAAAACTTGCCAAGGCTTCTTGAACAACCTCTGTTTCAATTTGAAAGTCGTCTAGCGGAAGAAACTCGATCTTGAAACCAATCTCAGCAGCAAGCTGTTGCCACGGCACAATGTTCGCATGATGTTCGGCAATCGTCAGCAAGACTGTATCGGTTGAACTCAGGTTCTGTGCGCCCCAGCTGCGGGCAACCGTATTGATGGCAGCCGTTGCTCCTGCAGTGTAGATCACCTCATGATCATGCTTTGCGTTAATGAATTTTGCCACGCTTTTGCGTGAGCCTTCATAACGTTCGGTGGACTCTTCACTAAGCGTGTGGATGCCCCGATGGACGTTGGCATAGTAATTCTCGTAACACTCGGACATGGACTGGATCACCGACCGCGGTCGCTGCGTGCTTGCCGCGTTGTCGAGAAAAGCCAGCGGCGCTCCGTTGTGTACGGAACGTTTTAAGATCGGAAAGTCGTCTCGGCAGTGGTTTAGGGTCGGCATTGGGCCGCAATGATGGGTTGGGGTGAGGGAATGGGCTCGATCGCAAACGCAACACGACGCGAACAGGGCAGAGTATCGACTCGTTGAGTGGAGGAACCTGCGTCTGTCTTGCCTTTCGTGATTGCCTCAGCAGCCCAGAAGCTGTGCTGCTGTTCACGCTGTTTCAACGCTGGCAAAGTAAGTTTCGTATTCGTGGCTATTGCTATGAAGCGAGTTTTGCTCGGGTGGCGAAGTCGGGTCACTGACTGGCGGTCGCGAAGGAGCAAGCGTTGCATGGGCACGCGTTTAGCGGGCATGCGTTGAAGTTCGTGACGATGGCTGAGTTTTGAATTGTCTGGTGATTGTTTGGCCGCTTGAACTTGGTGGAAACTTGGTGCTTCAGAAGGAACATTGACGGCCTGAGAACACTGCATTAGCTAGCAGGGGAATCACGATTCCTCGCCGAGGCTTGGCCCGCCAAAACTAGGCCCTTCTACTTCCTCGTCGTTGGGATCGATGGGGGAGTGCACTGCGCTCTGTAGGACACGCCACGATAGCAGACAGCACTTTTGGCGATTGGGCGTGAGTTTGGGGCCAAATAATGCAAGCATGTCCTCTGCAGAGAATTTCTGTAGTTCATCGAGTGTTTTGCCTTCAATGGTCTCGATCAGCATGGATGCCGAGGCTTGGCTAATCACACATCCCTCGCCATCAAACCAAGCTTCGGTAACCTTTCCATCGACGCTGAGTTTCAGATCGATGTGGATTAGGTCTCCGCAAAGCGGGTTGTCGGCTTCGTGGGCGTGAGTCGCCTCACCGAAAGGCCCGCGATGATAGGGGTCTTCGTAGTGGTCAAGGACGTGTTCCTCGTAAATATCTTGTTCGCTGGGCATCTTCATTATCGTGAAATCGAACTAACTCTCTCGGACCGGCGGTCGGGTCCCATTAAAGTCTATGTTCGTTGTCAAAAATGGGCGACCCCTGCATGGTCGGTATCCCCTGATTCGTGCCGGCCGTCTCGCCCAATTGTGCTCACCCCCCTTCGCTAGCAGCGTCTCTCGATTGACAAATTGGGTTTGGTTTTGAGCAAGTTTTCACCTGATAGGGTGCTCGTTGGGGGCGAAATCTGAGTAGAGAACTCTGGCATGGCCTTCTTGGGAGCGGCAAAGGCAACCGAAAAATACCGCAAATCTGGCGACTGCTGCGTGATTGTATATCGGGAGGTTGTGTTGATCCCTCTTGCTGAATGACCTTGTGCCGTGCTCTTGCGAATTGTTAACCGTTGCAGGAGTCACTCGTTTTTTTACCCGATCTGAGGCAGTTTTATGCCATATGGCGTTTATCTTTCGGCTTCCGGTGCCCACGCCCAGAGTCACCGGATGAAAATGCTGAGCAATAATCTGGCTAATGTGAATACGCCAGGTTTCAAGCCACAGGAAACCATTCTGCAAGCAAGATTTGCGGAGTTGATCGAGAAAGGTGACGTTCCCTCAGGCTTGGGCGGGGCCGATGACATCGGTGGTGGTGTCACGATTCAAAATGCTCAAACAGAATTTGCTTTGGGGCCGATGAAAACGACGGGACGTGAAACTGACTTTGCGATTCAGGATCCACACTCTTTCTTTGTCCTGCAGTCGCCCGAGGGAGAGCGGGTTTTGACGCGTGCTGGCGACTTTCAGTTTGATTCACAAGGTTTGCTGGTTGATCAAACTGGACAGCAAGTGCTTGGAAACGACGGGAAATCGATACAGCTCAATCCCAGTCTTCCCTATTCAGTGGGCGCCGAGGGCCAGATAAGTCAGGGCGAGAACGTCTGGGAGTTGATGCTTGGCAAACCCAAAAGCATGGGTGACGTTTCACATCTAGGTGGAAATCAATTCAAACCTTTAGCCGACTTTGATCTTGTACCAAGTGGTGAACGAAGGGTAGTAGCAGGGACGCTTGAGCAATCTGCTGTAAGTCCGACGAACGCAATGATGGAGCTGATTGAAACGTCACGCGTGTACGAAGCTAACGTTCGTATGATTCAGAATCAGGACTCTGTCATGGGAACTTTGATTGGGCGGGTCCTAAAGTAAGACTCTGCGGGCTTCGTTACCTAATTTCTATCTTTGCTTCCTCCATTTTCGAAACCAACCGGAAATTCACGACTAACTCTGACAGGTGAAATGAAATGAGTGTCCAAACTCTGTACACCGCTGCGTCCGGTATGGAAGCAATGGAAACGAAGCTTGATGTAATTGCCAATAATCTGGCCAACATCAATACAACTGCGTTCAAGAAAGACCGGGCTAACTTTGAGGATCTACTTTATCGGGCAGAAGTTTATCCGGGTGCATTGGATGCCACGCAAACACCAACGGCCGTTGGAACCCAAGTGGGAACTGGTGTTCGAATCACGAGCACACAGACGGACCAGCAACAGGGCACGCTTCAGCAGACGAATCGGAAGCTTGATGTTGCCATACAAGGCAATGGCTATTTAAAAGTCGTTGATCCCGCCAGTCAGCAAACGATGTACACGCGAGCCGGAAATCTGGACATCAACGCGGATGGTGATCTGGTCATCGGATCGGCTCAAACAGGTCGGCGGCTTGATCCACCCATCAGTATCCCACCAGATGCTGAAAACCTTGTGATCACTCCCAATGGAGAAGTCCAAGTACGAATTCCTGGCCAAACCGAGCTGGTGGTTCAAGGACAGATTGAGCTAGCCAAATTCATCAATCCGGATGGTCTCCTGAAGAACGGTGAAAACCTGTATTTGGCTACGGATGCATCGGGACCAGAAGCATCTGGGAATCCCAATGAAGAAGATTATGGTCAGATCGTTCAGGGGTCTTTAGAGGCTTCCAATGTGGAGCCGGTTCAGGAATTGATCGATCTGATTACAACCCAGCGCGCTTTCGAACTTAATAGTCAAGCGGTCCAGGCTGGCGATCAAATCATGCAAAATATATCCAATCTGCGCCGTTTCTAAAACACTTTTACAACATGCATCTGGCTGTTACGGGTTGGATCCATCGTTAAGCGTATCGAGGCTTGCCACGTTGCCAATCTTGTCCCCATCTTTCCGACATTCCGTTCTCTGGCGAGATGTGCTTTTGGGCACACTTGCTGCGGGGGTTGCATGTCTTCTTTTTTATCCAATGTCTTGTTGTCAGGCGTTGGCACAGGATGCGATCCAGCGTGATGCGATTCGACGTATTGAACGCGACTATAATGCAGGGCAAGCGGGCCTGCGGCTAACCGCACTGACGCTTCGATCACGTAAAAATGTCTCGCTCACATCGAATCTGATCCGTTTGGGGGATGTTGTGGAGCCTGTGGATCCCGATCTGCCGGGTTGGGGCCAACTTGCTCGCCTCGGGATCGGCCTTGTTCCTGTTGATGGAACTGAGATGGTCATTGAACGCCATCGTTTAGAGCCCTTCATTCACAGTGGTCACAAAAACTCTGTTCTGATTCGCTGGATTGGCCCTCAGAAAATAAAAGTCCGCAGTCAATCGGGGCGTGGGAAAGTCCAGTCTGCGGTCATCCATGGTGAGGTCCCTCGTGATCCGACTGCGGGATTTGGATCTGCTTCAGAAGTGTCACAAGCATCAGTGGCATCGAATGTCGGTAGGTTGCCGGGTGGTAGGTCAGGAAGAGTGCGCCCGAGGATGTCGATCAAGACTATCGATCCGCACCATTTGTTAAAAATTAATCGTTGGATTATCGCTGCATCTTCAGCGTCCCAAGAGAGTAATCTTGATCGATATGATTTTCGAGTTGTGGATGTTGAGAAAATAAGACCGACCAATCGTGGTCTGGATGTCGCAATTCTTGGCGCTGCTTTTCTTCAGGTCATCGACCATAAAACGAATCGGCGCACTTGCTTGCCCGGAGGGGCTTTAGATGTCGATGACTATGGTGATCTCGTCGTTAAAGGCGAGCACTCGAGCATGCCCTTGTACCCAGCAGTCAACGTTCCCAAAGAGGCTCATGACTTGCGGATCAAATCGGATGGCACCATTGAGGTCCAATTGGGCGAGAACCTGGCCTGGGTGGTGGCGGGAAAGATGGCCGTCAGTAATTACGTTCGTCAAGCAGATCGTCTCAGCACAGACGGACGCGTGACGCTTGCAGGTGCGATTGAATTGGATTCCCCGTTGTTGTCTGCAGAGGAAAGCGGGGCGTGGCAGGTTCTTCAAGGATTTCTTGAATCACCCCAGCATGAAGCGTATCAAGAGTTTGAATCAATTTCTGGCATCGAGGAAGTTACTTGTTTACACAAACTCCGTGAGGGATTGTGTAAGTTTCGACTTGAGGGGCGTGGCCTCGATGGCCCAATTGATCTCATTGTGAGTATGCAGCTCACTGCCAAGTCAGTTGTGGCGGCACCCAAAAAGAGCTTTCCTCGTGGGCACCGTCTTGCTCTTCAGGATGTTCATCTCATTCCAATTGAGGCTGGGGAAATTGACGAAAAACATTTCGACTCATTGCAGCAGTTGGTAGGAATGGAAGTAAGCAAATCGCTGCGTTTGAATCGTCCGATTTTGAGGAGTGATGTCCGTCAGCCCACACTGGTGCGTCGTGGTGATCTTCTCGACTTGCGAGTTGTTGGTGCTGGAATTGTGATCACAACGGCCGCGAAGGCTCTTGAGGATGGACCTTTGAACGGCCTCGTTGAGGTTGAAACCCTCAGGCCCCGGAAACGCAAGATCGCGCGTGTGGTTGCCTCGGGAGTTGTGGAAATCCTCTCTCGTCCACCCCAGCTTGAGAACTCATTGGAATAGTGCCGGTAATGATTGTGATACAAAAATTTGCTTGTTTGTGCGGGTTGGTTGCGGTGAGCATCGGATTAGGTTCTGGTGCAGCAATCTCGCAGGACAGTTCATTGCTGCGAGCGGGCCATCCAGGTCGGCAGGTACGCGAAACGCTGCCTGTCAGGCAGGCGAGCGCAAATATGCAGTTGACAGCACCACTCGCAACGCAAAACTTGCGTGGGCAAGCGGTGCCCTTTCTGGGGAAGCAACCGCCCATGCAGCTCAGCAATGCGTTGCAGGTGCCTCAGGTACCATCGCCAAGAATTGGTAATCAGCAAATAGCTCCTTCGCAATTAAGTGCGCCACCCCAGTTGCCGCAAGTCGGATACGGATATCCAGGCACTCCCCCGGTAATGCTTAACGATGCGAGTTGGACCTATCAGCCCGCGCCACCGTTGCGTGTTTTTCAAAAACAGGATGTGGTGACTATCCGCGTGGATGAAATTACCCGGGTGATGGCAGAGGGCAACGTCGATAATCGAAAGCGAACACTGTTTGATGCGATCGTGAATGACTGGGTTCGGCTCGTCAATTTTCGGTTCATCCCTCAGCCAATGGTCGAGGGAGAGCCCGGCATCGCTTTTCAATCACAATCAAATTATCGAGCCGATGCCTCCGTTGAGTCTCGGGAATCGATGACCTTCAATATTGCTGCCACAGTTGTTGATATAAGACCCAATGGAAACTTAGTGCTTGAGGCTCGAAAGCATATTCGCATCAATGACAACCTCTGGGAAACCTCGCTGACGGGAATTTGTCGTGCTATCGACATCGGGCCGGATAATGTGGTACTCAGCAAAGACTTGATTGATCTCGAAATCAGAAAAGCAGATCAGGGTCAGCTGAGAGACGGGGTAAGCCGGGGTTGGTTCCAGCGATGGGTCGATCGGTTCGGTCCGTTTTAGGTTGCCGGGTAGTCAGGCTATCGAATTTCAATGGATGTATGATGACTTTTCGAACCCACGCTCATATTATTTTCTTACTTGCGCTAGTGATTGTGGGTTTGCAGGTAAAACTGGGGGTCTGCCAGGATGGTGTGCGTTTTTTAGGTGAGATTTGCCGCGTGAAAGGCCAAGAGACCAACACCTTGCAAGGTTGGGGGTTGGTGACCGGGCTTCGTGGGACTGGCGATTCTGATTCCGCGGCTACGTCAATGGCGCTCAGTCGCATGATCCAGTTGATGGGCGGCCCCATCGGGCTTGAGCGTAATGGGCAGTTGGACGTTAAGTCACTAGGGGAAACAAAAAACGTCGCGATGGTGTTTGTGACGGCGCAAGTGCCTCGATTTGGGGCTCAGCAAGGTGATGTTGTTGATGTGACAGTCACGGCGATCTCAGCGAAGAGCTTGGAGGGTGGTGTGTTGATGCTAACGCCCTTGCTCGGTCCTCGGGCTGATAATCCAACCGTCTATGCAATGGCTCAAGGAGAGCTGAGGTTGTCCCAGGATGGGCCGGCGACCAAGGCGACCATCGAAAGTGGAGCCAAAATGGAAGCCACGGTGAAGACCGCTTTTGTCGCCAATGGAAAAATAACTTTTGTAATCAAAGATGATGTGGCCTCTTTTGAAACCGCCCAATTAATTCAATCTGAAATCAATGGGTATCTGGAAGC
>NZGD01000295.1 GCA_002690925.1 Rhodopirellula sp.
CGCTCCCGGGGCTTAACCCCGATGCCAAGAAAAACCCAAGCAGACGAAAACCCCGAGTTCCCGCTGCTGGTTACGATAAGGTTTGTATTATTATCCTAACGGATAGAACCTATGTTAATATGCTATACGGTGATACGATGCGCAGCAAAGTCCCTGGATGATCCGAGACCCCCAGGACCAAAATAACGTCTTAGCGACAACTAGTTGTTTGCGTTACGTTCCTGCACCAAAAGCCTAATTGCAAATACAGAAACGAAGTTTCAGTAGCTTTAGCTTAGTTTTTATTGGAGTATCGGAAGAAAACAGGCAGTTCAAGTGGAGTATCGAAGGAGTCACTTTTCACGATGCTCCTCTCGCTGGCCTTTTTGTCTTTCACTGACTTTTGCTGCATCGCTATGGCATAATACCACAATCCGATTTATTGAGTACCCGAGACTCGATACATCGCGTCCGCCCGCACTGTACCTCCGCCTCGAAACCAGCGCTCGCGAGCTGTGTAGAGGGGTGACTGGGATAGTGTAGCGATATTTGGTAATAAGGCACCAGTACAGCTATTTACCTGGCTTCAATTTGCTTACCGACGTCACCGCGACCTACCTCGACATCCTGACGAGCCATTCGCGGAGCTAAGAATCATGATTCCAAGAAGAACGACCTCTATCGATAAGACCCTCATGCTGAATGGGAATTTCACACAGCATGACACGACAGTGGGTGCAAGTCATATCAACAAACACGCAGCACCTGAGATCCTGCGAGTTTCAATGACGTGCAATGTGGACTACAAGTTCATTGACAAGCATGTGCAACCCTGGGGCGGAGATCCCTCAACCGCCTCAAAATTTTTCAAGCAGTTCAAATCTGTGGCCTCAAAACTAGGCTACACACCCTTCATCAACGGTCAAGTTGTCATTGGCCTACCACAAGACCTGCTACAGGCATCTCTAGCGCTCACCCAGGCACAACTCACAGATGACCTCAATGAAGCACAAGTACAACACCCACAGACACCTTCACAGGCACAAGATGCACAAGAAGGTGAAGAAAAAGAAACCAAAGACCAACCTGCAGGTCACAATACCGACACTACACCTGCACAGACTGGTTCTACGCATCCTACCCCACCTTCCTCTACAATTGAGTTCAAGCAAGGTGTGGATGTCAGGAAGATCATTCAAGATTTTGATCCCTCTCCTCCTACCTCTGCAACTACAGCAGCAATAAACCCCTCCCGGGGCAATGTATCTAAAGATACAGCGATTCCATTGCAACAACCCCCGTTGCCACCCTGGTCCATCAGCACTGTTCCCTCAGCAACAACCCAGATGGCACCACCACCACCACAGCCCCACCACAAAGGGCCACTCACCCAGACCACCTCACCTACCAGCATCTTCGACTACCAACCAGACACACGCACAGCCTCCATTCTCCCTACAGAGTCGGTGGTCAAGTACAAGCGAGTTACCCCAATCGTACAGCAGTACTTGCCAGATTGTTACTATGATGCTGACCTGACTGCTAATGTGCATTGGGTGTTTGTTGGTGAAGTGGATTACAAGGGAGATTTATGTGTGATGAGAACACACAGCGAAACTGGACAACTGATCGCAGATACAATGCGCTATCATGTCACGGTGGAACAATACAATCACCTGGCGAATGTCACATACAACATCCTTACTCACTGTCTACGAGGAGGAGCACGGCGCTGGTGTGATACGAATGGAATTTTTCCTACGAATAGGGGAGATAAGTTTCTTGCATTTCAGACAAGGTACAGACCACGTACCTCTTACAATTTCAGGCTAGCAGAAGAGACCCTGAATCAAATTAAGGTACCTCGCAACCTCACTGGTATGGGCATCAGGGATTTCCTCATGTATGAAATCGACAAGGTTGCAGAGGCTAGGGTGGATCAGACCATTCCACTCAAGCTTGACTTACCGAAGCTGATGTTCCGTGTCGTGGGGCAGCTTCGCGAACGCAAACCGTTCCAGCGCCTCGTAGAGCGCTACTGGGAGGCAGATCCAGAATGGACATGGAACCAATTCTGTCAAGAACTTGCATTGTGGGATTTCAAACATGCACAGATGGGTACAATTACTGCAGGAAGCAGAACGATGCGAAGTGATGGCAATGCACTTGCACTCACTAGTTTCAATCGCAACAAGAATCGCACGAAGCGGCAACCAAGCTTCAAGGGCAAGCGATTCCAAAACAAACCGAGAGGACAAAGGCAACAGCGGCCACATTTCCGCAAGCCATTCCAAAAGAAGGCTTTTCAGAATAAGTCTTACCCGAAGGGTCGTGCGGCACAGCAAAACCGCATGGGCAACTCTGGCAACCAGAAGCGCAAGATCCAATGCAACAATTGCGGCCTGAGAGGCCACATTTCCAGGGATTGCAATATGCCTGGGGGAGGAGCAGAATCGATTCATGCACAAACAAACCTCTCCACGAAACAGCTGCTGTTCATGAAACGTTACATGAACCCACGATGCTACAGAAGCTTACCGGCGTCAGTCCGCAAGCGCATCGACAATGATGGCAACAAGACAAACACCAATCGCAACAAGACCACCAACTACAAGAAAAACACAAAGACTCTAGTGGGTGGCAGACGCTACAACAGCAACTCCTCTCGCAGTGGCAATAACAATCGTCGCCGTCACAATGGCAGCGTTGCTACCTCTGCCTTTTCTCTGATCCCAGCACGCTCTAGCCAACTTGGCACTGGCTGCAGCAGCAACAATGCTGGTGATGGCCCTACTGTGCTACTCGACGCTACTGGTACGACCATGGTACCAAACCAACCTCTACAAGATCTCGAGCTAGAACCTGGCGGTACGGTCACCATTCCTGGGGCTATCAGGGGTGGTATGGATGACAACTCTATCAAAGATAAGAACACGAAGGATGGTGACTTCGTGGTGTTACCATTGTCACCTCCGACTGATACGGATGAGCAACAAACACAGGAAGACCAGCCAGAGCCACTGGCACCTGAATCTATTGCTAACTCCACTACAGATGACGCAACCGGAGCGTCACAGTCGTCAAACACAAGGACGGAGACAATTATAGAGGTCGACTCAGATCCAGAAAACACAAAGATTACACACGTGCAGTACGTTATGATATCGACATCAACGTACTCGGGTACAGACAGTGACCATGGGGAAGGGCTAATGAGAAGCAGTGTTGGTCGCTACAGGACTGCATACGAAAGCATACACGATCCAACAGAACAAGACTTTGGTGACATTCATGATGAGAAGTTACTGGCACACCCGCTATTGGAAATGCCGCTCAGTGCCATCACCAATCATGACAAAAGGGATGCAGTGACGATGGCTGTCGAATCCAAAGATTACATTGTAGCTATAGACAATGCAGTTGGAACACCCCCTTTCACCATGTTCGTGTGCAGCCAACGCACAGCGAACAATTCAAACCTGATACAAGCACTAGGCATCAAGGCCAGTCTCAACCTTGTCAACCAGACCAAGGCTTCAGTTTCATACGGACACAATCACTTTATCCACACTCACAGGGTCACTGCATTACCAGAAAACCCGGGGAATGAGGTGGAACAATACCTTGATGGCAAACCAAAAGCAATAGCACTAGAACAAGAACTACAACAATGTTTCGAGTTCCTGGATTGGGCCTTCGCTACGGCTACTCCTACGGTTATTCATTGTAAGGCAGGAAAACGGCGGACATTGTATGTGCTACAACTCTGGATGATCAAACGGTCTATGCACCCGTTCTTGGCGAAGATGCTACTCATGCAATGTGGTGCAAGGGCGGCAAGGAATGACTCCTTATGGGACAACAAAATTGCTCAATACTGGGAAAGGTACTCTACCGGCATACAGGCTATGGACTTCCGTACCTCGACCGGAATTGTGTGGACAGACAAGGACACTGGACATGTCGAACATGACCCTAGACTCATTCCCCCCGAGTCATACAATACAGTTGATGATGGCCCACGATCACCGACACCGGCCTGGTGCCAAACAGGCTGGCACCACCAACGTGACATCGATGTCACGCTGGCATCGGCTGCGGAATTAACAGACCTACAACAAGGATCAACAACACGCTTCATTGGTAGAGAAACCAATAGTGTTCACACTCCGGGAGCCGCTCACCACGTCCTACAGGAACCTTTGTTCTCTCCTCCGTCAACGACAGACAATACCATTGACAAAACTATCCATGCTAACTTGGACAATGGCAAACTCTGCGTACTACCATCGGTTCAGCTCACCAGGTTATACAACCTTACTAACCAACCCGATCCGCCTGACCTCACTCGATGCTTCAGCATCATGGAGAAGCAAGAGGAGGGATTGGAACACAACAATACCGTACAAGCAGATGTGCGGCGGGTTCTATTCAGACTAATCTCAACACCACCACAAGAGTTTGACTATCAAGGACAGATTGCAACGACGCGTGCCCTCGCACGCATCTACATGTTCCAGACCATGCAGATTGACCCTGGTCCAATTCCAGAACAGCACCCACAGGTTCTTTCTGGATCTTACCTTCAATTCAATCATGGTGGTCTGACTATTGACTACGAAGAACTATTAATGACACTGGGAATCATACAGGCTGGACTAAGCTGCCACAGAAGTGATACCTTCCTTGAGAAACACAATAAGGGTATCAACCCGATCCTGGTTCTCACAATGTCTATGATACTGAGGTCACAGTATGAATATATTCATGGCATCAAACGACGATGCCAACCACCACACCAATGGAACAATACATCTGTGCCTATGCCTGTGTCCTATCTTAATGATGCGAACCCGACGCCTCAGGGTGTCGACAGTGCCGCATCGACCCTGGGATCTACTCCACAAATGACAGGACAAAATTTACCACCGACAATGACACCGCTAGTCAACAAACACCTACAGGCAATCCTTACACCACCGGGGCCAAAGACACCTATGTCAATGACTGGCAC
This sequence comes from Rhodopirellula sp., assembly GCA_002690925.1. Taxonomy (GTDB): domain Bacteria; phylum Planctomycetota; class Planctomycetia; order Pirellulales; family Pirellulaceae; genus Rubripirellula. The sequence continues at coordinate 4,994 of NZGD01000295.1, forward strand.
TCCCGAGGTCACATGCAATCCCATGGTGATCCTTGACCACAGTACGAGGTACCAATGCCAGTCAACATCTTGTGTAGCCTGCAGGGTACCACTGATACCGGGTCTGTTTGCATCACCAAGGCTGCACAATACGCAACCGGTATTACGACAGATAAAACCAGTGAACACCAAGGACGACAAGAACCATGACAGGGATTCAAAGGACAAGGATGATGAGGATCACTCACGTAAGAAGGCAAGGACTCTAGTGATGGGCAAGCCAACCATTTTACCCAAGACCGGAGGCACCACAGGCTCACTACTAAGTACACCCGAAGGCGGCTCGATGGGCATCAACAGCATGTCGCTGATGCCCAACTTCACAATGTTAAACAATGACAAACGTACACCACTGTTCAACAAACCGACCCTCCCAACAAACTTTGCTACCTACACTATGGGTCAACACCAAGTAATTGGCCCTATGTTCTCCCCTCAGCCAATCGTGCCGCAGATCCCGCGACTTCCAGTCCAACTGTTCTCAGACTTGAAGGTACCACCAACCACACCAGAGTTCCCACGGGTGCCACTAACAGTCTGGCACGATTCGGTTGGCTATACCTCACCTTTCACGCGTGGTGTGCAACAACAATGCAACATGTGTGACCGGATGCTGCCTGCATTACAGTTTGGTTCACGGAGTGGTCATGACACTGGTTTCAAGATTTGCTTACTGTGTGAACATGACTCATCTAGAAACAAAGCCGTTTACCCCCCCTTTCGGTTTCAATGCTTTGGCTACACTAACTATGGGAAACTTGTTGTCGCACAACCAAGAGAAGCAATGATCATGGCTGACAGCAGAAGGACAGTCGTTGATACTTCTGGCCAGTCATGGTATTCACCTCACACATACTTACAATGGGCTAAGCGGTCGAGTGCTACTGACTACAGGTGGAACACGGAGTGCTACATCAGAGAATTTGAGCTACAGTACACAAATGGCCCACACAGAGGCACTGATGTCCTCCGCTATGCCCTGTACGACCACAACGGCAAGGATCCGCTCAGTGCACCAGATCCCTCTACATCAGCAGACACACTACGACAACGATCGTTTCAGTTGGAACTTGAGGCGGCTAGAGCAGATGCAGGCTCAGTTGCATCCAGTACCGACACGAATGCTGACACAAACAGCACTGACTCGAACTCGGTCGCTGGTGACTTGTGGACAAACAACAGACATGAGTTTATGCGTGAAGTCGATGCTCTGGGGGAGCAAACTCCGGATGACACAGTGGGGACAATGACGGACCAGACGGACAATCTTGAGGGACTGATCAAACTTTTGGATGATCGCCCACTCGATGACATCACACAAGAGTTATTGCATGCACAAGACAACACTACTAATCAGGCATCAGCTCAAGAAATACCACCGTCCTATGAGGAGGTGGAGGCAGCAGTGGCAATGGGCGACCTCCGTGACAACAGCGAAGGTGACGGACTACTGGACTTCAACTACCAGACAGATTCCTACCGGCCAGTTACACCACCAACTCTCCCACCACAAAACAGGGGTATTGACTGGTGCGAAGGGGACAGTGAATTGAGGATGCTCAGGTCGGGTATGCAAGATGTGTTGGGTTTTGATGAAAATGATGACATTGTTGATGATGAAGAGGAAGACAACGATGATTTTGTGTCAGTATCACAGAATAGAATCTCATCACTTGCCTCCTCCTCGAACGGCTTAGACCAAGATCTACCCCGAGCCAACCCACACCCGGCAACTCCGACAATGCTGTTCAAACGCAACACGTTGCACCTGGCTTCCACTCACCCCGATGACGATGAGGAAGAGAAAATGGAAACACAACTAGTACAAACAACCGATGCTCGTGACAAGGCAGCTAAAGTTATTCAGCGATGGTTTCATCAGTCACGAGCGATGAAAGACGCTATATTGACGTTTTGTGAACAGTGGCACTCATCAATGGAGACGACAAACCACAATGAACAACACCTACTTGCATTGTACCAGAAATGCATTGACAATGGCATAATTGTGAATGCCTCAGTCACGACTACCCCAACCATGTACCTACCGTCGTATGTAATGGCTACTGTGAGCGCAAAACTCCGGTCACAATCCACTATGATCACTACGCGCTCTATCTCCAGCGGCGACAAGATTCCCTTTGCCGTCACCGCGGCCATACGCAAGCTTATGGTACACATCACAACCAACCTTACCCAGTATGCAGATCCACCCCCGGAGGTGGTGACCATACTAGCGGTACAGAAATGGTTACAAGATGGCGCAGCATCAAATGCGAACACCCATGACAATGCTACGAAGATACAAAATTGGTACCGTCAATACAAACCTGGTCGTGCACACAGTGCACATGTGATTTTTGAGAAGTTCGTTGGCGGTGCTTGGCAACAATACGACCTGCCCACACTGCGTAAGTGGGAACAATACATACTCAAACGCAGCTTGATGGTTCACAGTCAACTTCGCAGATTCATTGATTCGGATCAGACGGATCAATTGCAGGCGAAGTTCAATGACTCATATCAATACTTGGCTACGGTGATGGGTTCTACCATACAAACTGACGGTGAATACCACAACAATGGCACCCAGCACCAAGTACTACGCGTTTCACATGACATGACAGCTGAGAAGCGCCACAATGCAGTATTGGGTCACGCTCCAGTGATCTCTGATCAGATGGATACGTACGACACAGAACAACCCTGGGCACGGGAAGTCAGAGCGTACAGACTACGAGATCTACACGGATACTATGGCAACACTGGTATTGTCACAGACTCCACCACACTGCACCCACAACCCAGAATGTCACAGAACTCCAGAACAATTGAAAGCCACTTCACCCAGCTACTCTACCAACAACACATGGCAAAGCATCGCAATGCAGTAGACAGTCAAAGTGACAGTGATGACACTATGGGGGAGTGCATGAAATGTCATGACCCAGTACCACAACACCGACAGCTATGCGGCAAGTGGTACTGTGCAAACTCTTCAGAGTCAGGTGAGATAGACCCACCAGATACAAATCACATAGAGCTCTCCATGGGCACTATTGACTCATCACTCACCTCGGCCTTGGAGAAGAAATTCGAATTCATTTCTGACCCTCTCCAACGTCAGTCTACCGTGTCTGCGTTCCTATCAGTGATTCGTACAAGTGACGATCCACACAACCACAACTTGGATACCCGTACCATAGGGACCACCGTGCTCAGACACTTTGTCAAGGTCAGTCGCTCAGAAGAAAGAGGTTTTACATGGCTACAACAGCAAACTAGCGCAGGGAAGCATACTTGGGTCAGAAAACAGAACAACGACGGTACCTTTGTACCTGGCCCTCACATTCCGAGCCCAGCCATGAGCGATCGAGTGCCAGTAGACTATGTTCTCGCACAAACAGCGAACCATGCTCTCACGGCACTTGCGAACTCGTACCCACACATGGCTACGGTTGCCATGGAAATCAGCTGGCATATGCGCACCGACATTGACTTACGGCACACGGTCTACAAAGCTGCGTTGCGAATGGCCGCAGTGCAACACTCGACATATACCGACAACACAGGCGAACGCTACGTTGGCCTGGTTGAAAATCTGTTCATTGACTTCATGACCATTCAACAACAACGAGACCCAGGCTACTATTTCATTCAGAACCAGTTGAATGAAGAAGAGTACAATACGGTTACAGACTGCAGACTATACCAGTTCTCCCCGCTGTTGGAAAAGCTTGAAAGGATTTCAGGAGGAGAACCTATGCACTGGCTGTCGGTGAACCAACACGTTGACACATCACAACACACAGACAACCCCAAATCTGTGCGTGATGCTGCTATACACTCCATCAAGTCTCTCAACAAGCAGCGACTGTCACTACAAGCAATTGCATTCAAGTGCCGCCAGCAACTGACAACAGCGTTACACAAACGCGACATTGCACGAATCAGGGCTGCTAAACTGATTGTTTCCAAGACAAGTCACCTCATGAATGTACACACGTACAACAAGATACTCAGCATCACTCTTGTTACCCGCACCAAACAGGCTGCAAACGTTATTCAACGCTTTGTTCGCCACTCAGTTCTTTCCAGGACTACACAAGAAAGTACAATGAACACTACTAAGTCCGCAGACAACAGCACCAATACATTCAAAGGCTTGCAGTGGGCAGCTACGGAGATGGCATGGAATGCCACTCAAGATGCATGGGCAGCAGTGGAATCATGTTCTGGGTCTGATGCGACCACAGAAGCCTTACGCACTACATCGCAACGCAAGTCTACGCAAGCTATGATGCGCAAGCAACCACACGCTGGATTCACCTGCTCCCACTCTCCAACACCGAGGTCTAGGTCGAGGTCTACGACACCTAAGCAAGGTGACACCAGCTGCTCCAGTACCACTCAAGGGTCTACCCCGCGTACACTCTTCACAGCTACACCACAAACCGGTTTGGCAACGACAGATGAAACACTTTCACTGTCTTTGCAAAAGAAACTGATTGCACAAGCTAAGATTGCGCAACGCACCAGACGCAGTTGCAATCACTGCAACAAACCGATATGCAGATGTGCGAAACTTCTTCAAGAGGACACGTGGGAACAACGAGTAGCCTACATCTATCGGGTAGCGGCAGATGCTAACTTGGTCATGCCGGTGGACATGGACTTGACCAAAATAGTCGACTCACTGGCACTCAGTGTATTATTCGGCGCGGGGATCGGAGAACAATGTCAACAAGATCATTTTGTGCGCGCTCACAACACTACAGTCCGCATGATACGAAAGGAGAGGGGACAGTATGGCTTGAAGAATACATGTGCAATGTGGCAATCCATACACCAAGACCGAGACAGACATCAAGCCACGAAGGGTGGGAATCACGGTACACACCGACACCCGAAACAAATCCGCTGCCAACACATCAAGCATGGCAGAAACAAACCGAAACCATGCAAACGCTCCTATGGTCAAACACACCGCTCACCACAACACAAAGGCTCTGGCTCCTTGGACTATCGTCGATGGTGCCAAGTCTTTGTTGGGCGACAATGGCCACGTCAACTACCAGTTGGTGCTAAGGCCACTACCAAGACGAGAGCCTGGAAGAGGCGACAACACCGACGCAAAGCTGGGGTTACTTCACAGAAGCAACCGGTTGCAAAGACAATGACTGTTGACGCAACCCATTACAAACCACCTCCGCCACCCCCGCCTCCACCTCTACTTCCAGTTCAACCAATGACCTCTCCACCAAAGGGACGGTCAATACCACCGAACAAAAGAAAACTGCCAAGTGACACACTGAACTGGCCACCGCACATGATCCCAGCTAAGTACAAGGCTTGTATCGACTCCGACAAACCATGGTGGGAACACAGAAGCCAACCAAGTGTCAAGCGAGTGGGGGAGCAAAACCACAACCACTCAGTCAAAGGCAATTGTGTGCATAAAGGAAAGCACACAAAGGTCGCGGGTTCACAGCGTCCGAAATGCTCTATTGACGGTTGTGACAAGCTTTGCTGGGTAAACAAACAAGGCACGGTTTTCACTGAATGCAGTCGCACACATGCCAGACATGCAAGAGCAACGCGACCGCGACAGCAACAGAAAGAGAAAAAGAAAACAAAATTCTGCAACCAAACCAAGGTCATTAAGACACCGCACGCTCACAGGGTGTTTACGAAGGCTGACACGCCAGCCCTACCACGGCAGCTGCATCGCACAGGTTGTGTCAGTTCACAACCAAGAAGTGATTGGATCGAACAACAGGCTTTTGACAATGCCATACGACAATCCCAACAGGAAACTGACAACAAAATCAAGCTTGTACAAGATGTGGACCATACCCTCACTAGCTACAGGGACTGCAGACTAGACGTATTCAATTTCAAAGTCGGTTGGAGACGAGACAACATGGTGAAGATCACAGACGAGTCTGACTTTACCACCACCATCGATGTGGACTGCATGGGTCGCATCGACGACCGGTGTGGTAGCAAATATGCAGACCTGCATACGTACCTCCATAGCCGTCTAGGACCTGACTTCTACCCCGTCAATCCTGGCTGGCTATTGGCACTAGAAGCAGACGGTATCAGTATGGCCTTGAAGATTCATCGTGATGGATACAATATCCTTCACGATACCACTGCATCTATGCGCACCATACCCGAAGAAACTGTTCAAGAACCTCCCATACCTACTCAACCAAGACTGTACCAAATGTGGAGTACCGACTACGATATCAGACGTTACTACGGATTCAACGCTTGCGTTGACCTAGGCTACAAGCGTCAACATGTGAATGTCTCACCAGCAGACACGGTCAACCTTGTGACCATATGCCCACTGGAATACCAGCTATGTCAACAACCCGTATGCTGCTTGTGTAGAGGCAACGCACACGTGAGTGACCACAGGCTAGGTACGGTTGTACCTACTACCGAACTTGACCTTACACAACCAATGGGCACACGAGATGTATACCAAGGAGAAACAGTTGCATGCCGAGTACGGAAGCAATGGGTCTATGCAAAGGTCACATCGCTCCCGCACCAAGCTCTTACAACAGGTACCACAAACACAGGTACGGCACGCACAACACCATGCATTAGCGTCGTGCATGCTATCAAGAACTCTTTGGCAATATCAGTCAAGTACCCTGAAGCTGTAAGACTATGGCCACTGCTGAAATCTACTGGCAAGAGCAAAGGCCAATGTGGTGTGAAGACTGAACACGACAATGACGGTGAGACGATGACATCTTACACCTCATCAGATTCAGAAAATGGCACACCGCCACCGATGACACAGTCACCACCTTTGGACCACGGCACGGAAACTACAAACAGGACAAAGTGTCACCAGTTCCCGGCAAACTGTAACATCAACCTCGCATCATCACATGGCACACCATGCACAGCTGGCAACAACAAATCTTTGTTTGACACAGGTTGCGACACAAGCATGACACCATGGTTATCAGACCTTCACAATGTGCGAAGGGTCTATGGACATACGATACGGTTTGGAGAAGGAGAACCGATACCGATTCACTACGCGGGTGACTTCCGATTCAAGTTTCCTGGCACCGACCAGGATGCTATACTTCAAGGTACGAACTGGTACCCGGCCGGACACCACAGACTTATTGCTGGACTACCCGCTATTACAATGTGCAGACGAGGACAGTACGACGACAGCAAGTTTATCTCGCATGGTGAGGATGGATGTCATTTGTCTATTCGAGACAGTCATGGTCATGGGTTTGACGTCCCACTAGATCAATGGAACGACATACCCATACTAGAGGTTCAAATCCTTCGCTCAAAGAAGGGACGAGCAATGACTTCGAACCCAGGCGAGCTAGAACGGCAACAACGACTGCTTATTCAACAAGCAGAAATCGACGAAGATGTCGTCGCTACACACAATGTACTATCAGTACAGTCCATGACTTCCTACGACAAACACAACACTAGCAGACGTACTCCCAACGCTATCCTGGAAGCTGCATCTACACACCTTGACAAGTTTGTTTACCAACGGACCAGGATGCAAGAGTATGCATCTGATCCGGAATCAGCGTTGCCAACACCAGGGCAGTTCAGGAATCAACCACCACGGTTTCTTCATGCGAACAAATACCGAAAATCTCTCGCTCAAGACGACAAGCGACTCAAAGAGATTCGCTCACTACCACCACGTCTACAACGATACGTCAAAGCTACACAACAGGAAGTGCTTGCCATCTACAGCCAGATTGACAAGATCATGGCAGAAGATGGTGGCAGACTAGGACACGTTCGGACACTGGCTGACCCGATTGTCAAACGACCAAAGTCGTTTCCTACAAGTCCAAGCCCGACTATTGTACCTCCATCGGCATACCATGACATACAATCAACAGTGTGGACACAGACACCGTCGTCCACAGACGCAGGTAACATCAACATTTCCAATCATCACTACCACAAACCTGATGAAGGAGAGGACCCCAATGATGCCACGCAGCAGGCTAATCCTAACAAACCTTCTGCGGAAGCTGAACCCAGCACTTCGAAGGCATCTCACTCTATCTCTCCACCCTCCCCCCTACTCTCTCCCCCAGTAGAAGTCGAAGCCCAGCTGCCGCAACATTGGCGATTAAGGGACAATGCAAAAGGGAAAGGGAAGGAAGGGGAAAGGGAAATCCTGTACAGGTATGATGTAGGCTCCCACAACGCACCGTCCATACCGGTTTCAGATACAATGGAGGCAACCCGCAACGTACCGTCCATACCGTCCTGTATAGATACAGTTCAGGCAAACGTACCGTACCCCAGAAGGAATAAGAGGTTAACCCTCTGCAAACCTGGTCCGGCCCACAAGCATCCACAGCAGCAGCAGCTTCCACATTCACAGCAGCAGCAGCTTTCGCATCGCCAGCATACNAANCTCCCTCCGTTCGCCNTNGCCGAAGCTTTCGGCGGCATTGGAGGATTTTCCTTCGCCTTCAAACAAGCAGATCANAAATGTTANACAGTTGCATATTTCGATNGNGATCATGTAGCAAGAAAANTATTCACANACCACCACCAGTGCCTTTGCACTCGCACTCACATGCGATCCCTGGACGACGAGTTCTTGTCCAGTGCTGGCACAGCACTGGTTCTTTGNGCAGGTCCACCATGTACACCTTGGAGTAAAGCACAGAAAGGGTTGCAAGCATTACATCATCCTATGGGTAACTTGACCTATGATCTAATTTCTAAAGTAATCTCGAAAACCCGCAACCCCATCCTCCTATTGGAACAGGTTCCAGGGTTTGTTACCAGCGACGCAGGATCGCACGCCAGGCTTCTCCGTGAAAGACTTAGAGGCATTGGATACGTAATCAATGAAAAAGAAATGTGCAGTGCGACATACACAGACTCACCGCAGTGGCGAAAGCGCACGTACATCGTAGCAGTCCGCCAAGATGTGGCAGACTGCTGTGGCACGTTTGCTTGGCCACCTGAGCACACACATAAATGCAAATCAGTTCGCACAATTATAGATATACATGTTAATCAAAGCGAAACAAACCTCAAAAATATTGGTGTCTGGGTTCCAGACCATTACACCAAGCAAGCAAATCCCTCTGTCCGCCCTCACTATCGTGGCCCGGTAGTTGTTGGATCTGTTAAGCAAAGGTTTAGACCGGTAAACACAGACACGAACTCACCGGGGTACAACTTGTACTCGATAGACGGACCTGCATGCACAGTCAAAGCACATTGCCACTCCAACCCTGGCAGCCAAACACAGGTGTACGATGTGAACGGTACGCATAGACGGTTGACAGCGTTAGAATGCAAACGTTTGATGGGATTTGACAACACTTTAGATCTATCCAATTATAAACCACACGTTCAAATAAAATTATTGGGCAATTCAGTTGAACAACAGATCATGCGCAAGTTGGCTACGAACATCATCAATTACCTCATGCCATGGAGAATGCAGCAGGCGATGGCGGCTGGTCACTGTGCTGCTGTCCTCACTCGCCGTCCGTGCGGGGCTTTGCTGACGAAGCAGCTAGCTGTTCCGCACACGAACGCTCACCGTCCACTCGAGGCTTTGCTGACAGAGCAGCTAGCCGTTCCGCGGACAGACGAGATCGGAACAAGCAGCGCAGACCCAGACCACCACTGCGCGGCGCAGACGGCCATCTCTCCTCCGACGCCTCAGCGCAACACCAGCATGCATAAGCTGAGAGTAAAGCAACATTGTGATGAAAATATTCATACACCCTCACTACAATTTGTCAAACAATATGCAGCATTGCATCACCATCAATCTGATGCAGACTGGACAGAAACGGTTTGTATTTTTGATGATGATGTGGTTACAAAGATTGGACAACATGCCATGCTTGACAGACAATACTTTTCATTATTGAACAGAACCTCACAGTTACCATCACACCGTGACGGTATACCAATCAAATACATTGGGTTTAATGACCCTGAACTTACCAGGCAATTTTACTTTGGTCAAAGCAGATCTGACCCAGGCCAATTGGGACTATTCTGCAAGAAACACATGTCATACAAAAAGTCTTTACAGATTTTCAGGTATATCAAATCTTACTCACCGATTCGCCTCAGCGGCGATCAACTAGCAGATGCATCAAAGAAATCTTCGAAATTTGTGCTACCTGCTGGCAACAACGAATTCAATGATGAACGGTATTTCAGGTCACCAATCAGTATGATTGGCATTGCACACTCACCTCCGTTCAAGACCAAATTCCTTAAGTCGGGGCGGCTCTCACCGACGAACCGCGCCACCTTTCAGGCGGGCGAAGAAATTCTCCGTCCTGGTCGCCAAAATGCAAGCAACAAACAGACAACAAAATCAGCCTCGGTTCACAAAGAAAAACAATACTACCTTTCAAGTTGGACGCCACTAGACCGCAGACACAATCGCCTGCCCCACATCACGCCGTCTCATCTTGTCCAGTATCACGACCTGTATTTTCCAGGAGAAAAGTTGTCAACAGTCATGCACAAATGCATAGCATGTTATCAAGCTAAAGGCAAGAAGCGCAGCAAAACAAAGTTCTCTTCTAGGCCGAAAGACCAACTAGGCTATCTTTCTATGGACTGTATGCACATGGACTCCTCTCAATCTTTTGATGATTATACAAATGTTTACACATTCGTAGAAGCTGCAACAGACTACAAATTTGTGTACCCTACCCGTGGTAGGGACGCCCATGTCACCAAGAACGTCCTCCTCGCCCTCCGCAACGATTGCGCAGCCCTTGGATTCAACATACAGCATCTTAAGGGTGATAGAGGTCAAGGGGAACTAGACGACGATTCTGTTCAATCATTTCTAGCTGAGAACGGATGGTCATTTGAACTTACCGCCGCAGACAGCAGCTTCGAAAACGCGCGTGTCGAAGCCAGCCACTGGACTCTCATGGCCGGCGCTCGAGCACAACTTTTCGCCGCCAACCTTAGACACGAATTCTGGCCTCAGAGTTTGGATCAATGTTGTTTGGCATTCAATCACATGGTTAAAGACAGACTAATCAACAAGAAACTCTCTGACCCGGCTACGGAAATTATTCCAGCAAGGGAATTGTACAGGTTGGTTAAACTGACAGGCAGGACTAATTGGACATACCAAAATGAACTTCCACTCTTACGCAAGTTTGGTTGCATTTGCTATGTTAAAATGTCTAGAGGAGACGCACCGAAAGCAATGCAGCTCACTCGCACTTGCTTACACCTGGGAAGATCAAAGGGTACCAAAGCGGCATACATGTGTTACTGCTTACGCACAGGATTTTTACTACATTCAAGAAATGTTGCGTTTGATGAAGAAAATATCTCTCTCTCTTTTCAATCTGGTCTAGCTTCATACAGACTACACAGAAATGTCTTCAAACCGTCTACGAACCAGGAGCTTGAAGGCGACGCAGATGGACTGGGTACTCCAGCCATTTCCCGCACCACAACCACTGGGAAGAAGAAACCAATTCAGATGACAATGTTAGATGCATTACAACACAAGTTCTATCATCAAGCAGACACGGTTATTGAGTTCGAAACAGAGGGACCGAATGTCCCTCCCTCTGATTCACCATTCTTGATTGTACATGATTCACGCACAGACATTGTACAAGACCTGAACAAACCTGTTCGAAAATTGTATCCTGACTACGCGTCCAGCAAGCACAAACCCCACAGCCTTGCATCTACACTTAGAGACCAGGATGTGATCAGAATCAACAAAACCAAATTACGCAATGCAAGATCTTACATCAGAGAAAGATGCACTCTCCTTGATGGCAAGAACGTCCACGATGCACTGCGCACAATCTGTCGAGATAAAAACGGAAAGGAATCAACAATCAAACGTCAAGACATTGCATACGATATCACACATGGATGGATAACACTATACCAACCTCATGTGCAATCGCAGACGCCAACTCGGCCACCAACAGCGGATGCGCGCTCCACCTACATTCACATGAACAACGACCCGACAACACAGCCACGAGAAGGCTGTACCACGAAGGGTAGCACCATCCCCAGTGTCCCGAAGGGAGCCTCTCCACCCAACGGTTCCACCTCCATAGGTGGCGTCGTCAGGAAGACAACACGGGTTGACGTTGCCGAGTCAACAACAACCGACAACACAAACCAGTCCGACAGACCATTATCCGAAGCACAAGTAAAAAGCAATGGTTATATACACAGACAGGTTCATTCATGGTTTGATTTGATGGATGGGGGTGATATTGAGGTGTTTGGAACAGTTATAAAAACGCGGAAAAGAAAAACAACATTCCAGTACTTGATAGAATGGAATCATGTTGAACTAGAAAACGAATGGGTCAACAAAAGAGACCTCAACCGCATGCTCCTACCACCCGCAGCTGCCAATGCTGTCACGCGGCACCTGGCACATCAATCCCTGTCAAAGACAACTTCACAAAACTCTCGGGAATTACCAGAGCAGATCAAGATCCGGCCGCTCGGTCGCGTCCCGAAGAGCCTCGAACACATTCACACGTTTCCTGAACCACACAGATCGATGTGGGAATTAGCAAACGTTACAGAGCAATTGAACTTGGTCAAGGTCATCGACTACGTACCAGCAAAGGCTATAACCCCATCCGAAGGAGCGAAGCCGATGCGCGAAGTTGTAGTCATGGTAGAGAAGACCGAACCTGACAAGGACAACAAACCATATGTCACAAAGATGAAAATCAGGAGAACACACAATGGAAGCAAAAGCGTGGATGGCTATGATCACTTACGTGAAGGCAGCCAAAACGTCGATGCTACCACCAGGCGCATGTGCCATGCCCTGGCCCGATACTGCAAATTCGCACTTGGCTCCATGGATATTGTCGCTGCTTTTGTCAGCACCCCTAATTATGAACGGATATTAAACTATGCTGCATCGAAAGAATGGACTTACCACAACGACCAAGGAGAAATCATGATCCAATGGTATCGCGCCTGCCAATATGGTGCAGTCAGTTCAGGTGATCAATGGGGAAGATACTTTAAGACTTACCTCCTCTCCATCGGCATGATCCCATCCGCCACGCAACCATCGGTGTTTATATACACCAAAGGCACTCATATCCTGTTTCTTTCCTGTTATACAGACGATATTGAGTATTACAGCAATAACAAACAACTATTGCAATGGTTCCAACACAAAATGACACAAGCACCCTTTGAAGTTACCTTCAAAGGCAGACCAGAATATTTTTTGGGGTGCCAAATCTCTTATGATGATGATCAGGATACCACATCATGGTCAATGGCTGCATACATCGAAAAGTTTGCAGAAAAATTTGGCGTTACGAAATACAACAGGTTGGACTCACCAATCACGGAAGTAATTGATAAATCACAGATCCCTACAGACGAAGCGACGATCAGAATGATGAAAACAACGGGTTACAAGGACCTACTTGGATCAACTGGATGGGTAGTTATCAATACTGCCCCGTGGGCAGTTTACCCCCAGAACAGGCTAGCTTCGGTCGCCCATTGCCCATCACTTACACACCTGAAAGCATTACGTAAGTTTGCGGGATTTATGTATCAAAACAGAGATATCACACTTACCGCGCATGGCCCTGCATCGGGCTTTTGGAAGGACCAGTCGGTTTTTGAACCGAACCAACTCGTCGCCTTCTCTGATGCAAACTATGGGACCCTAGCAAGCACAAAACCAATTATATGTGGCATGGTATTTTTGAATTTCATGTGCATTTCATACTTTGCAACGCAAGTCAAGATTACCTGCACATCCACAGCAGAAGCAGAAGCTGCCGGGCTTGTTGAAACGGCTAAATGCGTGCTTTCCTGTAGAAAATTTTTGGAAGAGTTAGGATTCACACAGAAGAGAACTCAAATGTACACAGATAACATGGCTGCAAAGCTAATTCTATCAGCCACGCACCCGAGCCGGAAGTCCAGACATTGGAGAGTTAGGGCTGAATTTTTGCGTGAGCTCTGTGAAGACGGAGTTATTCAAATCCATCAAATGGATGGCAAAGTACTCTTACCGGACTGCGGCACCAAGCACAACATCTCAGACTTTCGCACGATCGCTCGTCGCGTCTGCTCGATGGAACCCCCAATTGCACAAGCGGGCTTCACCAATGCCAATGTCAACTTCGCCATGAGCACTTCGTCCCACCAGTGCACTTACACGGAGAAGCACTGCCGAAGCAGCCTCCTACCCGATGGCACTGACTGGGGAAACAAAGCCTCTGTGACAAAGGAGACTGACACACCAACGAAAAATTACTTCAGCTGCCTCAGTAACTGCGCAACGACTTCACATCCGCAGAGAATAAGTGCGCCAGAACTCCGGAACGCAACCACTCACAGTTCCTACGTAACAAGGCGAGGGGGAGAAATAATGAAACGACATTCACCTTGCAGCCTCGGCGGCTTTCCCGGATCCGGCGCAACATCAACAAGCGGCAGTGAGCCGGTTTCGAGGGTAAGACTCGAAAACGAGCAACCCTCTACAGACCAACACTGTGCAACCGTGGCAGTCGAGCCCCTTCAGACTGTGCAAGATGCACAGCCTTCAAGCGGGGTAGAAAAAGACACGACCACCACGCCGGCCTTGCTCATGGCCAGTTGAAAAGTCACTGAGCAATGCTGGGGGGTAAGTATTTTACACTTTATATTACAGACTTAACCCCCAAGTTAAAGACCGAAGTTATGAAGTAAATGACGTCGGGTTACGCTCCCGGGGCTTAACCCCGATGCCAAGAAAAACCCAAGCAGACGAAAACCCCGAGTTCCCGCTGCTGGTTACGATAAGGTTTGTATTATTATCCTAA
>NZGD01000296.1 GCA_002690925.1 Rhodopirellula sp.
TGCAGGTATTCACTGACGCGGACGGTGATGATAGACCAGACACCCAAGAAGTCCTGTTCAGTGGTATTAGTGGTTCGCAACATGACCACGGAATTCATGCTTTCACCTTCGGTCCTGATGGAAAACTGTACTTCAATTTTGGAAATGCCGGCCGGCAAATCAAGGACAAGGATGGTCAGCCTATCGTTGATGCCGCGGGAATTGTTGTTTCAGCCAATCGCCAACCTTACCAGGAAGGCATGGTCTTCCGCTGCAATCTGGATGGTAGCGAATTCGAAACGCTCGGATGGAATTTTCGAAACAACTGGATGGTCACGGTAGATTCCTATGGAAGCATCTGGCAGTCCGATAACGACGACGATGGTAACCGAGGCGTTCGAATCAACTACGTGATGGAGTTTGGTAATTACGGCTACAAGGATGAAAAAACGGGTGCGGGGTGGAAAGCTAAAAGAACCGGAATGCGAGACAGTATCCCCGAGCGACACTGGCATCTGAGTGACCCGGGCGTCGTGCCCAACCTACTGCAAACAGGTGCGGGTTCACCGACCGGCATCACGGTATATGAAGGCGACTTATTGCCCATGTTCCGCGGGCATGTGGTGCATTGCGATGCCGGGCCAAACGTGTGCCGGGCGTACATGATCTCGAATGAAGATGCGGGTTACTCTGCAAAGATCCGCGACATCCTCACTGGCACCAAAGATAAGTGGTTCCGCCCTTCAGACGTGAAGGTCGCACCGGACGGTTCACTTGTTGTCGCCGATTGGTATGACCCCGGCGTGGGCGGCCATGGTATGGGTGACTTGGATCGTGGCCGCTTATTCAGAATCATGCCGGGCAATCACAAGGGCACCTACAAAGTCCCTGAATATGACTTCGCTTCCATCGATGGCTCGATCGAAGCACTCAAGAATCCAAATTACGCGGTGCGTTACATGGCCTGGCAATCACTCCACCAAACAGGGAGTGCAGCCGAACCTGCTCTGCAAAAACTTGCTTCCTCCAAGAATCCCATTTACCAGGCGAGAGCCCTTTGGCTGTTAGGCAAGATCGAGGGCAGAGGCCCAGAGACGATCAAGCAGGCCTTGGCGAGCACGAATCCGAACCTACGCATCGTTGGAATCCGTCTTGCTCGTCAGCTGAAACTGGCTGGGGACCCAGCGATGAAAGGTGATGTGCTTGAGTACATTGCTTCACTTGCTAATGATCCATCACCCCAAGTACGACGAGAAATCGCAGTTGCCTTGCGGCACAGCAAATCTCCGCAAGCGGCACAGGTCTGGGCCCAACTGGCACTTCAACATGACGGAAAAGATCGGTGGTATCTGGAGGCACTGGGAATCGGCGCTGACACCAACCCCGATGCCTGTTTCGCAGCATGGCTTGAGCAAGCTGGCGACGACTGGAACACCCCTGCGGGGCAAGACATCGTATGGCGCAGCAGAGCACCAGCAGCAGCCGATTATCTTGTCAAGGCTCTTCAGCAACCCAAAGTAACCGAGGCACAACAAAACCGGTTAATGCGGGCATTCGACTTCCACAGCGGCGAACGCAAAGATGCTGCGTTGAAAAGTCTTCTGGGTCTTTGATACTGCAGGCTTGTGACCTCTGTTGAACGAGTATTCCACTCGAGCAACGTTCTGTTCTGCCAACTTTGTGGAGCACCTATTTCCACTGGTGCCTCCACAAGTTCATCCTTCATGTTCAAGGGAACTGCACTTGCCTGCCTTCATGCGATTGGTCTCAGCGACAACTGCCCTTTCTTATCTGTTGTTCATTTTTCTACCTCCTTCGCCTTTGCAGGGACAAGAAGCAGAGGAAGTCACGCCAAAGGATAAGCTGATCATTGAAACAGTGCTTCGCCTACAGAATTTCGATCTCGAAAGCTCTGCTCCTGCCAAAGCCGCCGTGATGCGATACCTACGTGCTGAACAAGGCAGTGAGCGTTATTTTGAATTGATTGAACGATTTCAACCTGCTGAAATTGTTGAGTCACTGGTGCAGTACAGTCTCGCCAATGCATCCGAAACAGGTGGAGTTCGAGCCGCTGAATTGCTATTCGCAATGGACAAAGGCGATTATCTGGTTGAAACGACGACATCTGACAACGAAACCAATGCCCGGGCTGCGGTCCAGTTAATTGGGCACGTTGCAGGCAAGCAAACCGTCTCTATTTTATTGCCCCTGATGCAAAATGATGCGGCAAGCGTTGGGGTGCGAACTTCCGCCCTCAAAGCGTTGGGAAAGCGATTGACGGGACAGCAACAGATCATGAAATTAGTGACCACAGGGAACTTGGCAGATGATCTGAAATTCGCTGCCGCCAATGCCTTACTCGGTTCAACCAACAAAGAGATTGCAACGACAGCCGCCAAGCACTTGGAACTCCCGGCCACTGCAGATAGCCAACCGCTACCAGCGCTGTCTGCACTCGTTCAGCGTAAAGGTGATGCCAAAGCAGGACTCAAAGTATTTCAAACTGCAGGAACCTGCAACAAGTGCCACAAAGTCCGTGGCGAAGGCAGGGAGGTAGGCCCAGACCTCAGTGAGATCGGTAGTAAATTATCACGTGAAGCAATGTACGTTTCCATTCTCGATCCAAGTGCTGCGGTAAGCCACAACTTTGAAACTTATTCCATCTTAACACTGGACGGTCTGGCAATCACCGGGCTCCTGATTAGCCAGACGGACAAAGCCGTAACACTTCGTAACAGCGAAGGAATCGACAAAACTATTGATCAGGAAGATATCGAGATTTTCAAGAAGCAGAAAACTTCGCTGATGCCACAGGACCTGCAGAAACTTCTGACCGTCGACCAATTGGTAAATCTGGTTGAGTACACGCTCACACTGAAAAAGCCCGGTAACTGAAAAAGCCCGGTAACTGAGGCAACCACGTAGCGTAAAAACTCCGGTAGCTGAAGACGACCGGCAATCTCAACTTGACACGCTTTCTTAACGGCGGCTAGATGCTCCCGTTTGCGGCCTCATGGGAACAAAATAAATTCAACTCGGTTCGGTAAGAGTCCCAAAGCCGCTCGTGCAAAGGGATAGCCTTCCGTCTAGAATAAGCGGTGGGGGGAGGGTTAATTAGAAATGCCCCCGAGGCTCAACCAAGCGATCATGCTTGCCAAGCCCAGTGGCTCGGCGGCCTGCGTTAGCTAGCTTGCTGAGATTTTGTCCACCCCACATTTTGTCCACCCCACGTTGACTAGCAGATCCCTGCTAACCGCCCCCCACCCCGTCCCAGATTCAGCGTTACGACTCCCTGCCAAGATTTTCATTGCTTCATTGTCCCTGCATGGACGACTATGAATAGTGTCCGAAAGTCTTGTAACTCGTTCACTCAACTAGCAATTGTGACTGACACGGAAGCATGAGTACCAACATGAGTAATCACACCCGAAGATCGATCCTGCGTGGACTCGGAGTCTCAATGGCTCTGCCTTGGTTCGAATCGGTGGCGACACAAGGTAGATCGAGCAACAAGACAGCACATGCCTCGAGCCGCCCAGAGACCCCCCCCCAACGCATGGCGTTTATTTTTGTTCCCAATGGCATCCACCTGCCGGACTGGACGCCGAAAAATCTCGGTCATGGGTACGACCTTCCAAAGATTCTACAGCCATTGGCTCCTGTCCAAGACGAGTTGATGGTTTTGAGTGGATTGACACATGATAAGGGTCGAGCCAATGGAGATGGTGCAGGTGATCATGCACGCAGTGCATCAGTATTTTTGACCGGTGCCCAGCCGCGGAAGACCGCTGGCCAAAACATTCGTTCCGGTGTTTCGGTGGACCAGATTGCTGCCCAGGCAGCAGGACACGCAACCCGTTTTGCCTCGCTTGAGCTTGGGTGCGAAGCTGGACGCAGTGCAGGAAACTGCGACAGCGGCTACAGCTGCGCCTACTCCTCCAACATTGCCTGGTCATCAGCATCCACACCCGTCGGCAAAGAAACAAATCCAAGATCGGTGTTCGAGAGACTTTTCAGTGACTCCCCCGGAAAAGGACGTGACATAAAAGCGGAACAACGTGAACGCCTGAAGATGAGTGTACTGGACTTCATTTCAGAAGACGCACGTCGTTTACAAAAGACGATGGCCATTCAAGACAAACGAAAATTGGATGAATTCCTCAATGGCGTCCGTGAAGTAGAACAACGAATCGAACGCTCTGCTGACGACGACACAGCGAATATCGAAGTAGATTATCCACGGCCCCCCAACACGCCCCGTGACTACGGCGAACACCTACGGCTGATGTGTGACATGATGGTACTGGCGTTTCAAACCGATCGCACGCGCATTGCCAGCTGTATGTTCGCGGATGCCGGTAGCAATCGTAGCTACCGAAACATCAACGTCGCGGACGGACACCACGGCCTTTCACACCACCGGGATGATCCTGTCAAACTTGAAAAAATAAGCAAGATCAACCAGTTTCATACTGCACAGCTAGGTTACTTTTTGCAGAAACTCAAAGAAACACCAGACGGCACATCAAATCTGCTAGACAACTCAATGATCTGTTACGGCAGTGCTATCAGTGACGGCAACCGACATAACAACGAGAACTTACCAGTCCTGCTTGCTGGAAAAGCGGGCGGTCTGATTGATTCTGGTCGTCATGTGCAGGTTTCCTCAGAGACCCCCATGTGCAATTTGTTCATGTCGATGCTGGAACGCTTTGGTACGCCGGTCGATTTTGTCGGTGACAGCACGGGGACGCTATCGGAGCTACAGCTTTGATTCTCGGTATGGGTAAGCTGCTACGGCTAAGTGTTTCCGCATGCAATGCCAATTCCTCCCTGCCGAAGAGGCCATCCGTGTCAACAGGATCCTCGCCAAAGCTGAGGTCAAACGCAACGATTGTTGCACGCATACCTGCCGCCACTGCCACAGCCCTGATCCTCTTTTTGATTTACGGTGCGTCACCAACCGCGGTTAGCTCCCAAGAGCCGCCTGCGGATGCAGCAACCATAGGTGATGCGGAAAAGCTTGCCGAAACACTGGGCGATGCTGATCTCAACAAACGTCGTAACGCTGCCTACCAGCTCGCTACCATGGGCCCAGACGCGCTCCCAGCGATCGACGCTCTGATAGCGAAACTGGATGATCGTGATGAACAGGTCTGGATGCAAGCAGTAACAGCCATTGGTAAGATCGGACCAGAAGCAGGAAAAGCAATCGAACCGCTCTGCAAACTATTTTCTGATCGTAGTGTGCAGAAAAGATACAGAGCTGCGTGGGCAGTTGGCCAACTCGGCCCGGAAGCGATACCGATGCTTCGTGAACGCGTCTCTGACTCCTCCACCTCTCAGTGCGTTGGGGCAATTGAGGCTCTCGGCTGGATGACTGATAGCGCCAAGCCGGCTAGTGAACTTCTCGCACCCCTGCTCAAAGATGACCGTGTCACAATCAGACGGATGGCAGTCAACTCACTCGGCAAACTGGGCCCTGAGGGACAAGCTAGCTTGGCCCTTGCGTTATTGGATGACGACTCGCAAGTAAAAACAAACGCGGTACGCGCTTTGGGCAGAGGAAAAACGCTTGCTGCCCCCCTGCTGGATTCAATAACTCAACTTACAAAGGACAAAGATCCTGCAGTGCGAGCCGCTGCCTTGATAGCGTTGGGTCGTGGGATGCATGACGAAGGTCGCTTGCTCCCTTTACTGTTACGCGGAATTCAGGATCCATCGCCCAACGTCCAAGGCTCGGCTGCGCATCTACTTCAAGACCTCGAAGGCCAGACAGAAGTAGTTAGGTCGGCCCTCAGTGAAATGCTGAAGAATGACCAACGAACAACCCGCATAGCGGCGGCCCGGGCATTGGGGGCATTGGGACAAAATGCTGCAGCCTCAACTGATGCCTTGATTACCGCCTTAAGATTAAAGCGAAACGACCAAACCGAGGATGATGACACTCGATTGACTGAACAAGATGCAATCGTCAAGGCATTGACTCTTATTGGTGCTCCCGCCGTGCCTGCACTCCTAAACGCCTCAAATATTTCTGATTCTGCAAGTGATCAGATCGCAGTAGCGCTAGCTGGCATCGCTTCCCAAGCAACCGCGCCTCTAGTCGATGCGTTGCAAGCTGAATCCGAGCGAACACGTGCTGGTGCGGCTAATGCACTTGCGGCGATGACCCCCGTCCCTGAAACCGCCCTCAAGCCGTTGATACAGTGCCTCGCTGATCCTTCCGTTGTGGTCCGCACTGCTGCGATCAACGCGTTATCGAGCGTGAACGGAAACTCAAAAGAATGGCTTGCAAGACTCGAAACGCTTGCAGTTGATCCTACCCCCGCTATCCGGCAAGCGGCTGTATCTGCCTTGGACAGAGCCGTGGAAACAGAAACAAGCCTCAAACTTTTTACAAACTGCCTGTCGGACCCTGATGAGACCGTTCGTCTTGCCGCCGCAGTCGCGCTGGGGCGCTCTGAAACGCGAGCAACGTCAGCACTCAAGCCGCTGCTCAACCTCCGAAAAGACCAAAACGCTGGCGTCCGCAAAGCAGTCATCGAGGCGATCGGCAAAACCAACAACCGTAACGGGGATATTGTCGCGACCATCACTGAATTATTGAGTGATCCCGAACCATCTGTTCGCATAGCCGCAATCAAATCCATTGGCGACATGGAACTGATGTCTGCTTCCATCGTGAGCGCACTCAAAAAATCATTAGACAGTACCGAAGAAAACGTGTTACTGACGGCATTACCATCTCTTGGCACCCTGGGTGCCAAAGCTGAAATTTCTGCAGACCAACTTGCAAAAGTCCTGCAGGACCAACGCGGCAGTGTACGATCAGCGGCACTCAAATGCATCGCCAAGGTCGAGTCCGATCGCGAAAAAATGATATCAGTCTTCATCAAAGCTCTGGAGGACTCAGATTGGACTGTGCGCGGCGTTGCGGCTAACGAACTTGGAGAAATTGGTACTGACGCGAAACGTGCAGTTCCCAAACTCTTCCAGATGCTCGCAAGCCAAGATGACACTGACGCTGCCCGCGGTGCCCTACGAGGAATCGATAGTGCAGGCCCTGAAGCGGTACCGATCTTGATCGAGGGCTTGAAATCAACGGACCGTCGGCGTCAGTTCTACGCCATCTTTCTGCTTGGCAAAGTGGGTGCCGAAGCCTCAACGGCACTGCCCGTCTTGAAACAACTGCGGGATGATTCGGAAAGTGTTCGGGCGAAGGACGCCTTCACACGCGCAATCAAGCAAATTGAAGCCGAGATGGAACCCGAACCCACCGAATGACCCGAAGCAGACTCAACACCAACTCGCCGCAAATCCTATTAAAGAGTCAATCTAAGGCGAGGGCGAGACAGTTCCAGTGGCCTTCGGACGCTCAACCATGTCGGCTTGCTTCCTAACAGACTTCTGCTGAAACGCTTTCATAGGTGCTGAGGCAGCCCACCGCACTCCATGCAGCATCAGGCCGTTTGGACCGTTGGATTTTTCAGGATGCGGACTGAAACAGATGACGCGTCCTGCTCCAAAAACAGACCTAATGATGGCATGAGTCCCTGCCATTGCCCCCGGCTGCGCGCCTTTTTCGGCTACTTCTGAATCATACCGAGCAAGCACCTCGTAGCCTGGTAGATCTGGTTCATTGTCCGGAACAAGCAGCGGCCCTTGACCGTAATACACATCCACCTCGGAAGAATCAGTATTGAGTACCTGCTGACCCGGCGCCGTAATCCCCAGCGTCACAGTTCCCTGCCCCCGGGCCCAGTGCGAGCGATCCCAAACTCGGGCGTTGATCAGATCGAGCGACCAATCGTAGTGTGACGATGCAAGGTAGGATCCAGCACAAATCCCAATGTAACCACCGCCGTTCCTGACAAAATCTTGAACCTCGGCTCGACCTTTCTCTTCGAGTTTTTTGGCTTGCAGACTTCCCGATCCACCAGGCATCACAAGCGCATCAAAGTCACGCAACCGGCCATCTTGAATTTCGGCAGGCGAAATGCGCTGGCAGTCAAATCCGTTCTCGGCGGTCAAAAACCGAATCAAATTCTTTGGGCCATTGGCGGACCCGTTCGAATGATCATAAATAGCAACGCGAGCCACTTTAAATGTTGGAGCACTTGGAGTCTGCAAAGCCAAAGCATTCTGCTTCATTTCTACTAATTCATTCTGCATCGCATTCATAGCCAACTTAGCGAGCTGAAGATGCAGAGCCGTCATTTCATTTTTCGAGGCTTTCTTTTTTCGCCAACGCTCAACCTGCTTCGATACCTCCGAAAATATTTGATCTTCCACGGGCCAAAGATCATTCCAAATCCCAGGCAGATACTCAGTACGTACACCCGTTCGTTTGTGATTAAGACACCACTCTCGAAGCGTGATTGCGATCTCACCCAACTCAGCGCCACGGGGATCAGCCAGCGCGCCGTCTACCTCATTCACATTCACCCAGCAGGGAACTGCAATCGAAAACTTTGGGTCTCCCAAGAGTGTCCACATCGTCGTGTTGGCAGGATCCTCACCTTCGCGAACGCCATGAAACACTGCCGCTGAGACGGTACTTGTTCGACTGATTGTGTTCTCCGTCAAAATGACACTTGGAATTTTGCCTTCCAAACCATTTACCGTTCCAGGATATGGTTTCCCATCTGTCCCCGAGAGATCCCGCGTCATATTACGGAGAATATAAGAGACATTGGTTCTATCCTTACCTAACGGTTCCAGAAGTGTGCAAGCTTGGGAAAATCGTTGTGAGGAATAAATGCCATTCAGCTGCATCGGATCAGGCGCCGGAGCTACACCTCTTGCGGTCGTCGCGAAATTGGCTCGCACCAAATAACCATTCGGGGCGGTGCCTGCATCGTTTGCATCAAACATCACATGCGAGGAAGGTCCGGCCTCGAACATCGCTGCACCACCACGAGCATCAATCACTCCGAAATTGGCATTGGTCTGCCGCCCTTCCCTATCTGTCTTTTCCAACAGCTTGCGAAAATCCTCAACCGAGCTGCAGGTCTGCAACGCAAGCTTCATCAAGCCACCGTTGCCCAAGCCAGATTTAGACGGGCTCTCCTCATCTCCGCTTTCAGCGTTGAGATCTTTACTGAGTGAATTCTCAATGCAGAACCCAGTCTCATTGACACCCATCCAAACCGATTTCCTGCTACCCGCGTTGACGACAGCCAGCACCCGGTACCTACCATCCTCAAAAAGCACGAGTTCATTATGTCGAAAGGAAGTGTCCCGATTTTTCCAAAGAATCGGCCTTCCATCGTGAGTCACTTTTCCACTGATAACAGCCGTGGTGCAGGCAAGGCTTATTCGCGTAAAACACAAACCAGCCAGCAAAAGCGCGGCCAGAATGCTCAGTCGGTAAAGCTGTGCTCGAATCATCACTTTGTCACTCAATTTCAAAACAACAGAAATGCCAGGCACCCAAGCTACCATGCCGCAACTCATCATTGTGTGGCCGGAATGGAATAACCTTTCCATCTTTCCCTAAAGAAGAAGCGTTCGTGATTGAACGCCGCCACATCCCTAGGATCATTTGTGCGGTGCCCTCGTTCAAGCCAGTTTTGTAATCTCGCTGGGGACGAAAAAGAGCTTCAGCAAATACCGAATGCAGGGAAACGAACTTTGTTTTTGCGACCCTCAGCTGAGCCGATCGCAAATTCTTTCCTACAGCATCGCGAAGGATTGCGACCAAGGTCGCCTCGTCGGCATCCTGAAACCAGGCGACCAGCCCCCCCGAAACGATATTTGATCCGTAAATTAGAAACGCGACAGAGATCCAAAATGCAGCAGGTGGATTACAAAAAAAGGCAGACTGCATCAAATGCACTCTGCCTAAGCGGATGACACGGGACTCGAACCCGCAGCCGATTGCTCGGTATCTCAGTTCCAGTGAGACTGCTCACCAATTCGCTTATCATCCGGATGAATCGTCATATATTCTTGCGAGCGTTTCAGTTCTGTGCAATGACACATAGGGCACCGTTTTGGACACAAAAACTCACCCCGCACGTGCTTGGAGATCGTCGCATGATCACTCGAACGCGTTGGCTGCGCCGCTGATCAATTTGATGAACTCTTTGTTATTCTCGAATCGACCAAGTTGTTTGGTCAACTGCTCCATAGCGTCACAGGGATGCATGCTGCTCAGCGTTCGCCTCAGCATGGTGACCGCTTCGTAAGTCTCTTCATCGTGCAACAATTCCTCCCGGCGAGTACCGCTTTGCGAGATATCAATGGAGGGCCATACACGTCGATCTGCCAACCGACGATCCAGCACCAATTCCATATTTCCAGTGCCTTTGAACTCCTGGAAAATCGCCTCATCCATACGGCTATTCGTATCCACCAGTGCCGTTCCCACGACCGTCAACGATCCGCCTTGCTCGAATGCACGTGCAGTCGCGAACAATTTTTTCGGTATATCCATTGCTTTGATGTCCAAACCCCCTGTCATGGTAGCGCCTCCGCGACCTGACCGCCCAACCCATTTGTTGAAGGCACGAGCCAACCGCGTGATGGAATCCAACATGAGGAACACATCTTGCCCCATTTCCGCCAACCTGCGAGCTCGATCGATTGTCAATTGACTCAGACGAACGTGACTCTCCACATCCATATCCAGACTGCTGGCGATCACCTCGCCACCGACGACATTCCGGCGCATATCGGTGACTTCTTCTGGCCGCTCATCAATCAAGAGCACCATTAGCTTCACGTCAGGATGATTGGCCGCAATACCGCTGGCAATGTCCTGCAACATGACCGTCTTTCCACTCCGTGGTGGCGCGACGATCAGGGCACGCTGACCTTTGCCCATCGGTGCCAACAAATCGATAACCCGATTTGTCAATGGCTTTCGCTCGGTCTCCAAATGCAACCATTGCTCGGGGTTGATAGGCGTCAGAGCATCAAAACTTTTGACCTCGGGATACTTTTCTGGATCCATGCCATCAACATCAAGTATCTCACGAACGCGTGGTCCTTGCTGACGCCGTGCCTCCTGAACCATCGCCTTGAGGTAGACGCCCTGACGCAAACCGAATCTTTCAATCATCGTGCCAGGGACAAATGGATCGCTGCGTTCGCGCGAGTAGTTATTGTCTGCATTTCTAAGGAAACCGTATCCGTTAGGATGCAACTCGAGGATACCTTCCCCCTCTTCCAACGGTGCATCACTTGGGATATCCGCTGGTTCCCGATCGGCATGACCTCCGCCGTTGTTCCCGCCACCGCCACCGCCACCGCTGCCACGTCGACGTCGACGTGCTCTTGGCTTTCCATTTCCACCGGAACCGGAACCATTGGAACCCGAATTATTTCGACCACGATTTGTGCGTTTTTTTTTCGCCATGTGTCATCCAGAGTGCTCTTTGGGTCACCTTGTCGAATCGAGGGAAGCGTTGCGAGTCGATGGTTCACCAAAACCCGGAATGCTTGCTGCTTATGAACAGCTGGCATTTTTTCGATTTTGACTTTCTCGACTCGCCGTCTTCCACTGAAACGGAAGTGTCAGTGACTTTTCAGCAAGATTGAAAGATTTACCGCGACAGGAACAGAGTGATGAAAACCTTCACTGATGAAGCAGCGGTAACGCTCCACGAAGGTCAAAACTGTTAGTGTTGTTTCGTTATGAATTTGCCTTTTGGCTGCCAATGGTCGGATCAAAACGGATGTCTTGAGAGCAACCTGCAGCCAATCATCTGGGTTACGTCAGAATTTCTGCGTGTTTCGCTTTGGTTAGCTTCCGAATCAGCACCCTAAGTGCGATCGCTTAATTCAGTGACTCGAACATGCCGTTAACGAATCCCGCCGATGGCCTCGGGGAACGTCTTCAATGTTTCTCTGGCGTCCAGCCACCAACGCATGCTGTTGGTATTTGAGGAACTTGTGTTGTTGAAGTTGGATGAACCGCTTCTTACGGTTCGTTAGGAGGATATAAGACGGCTCAAACCATCTACCCTCGTGCATTTCACGGATCCGATCGCAGACAAAACATCCGTTATCACCATGAATTTTGCTGGCCAAAATCCTTGGCGATGTGTGGTGGTCGCAAGTGCGGTGTCGCCACATCAGAGGGACGCGATCAAGACGTCCTAGGAGAGGCATCGGAGTCGTGAAACTCGCCTGCCTTCAGCTTGAGTTGAAATATAAGCCCTCAAAATGCCATGTCAAGTCTGATTCGTGAAGATCAGCCCCACCAAAATGGGATGGCCCCAAAAGATCACGCTAGCGTCAAAGTCGACCTAATTTGTAGGTTCGCATCAAGCCGCAGACTCCACGCGGCCGATCAAAGGCAGGCGCGAGGTCCTTTTTCTCGCTATTGCCATCAGTTTTTACAGTAAATTGAAGACAGGAAGCAGGTTTGATGCGCACGGCAGCCCCTACACTACTGGTCATGATCGCGGTTTCGCTCATGACTTCCCACATCGCTCAAGCCGAGATTGCATGGGAATCTGACCTACGCACCGCCCACCAGAAGGCCACGGCAGAAAATAAATTGCTACTACTGCATTTCTATAGTGACAATTGCATTTGGTGCGATCGCCTAGAAGCCGGGGCGTTCAAACAGGCGAATGTAGGTCAGGCGATCAGCCAAGATTATATCGCACTCAAGATTCATGCCACAAAAAGCCCCAAACTTGCCAACCTGTTTAAAGTCACCAGGTTCCCAACAGATGTGATCGTCACTACCGAGGGGCAGACTCTCGCACACAAGATCAGCCCCCAGCAGTCGGAACGGTATGTTGCGATGCTTGCAGGATGCGTCGCATCAAAGCCGATCGCACAAGTTGCAGAAAAAGTTGAGCCTACGACACTCAACCCGGGTACTGCTTCCGCACCTGAACGTGCTCCAAAACCAGATCCAACGTTACCCCTCAGCCCAAACACCGAACTTTCAAACGATTCTGGAAACGCACTAAACAGCTCCGTACACGCGACGCTTGCCGGCGCGCGTGGCCCCACGATGACTCTGCCAAGCGAGACAAACAACGGATCACTTGACGAGCTACCTGGCAATGGTACCGCCGCCTATGAGGCAGACGCTCTACCCCCAGACCTGGCATTATCAAAGACCCCGGATGCTACGCCATCAGCTGAGGGACAACCCGGCCCGACATCCAATGATACAAACCCGGACCCCGCCGCAACTAAAACCGCATCGCGTAGCAATCAAGCGACACCTGCCACCGCCAAACCGGATTTGGCAATGCAAGGCTTCTGTGCGGTGACCGTTATTAATGAAAATAAGTGGGTCGAGGGTAAGGCCGAGTTCGGCGTCATCCATCTGGGGAAACTGTATCTATTTTCAAGCGAACAAGCGATGAACTCGTTCCTCACAAATCCTGCCCCATTCACGCCTGTGCTTAACGAAATTGACGTGGTTCGATTCTTCGAAGAGCGAAAAATTGTCAAAGGCAAACGGGAATTTGGGGTATTGGACCCGATCCACAATCGCATGTTCTTCTTCGCTGATGAAGCAGCCCTCAAGCACTTCGAGAATGAGTACGAGCGATATACGGACGCGGCTCTCGAAATCATGGCGACCGCGATCAAGGAAGCAAACCCAGGAACCTGATCGGACAAGAACGCTTCTCTCATGACGAGATAACATTTTTGGCGACCGTCCTTTGGGGTGGTCGCCATTTTTTGTGTGAAACAACCCGCCTAAAATCAAACCATCACATTCGATGCCCGGATTTGCGTCGACCGAGGGCGAGAGAAGCTGGTTTCCCCAATCTCCGCTAGTTTGTGGCAACAGTCTCCACAAGAGCAGGATAAGCCAGTCGAAAGCTTCGCGTAGCTAGGGCGGAGGCCCAGAAGCACCGCCACGCCAACCCCCAAAAACGCAAGGGATATCAAAACCCAAACTATCCTCGCAGCGGTCTTACCATGACGCTTTGCGACAGCCTGAAAGGTGCGTAGCTGATAGGGGGCACTCCAAGAGCCCACGGCAATTAGAAAACTAACCAGGGCAAAACACAATGCCAAGCTGCCGACGAGCATTTCGTCCGGATTCACAGATCACCTTTCCTATGCGCACCTTCTAAAAACCGCCCAACGGTGACGGCCAAGTTTCATGATAACGAATCATCACGGCCCCCAAGAAGGGTTCAATTTGTTTTCATGTCGACAAAACCCACCTCAGCCACGCTCGTAATAAAGCGGGACCAGCACTTGGACATGGTCACAGTGCAGACGCAGCCGATGTGCATCGCTTTCCGCATTGTTATTCATGAAAAGTTGCAGCCGGCGTTACCAGCTATCAACCTCAGCGTTTCACAGCATACGCCGACACCATGAAGCCCCATCCACGGATGTAACTTTGAGAACAAACGCACGCACAGCAAGGGGAGTCTCTGACACTGCCGCTTTGGTGTGACGACTGTTCAGCCGCCACTTGGCTCGCGAATTTCCCAACATTGCCCCGGGATGGAGAAACTCCCCCTCAAAGTCAGCCCGCCGCATCTTTCGGCACAGTGTACGTATCTGAAGTCGCACTGATTCCAGATCCGGACAGATCTCCAACGCACGCCGCAAAGCCATCAGTGCCCCTGCGTCATCACCCAGCTCGATGCGACACCGAGCTAGTCCTTGCCAAGCCGGATAGTGGAAGCGGCAGTACCACAAACAGACACGATAAACCCCCTCTGCCTGGAAGTGGTTTCCCATACCATGCCAACTGATTGCCAGTTGGTGGTGAGCCTCGGCAAATGAAGGAGCGAAAGAAACCAACTCTTCTGCGAGGCTAAACGCATCCTCATACTCACCGCCATCATTCAGATGCATCACCCGAAGCAGATGCTGATGATGCACTGCCGCACAATTGCGGAGCAGAATCGCTCGAAAAGAATCATCAGCCGACAGTCGAACCCCGCGATCTTGGTCGTTCAATGCTCGCGCCAGTGATGAAATCGCATGTTGATTTCCCAATATCCCCAACGCAAGAGCAGCAGCACGCCGAGTCTCAGAATCCCCGCGTCTCAACAATGTCAGCAGCGTTAACTGTGAATAGTGTTCATCAACCTCCCAAGCAAACAGAGCCGAGTCGGATGTTGAGAGAAGACGTCGATAGGCCGTCGCAAGACGATTGAATTTGAGTGCCGGGGAAGTCACCTTCGCTCCATGATCAGTGGATATCATTTCCTGGTGCCGACGCGAGATCTGCAACAAGAGAGAATCCCTGACCCCCCCCCGTAGTCACGACAAACCCGCCACGTTAAGCACACTATCGCTCCACAACACCGCCTCCCCCGCGCGAGGAGTTGGCCGAAGCAGCAGTGCTAATGGTTAGCGCGTCGGGCCGTCCGAGTCTAGTCGCGACTGCAGGGTACTACAAGCAATGAAACAGCGTAGCAACGTAATATTTCAGCACATCAGATGACTCCTCCGGTGGCCTGACCAATCGACGGTGATCGCCCCAATTCATAGAAAACTGTAAACCCGTACACATCCTGCATTTGAGTCCTAAGCAGGATCAGAAAATCATCGATTCCTTCGCACTGCTGCCACGACACATGGCAAAACTGTTTGACTGCACCAATCTCCACGTATGGGTCTTAAAAATCTCCTAACGAGATAACTTGAACTGACTTGCCTATCTTTACCTTAGTTCGCCTAAAAAACTCGCTTCAAGACACAGCAATAGGCAAAGCAAAACAAACATCACAAAACTGAATATGGCGTTCCAGTTTTATGATTTTTTGCCCCCCTATTTCCTGCTACCTTCCGAACTCATCTGCCCCAATCTCCTTCCATTCATTGCCTCGCTGCCGCGGAAACACCGTGACGTTATAATGAAACCTGAATTCACGGCTTAACATTGAACGCTTCGCTGATTTTTAGGCACACACACACCCACGACAGCCAATGCGTTCAATTCTTTCATCACCACTGAGACAACTTTCGCAAATAGCCTCGTGGTCAAAACTGGTCTCATCGACAGCTCTTCTTTTTGTGATTCTCCTTAGTCGATTCTGCTCTGGAGACGAGTTTTCCACAGCCAGTCCGTTCTATCAGAAACTGGCGACTCCAATGAACTCAGTCATCGACGGCAAGCCGTTTCGCGCTGCCATATCCGGCATCGCTGAACAAGTAGGTCTGAACGTATGGCTAGATCGCAGTGTCGACCCCACTGCCGTTATCAGCGTCGGCTCTTCTGGATCGACCGTGTACGGGGCTCTCAGCCAAATTGCAGCATCACGAGACTGCGTACTGATGCCAATCAGCAACGTTTTACTCGTTGGCCGCCCCGAGCGCATTGCAAAGCTAACAGCTGCGATTTTGATGCCCCGGCCAATGTCAGCCAGCGTGTCTACCGCAGTGATCGATGTCACATGGGATGATCTGACCACTCCAACAACGGCTTTGAATCGATCAACCGGAAAGTCATTTGATTCATCTCGAACGCTGCCTCATGACCTGTGGCCAAAAACAGAGTGGAGGCAGATCGAACAGAATGTCGCCGTCGCGCTCATTTTAGGTCAATTCAACCTCCAGTTTGACCAATCTTTATTTCCGAAACGACTTGTCACCAGCTCACTGCAACCCACGCGACCTTTGAAACGCCGATACTCAAGTGAACTCGCCAAAGTCGTGCGGCCCACCATCAGCAAAAATGATCCGACCGCCCGCATTCGAGTCTCAGGAAACTGGCTCGAAACCACGGCAACATTCAGTGCCCATGCAGCGGCAAACGAAGCGATTTTCGCAGCCTTGAAACCCACACTACCGGATCCCGATAAGGACACGTTTACTTTAAAGCAAATGCGAACCACGGCGGGGAATGCGTTGCAGCAACTGTGTGGTGTCGCCGGTAGACGGTGCGAGATTGCTCCGGACGCAAGAAAGGCATGTGAACGAACCGTAACGGTTGAAGGCAAAGATGCGACCCTGCGAGAGCTTATCGAATTGGTCGCAAACCAAGCTGGCGTCAAAGCAACGTGGCGGGATGATGTCATTTTCATCTCGCCTTAACAACAGAATACAGCTGGTACGAGCATGCCCACGCCCGCCGCAAAAGCATCCGACAACCGCCGGTTGTAGCCGATGGCAAATCAAGTCTGGCTTCGACAGCTGGTGGATATGAGTGCCATTTGAA
This sequence comes from Rhodopirellula sp., assembly GCA_002690925.1. GTDB lineage: Bacteria > Planctomycetota > Planctomycetia > Pirellulales > Pirellulaceae > Rubripirellula. Next base: position 17,093 of record NZGD01000296.1, read on the forward strand.
TGAAACCTTAATAGAAATGAATCCCTGACGAACCGCTCTCCACCTGCTAAGCTGCGGCTATGAAAACACCACCATCTCGCCGCCAACGGTCAATCACAACCAACCTATCTCTCGCTCTTGCACTGTTAATATGCATAGGCTGTGATTCCGCCAATGAGCCCGCCAAGAGTCCATCCACAGACGACGCATCTAGTCAGGCAGAATCCTCAGGTCAGGAGCCCAGTTCAGAGCAAGAGGACTTTTCGCCTCGAGCTGACAACGCTGGCACTCAAGATAAAGCATCTGGGAGTGACACCAATACCAAGGAAGAATCAGCGTCATCAGTGAATCCACCGACTGCTGCCAAGTCACCTGCGATGAGTGCAGAAGCTTTTCTGATGGCGGCTGGCGAAGGAAGAACAGAAGACGTGAAGCGGGCGTTAGATAGCGGGATGAGTATTGAAGCAGCCGAACCCGGTCGAGCACATACAGCACTTCACCACGCTGCTTACAACGGGCACACCGCAACAGTGCTGTTCCTGATCAAACAAGGAGCAACACTCGATTGCCGCGATCATGAGGGAAAGACGCCACTCATTCACGCTTGCACGGGCCCCTTTCCCGAAACCGTACAGGCGTTGATCAAAGCCGGCGCTGACGTCAATGCCAAAGGAACCGCCGAGGGATTCACACCACTTATGATGGCTGCGGGGCTGGACCAATTGAAAAGTGTACATATCCTATTGGAAAATGGGGCAAACAAGGAGGCAGTCGACGAGGATAATGACAAAGCGATTGATCACGCTCGCCGAGCCGGCTTGACCGAAATCGTTCAAGTTTTGCAGTAAGCAGGCGCTACTTCGTTGAAGCTCATTTCCTCACGTCTCTCCCCTACTTCATCTGGCTTATGACGCGGAGGGGCTTAGGGGTTCACGGTTGTCCGAACGGTTTGAGCGATACCAGCCTGCATTCTCTGACTTTTAGCCTGAATGGTGAAGTCAAAGGTTTGAGGCTGATTACTTTCCAAGACAATTTGGAATTCGGCACTGCTCCCTGATGGCATTGACCCGACCGGCGTAAGAGTGACGACATCACCATTGACAGTGAACGTGTTGGCTTCAGGATTTGTGATTGGGTTCGCGCTCACGAGTCGGACACCGGCAGGCAATCGGAACTGCATGGCTATCTGCCCATCCCGCTCGCTTGAATCATTGATGATCGTAAGGCGATACCGGATTGGCTGTGCAACTCTCGCCGGATTCGTCATCGAAACAAGTCGTATCTGAAGTTTCTCTGTACGCTGAGGCACCGGCGTTGCAGTAACGGGGGGCGTGGCAGGTATTCCAGAATTGACTCCACCCTGCAACGGCAGCGCCGGGGCTACTGTCGTTGGGGCATTCGGAGCGACCGGCGTTGACAACACTGGAGGTAATTCGTTGCGTGGTGCGGTGAGCGGTGGTGGGACGACATTGACCACCTCATACAGAAAATCAGTGTTCGCACTCGTTTGCTCATCGCAGGTGACCTGCAGTGTGATTCTGGCCGCATTGGCTGGACTGACGACTTTGAACAAGCCTTCCAGAGTCGCTGTCTTTTCCGCCTCCAAGCGTGGAATTGACCACGAGATCACATTCTGTGCTACTCGGCTCTGGTCCGATCCTTCCGTTGCTTGCTCCAGTTGCACAACCTTCGAAAAGGCCATCACAACTTTCACGTTGGTTGCGACGCCGAGTCCAATATTACTGATGACGGCTCGAACCAGCGTCTGCTGCCCCACTGCGATCCGATTGCGTCCTGCCAGTTCGGCTTTCAATCGAGGATTCCGCGGCACAGGATTGATAACCGTAACACATCCTTGCTGTGTATCCCGTTGCCCGCCGTCTGCAAATGCATCCACGGTAATGCAACGCTGACCGGCTTTGACTGTGGCGAATTCCACCTGAGCCTCCCATGTCTCACCAGGCTGCAAGCCCCCGTTCCTCGCTGTTCTCAGTGGGCTGATTCCGCTCTCGTGGACCAGACCATCGTCTCCTTCAACAGTGAGGTAAACATTCTGAAGAACACGTGTCCCGGTGTTCGTTACATCAATATCAAATGCGACTTTGTCCCCAGAAACCAATCGTGTCCCGGCTGATTGAGCAGGCGTGACTTTGATTGACAGTGACGGCCTGAACACATCAACTCGCACGCGATCTTCGGCAACCATCCCGCCCCCACGAGCCTTGAACACCAAATCCACGGGTGACTTTGCTGACAGATTAACAACCAAATCCAGCTGAGATTTTGGGGGAACAGTTCCAATTTCCCAAACCACTGCGTTCGGCAACACCTGTGCCTGCAAATTCGCACCCAAAACGTTGGCACCCTGTGGAATGGGCAAACTCAGGCTGACCCCGGTCAGAGGCTGATCCCCAGGGTTAGATACATTCGCAACAACCTGAAACGGAGTATCAAATCCAGCCACCGCTGGTCCACCTGCTCGCAAAGCCAATTCAGGAGCGCTCCAAGTCACAAAAGCCTGACCACGACCAAGCGTAATGGTTGGAATGTTATCCAATTCTCCCCCCGGCCGTATCACCTGAACATCAATTGCTGCACTACCGCTTGTGCCAGAATTTGGCTGCAGCTGTACCGAGGCATTGCCGGATTCGTCAACATTGGCTTCAACAACCGAAGCTCCGTTGGTTCCAGCAAAGGTAGCCAAATCAGGTTGTAAAATTTCGTACCGCACTTTCCAGCCGCGAGCGGGCAATCCACCCTCAGATCGGGTGACACGGGTTGTCAACTCAACGGGTGTTCCTGCTTGTACGACCTGCGGCGTTGGAAACTGCCATCGTGCATCAACCCAATAAATCGTGGTTGTCGCTTTGCGTTGGTCCCAGCATTCACTCTCTGGTGCGAGCACGGTAACACGGCTTGTCCCTTCGGAAGGACTGCTGATTGTGATCCACGTTTGCCCCTTCTCTAACTGCACATCGTCACGAGGATTCATATTTCCTCGAGTGATTAAGGTTCGCTTGCTGCTCGTGACACCCATTGCATACGCGGGATCAATTTTCTGGGGCCGGTCCATTGACCCAACCAAACGCCCAACAATTCCTGGCTCATCATCACCAACCTGCAGAAAGGTTCCGACACTTTCGGGCGTCAACATCCACTCCAGTTTCTCATTCATCTGCAAATAGCCATCAGGTCCACAGATACCAGAGAGCAAAACGACTTCACCGCCCACCGGCGCAACCACTTTGGTTGGAGTCAGCAGGATACATCCACGCTTGCCCTTGTGTGCAAGTTGTAAACAGTCCCTGGTCTTGCATTGGTCGCCCAGCAACACTGCCGGCGGGCCATCTTTGCATGAACCGCTACACGCCGAACTTGGAACACAAGGCTCATTCCCTTTTTGATGAGATAACCCGTTCGAATCAGTACAGGCAGGTGGATCAACTGGCTCAGTCCATGCTGGAACGGGATCTTTGCACCCATGTTCTTTGCACTTCAAGCCCAGACCATGCACGTGTTCATGAAGGTGGTCCTTCAGCCCATGAACCTTGTCACCCAGCGTCCGGAATGGCCGCAAACAGACGCAGTTATCTGCATTGCAAAAAGGCACTGCAAATGTGGTGGTCGTAGGCTTGGGCGCAAACAGGCAAGCCCCAGTCGGATCGATTGCAGGCAACCGAACTTGACTACAGCAACCGCTGCAAATGAAAGCCACCAATGCCCATGCCAAAACAGTGCACCGCCTCATGATGGCGGAACAAACTCTGGCAGACATGGTGGTTTGGAAGTTTCGATTCATTGGTCTGTCGCGAAATTCGTCGGGCTCGGCTGGTAAACACGAACGGTTCGGAAAGGAATGCGTTTTGGACAGACTTTGTCCACGGAACCCTACCACGCGGCTTGGGGCGATGTTGCCAAAACGCAACACGTTTCGTTGCTCTTAAGCAACACTGGTATGAGCAATGCGCTGGTCATACCCATTACGCGGGCGAATGGAGTCTCTTTGAGGCAAAAAGCTGAAGAACAACAGGAAACAGCGGTGCCGCTTCACAGCCCATCTGAAACCACCAACCCCGCGTGAGCCTCATAACCGCGTTAACACCATCGAGCCAGTCAGTACTCACATCAGAAAACTCGGATCATCTGAACTTAACTGCCCAAATCACGCGTTCTACCAACCTCCAAGCCGTGGTAACGAGCCCGCGAGTTCCACTGTTTGCGTGCTACACGGGCCAAAACCCAGGCAATGATTCAGCGAGGAATCGATCTCGATCTACAACAAACATGATTTCGGCTCTGATTAGCTGCTCTGCCTTTGGAAAAATGCGATCCCATCGAAGAACCCCAATCGGCTGAACGGTCTACTGCCCCATAAAACGACGTGTTCTTTGAAAATCTTATTCGCGAGTCCGAGCGGCTAGTAAGAATATCATGGCAGCTGTCTTTTCCCGGTTTTATTGCCCCGCAGACGTGGATGAATAGAGCGTGTGATTGACAGCAGCGTGCCTCGAGGTCATCCTATCAATGTAAGAAACCCGTACATGAATGAATGTTGTGACAACAAAAATTTCCCCATCCATTATTAACCGCGTCTCTGGTATTGTTGGCCAGCACTGACGCGGGGGAGCGATTTCCAGCCGGCCGCGAGGGCCGGTGGGAACGAGTGAATAATCCAGAGTGACACTTCACCCCCATCCCCTGCAAGGGTTTGGGGGTTTTTTCGTATCCTTCTCTAACGTCTGCCAAGACACCTATGCGGACCGATTGAAGAAAGTTCAAAATACTGATGAATTCGAAACCGATCCAGATTTACGACACAACCTTACGAGACGGATCGCAGGGTGAGGGCGTCAGTTTCTCTTTGCAGGACAAATTGAACATCGCCAGACGTTTAGCGGAGTCAGGGATCGATTTCATTGAAGGGGGATACCCACTTTCAAATGAAAAGGACGTCGCTTTCTTTGAGCAGATTCGTCAATTTGATCTGGGGCACAGTCAAATCTGCGCGTTTGGCATGACGCGGCGTAAATCAACAAAAGCTGAAGATGATCCGGGAATGCAAGCGTTGGTACGTGCACAAACCCCCTGCATCACTTTGGTTGGGAAAACTTGGGATTACCACGCAACCGAAGTCCTTCGGGTCACCCTTGACGAAAACCTCGACATGATTGGCGAGAGTGGTGAGTTTTTGGCACGCCATGCTCAACTCATTTATGACGCCGAGCACTTTTTCGATGGTTACCACGCAAATCCCGACTACGCCATCAAGACGCTCATCTCAGCCGCGTCTGCTGGTGCAAAATGGCTAGTCCTCTGTGATACGAATGGCGGCACCCTGCCAGAACGAATTGCCGAAACCACTCAAAAGGTTGTTTCTGCGCTTGCAGGTTATGACACCGCCATTGGGATTCACACTCACAACGATGGCGAACTTGCTGTTGCCAACTCACTTGCTGCTGTGGACGCCGGTGCATTGCAGGTTCAAGGCACGATCAATGGCATTGGAGAAAGATGCGGGAACGCAGACTTGATTTCAGTCGTTTCAAACCTTGCTCTAAAAAAAGAAGGCTACAGCGTCCTTGGTGGCAAACCATTGACCCATTTGACTGAACTGAGTCGTTACGTATATGAGACGGCTAACCTGCAGTGGAAGAATGGCCAAGCATTTGTCGGCCAAAGCGCCTTTGCACACAAGGGTGGGATGCATGTCCACGCCATCAACAAGGCATCCAAGACCTACGAACACATCGACCCCGCGTTGGTTGGTAACGAGCGAAGGATTCTGGTCAGTGAATTGTCCGGTCGCAGCAACATTGTTGCGATTGCAACCAAACACAACATCGAAGGCAACCGTGACTTGATGGATAAAATCCTGAAAGAGGTTGTTCGGCTCGAAAATCATGGGTATCAGTTTGAAAACGCCGGAGCCTCCTTCGACTTGCTTGTAAAACGAGTCGCAGGTACGTACACCTCACATTTTTCACCGATCAAGTACCGTGTGGTGGCAGGGGACCGCAACAGTGACCAAAAGCAGGTATTTGCGGAAGCCATTATCAAGCTGAAAGTCCGCGACACCCTCTGGTTTGATGCTGCCGAGGGGCACGGCCCTGTGAACGCACTGGATGCGGCGCTGCGAAAAGCACTGATGGATGCCTATCCTTCTCTCAGTGACATGCACCTGATCGATTACAAAGTCAGAGTGGTCGACTCTGGTGCAGGCACCGCCGCGTCGATACGCGTCAACATCGAGAGTGGAGACGCTACTGAGACTTGGGGCACCATAGGTGTCAGCGAAAATATTATCGAAGCAAGCTGGCAAGCACTTGTCGATTCAGTTGAATACAAACTCCATAAAGATGAATTGCCGCTGGGCGGAAACTGAATACACATGGGTTTGTGGCACATGCATGCCCGCCCAAAATTCCTCAACAGAACCTAAATCTCAACAAGACAACCGATGAACGAGATTCCAGACCGGTTTGATCACGCCAATGCTGCAAGTCGTATCCTGCAGGCATGGAGTGATGCAAAATGCGCACATGCCGAAGTCAATCCTGACAGAAAACCATTTACCGTGGTGATTCCACCACCCAACGTTACAGGTGCGCTGCACCTCGGTCACGGCCTGAACAATACGCTGCAGGACATTGTGGTACGCACACGTCGGATGCAGGGTTATGAAGCTCTGTGGATGCCGGGTACCGATCATGCCGGAATAGCGACACAGGCTGTGGTTGAGCGGCGTCTGAAAGAACAGGAAAACCTTTCACGCCATGACTTGGGCCGAGAAGGATTGGTCAGTCGCATCTGGGACTGGAAAGCACAATATGAAACACGAATCCTTGGCCAGCTAAAACGCATGGGATGCAGTTGCGACTGGGATCGCCTGCGATTCACCTTGGATGATGTTTGTGCCACAGCTGTCCGGGCTACCTTTTATGATTTATTCAGCAAACGAATGATCTACCGCGGCAAGCGGTTGGTGAACTGGGACACATTCCTGCAAACTGCAGTCAGCAATGACGAGGTTGAGAACGTGACCAAAAAAGGTCACTTCTGGCACTTCAGCTATCCGGTAATCAATCCCAAGAACGGTGAACCGTCGCAGGTAGAAATCGCAACCACACGCCCCGAAACGATGCTGGGTGACACTGCTGTAGCTGTGCACCCAGATCCAGCCAAAGCTTTCGACAGGGTTGCGCAGGAACTCCAATTGAAACTTGCCGAAGCAACCGACAAGGAAAAGGTTGAAATCGCAAGCCAAATCGAGGCTCTGCATACTCGACGCACTGAGATGCTGCCGCAACTGGAGCAACTCAGAGACATGGCCCTTGATGGCCGCAAACTCATGTTGCCCTTAATGGATCGCGAGATTCCCCTGATCGCCGACATCTGGGCCAAACCGGAACTGGGTAGCGGTTGCGTCAAGATCACGCCCGCTCATGATCCCAATGACTATGAAGTCGGACTGAGGGCTGGACTTCCGATGATCAACATCCTGAATCCTGATGGCACGATCAACGCCGAAGGGGGCAATTACCAAGGGCTGACCATCCCACAGGCCCGCAAGAAAGTCGTTGCCGACCTCGATGCCTCGGGGAGACTTGGGGAAGTCGAAGATCGAGAAATTGAGTTACCTCACAGCGATCGAAGCAAAACGCCCATCGAACCCTACCTCGCCGATCAGTGGTTCGTCGCGATGGGAGAACTCGCGCAATCCGCCATGGATGCTGTTGAAGACAATCGAGTGAAAATCTTCCCTGAACGATACCGCAAAGGGTATCTGGACTGGCTCGGAGAAAAACGTGACTGGCCAGTAAGCCGTCAATTGTGGTGGGGACACCGCATTCCCATCTGGTCGATCAACGGCCTGAACGAAACCAGTGCCGACGATGCCGTGGCGCGTCTCTCAATGATGCCTGCACATGCAGCTGGTGATTTGCAGGCCCATATCGACAACCGTGACGATGGAACCAGAAGCATTTACGTGTGCATTCGTCAGGAAGATACAGTCGTTGAAGAAGAAATTGAGGCCATGGGGTTTGTCCGCGATCCGGATGTGTTGGACACGTGGTTCTCGTCAGCATTGTGGCCACACAGCACCTTAGGCTGGCCCGAGAAAACTGCCGAACTGGATTACTTCTACCCCACCAGCACGCTTATCACATCGCGCGACATTATCACGCTTTGGGTTGCACGCATGGTGTTGATGGGCTTGAACAACATCGGTGACATTCCATTCAACGAAGTCTTCATCCACCCTAAGATCCTAGATGGTCTTGGAGAGACGATGAGCAAAAGCAAAGGGAATGGTGTCGACCCAATCGACGTGATCGACAAGTTTGGTCCAGATGCGTTGCGTTTCGGACTTGCCCGACTGGCAACGGATACGCAAGACGTTCGCATGCCGGTTCAATATGAGTGTCCGCACTGCGAAAAGCTGATCGACCAGACCAAGAAGAATCGCTCCTTACCAAAGTTGGCATGCCCTGGCTGCAACGAGGCCTTCTCAACGCAATGGGCGGAGTCCGATGAAGACAAGGCGCTGCCAAAAGCTGCCGTGGTTAGCGAACGCTTTGAGACAGCTAGAAATTTCGTCAACAAACTTTGGAATGCAGCCCGGTTTGTTCTGATGAACATGGAGGACTATTCGCCGCAAACCGTCACCATCGAAGACCTGCCACTGGAAGATCGCTGGCTTTTGAGTCGCCTGTCAACTGTCACTCAACAGGTGAGCGACGGCATTGATCGTTACAAGTTCGCCGAGAGCACGAGAATTCTTTACAACTTCGCATGGGATGAATTCTGCAGTTTCTATGTCGAAATTGCAAAACCACGACTTGCAGATCCAGACAAACGTGCGTTGACCCAAGCAGTCATGGCACATGGACTCGATACTCTGCTGAAGCTGCTTCACCCGGTCATGCCGTTTGTGACCGAGGCTATCTGGGATTGCGTCAATCAAGCCGCACCCAAACGTGGCGTACCGAATCCGGTTGACTCACCTAAATTTGTCATGACATCCGAGTGGCCCACTGCCGTTCCCGAGCATCACGACGAATCAATTGAACGTCAATTTGCAGAATTCCAGGAAGTAGTGGGGGCCATTCGAAAGATCCGTGCCAGCCAAAATATTGCACCGCGTGAAATTGTCCCAGTCGCCATACGCTGCAGCGATTCGTCACTCACTTTATTGCAACCCATGGTGAGCTATTTTGCGGGGCTGGCTGGCGCAGATGTAGTAGCAATTGGCCCCACAGCAACTGCCTTTGAAACAGACGCCCCGCTCGCGTTGACGTCCATTGATGTCGATGTTCATGTTGATCTTGAAAAATTCATCGATGTTGATGCGGAACTCGCACGATTGGACAAACTCAAGTCACAGCTAGAAAAGCAGATCACGGGGAAACAGCAAAAACTTGGCAACGAGAACTTCGTCGCCCGAGCCCCAGCTGATGTCGTTGAAAAAGAACGCGTCTCGTTGTCAGATCTTGAGAAGCAAAGGGAATCCGTCGAGGGAGACATCGATAGACTTCGCAAAAAGTCATCACAGTGACTCCACTGTGCTTGAAAACGGCTCTGCTAAGCCAGTTACCCATTCAGGACCAATACTTTTCCCGGCGAAAAGTGAATTCCCAGCAGATTGCCGGATCCAAACGTCGAACATCGATTTCCGAACGTCGGAAAAAACAAGCGCAACTCTATCACTCGCGAATTCGGGTAAAGTAAACGCGGTAAATCAAAACAGCATGACAGCTCATTGTCGTCTACGCCTAGGTAAAATGCTTGTTTGATGCGTGGCGATTAAACCCAAATAAACAGAACCTTCCATTTCGTACGGAGCAATGAACCGATGATGCAATTGGGCTTTGTCAGCGCGATCCTGCCAGACTTATCACTCGAAGAGGTTTTTGCGACCGCCGCAGAAATCGGGTATGAATGCGTGGAAGTGATGTGCTGGCCTCAGGGAAAAGCAACGCGTCGATATGCCGGGATCACCCACATCGATGTCGCTGAGTTAAATGACGCGGCGGTCATTGATTCCATCCATAAACTCTCGCAAAAATACGGCGTAGGGATAAGCGGGCTTGGTTATTACCCAAACGCGTTATCGTGTGACACCGCAGAGGCAGAACAGGCAGTTGAGCATATCAAAGCGGTCATCACGGCGGCTTCAAAGATGAACTTGACGCGGATGAACACATTCATTGGTCGCGACTGGACCAAGAGCGTCGATGATAATTGGCCACGATTTCTAAGCACTTGGAAACCGATCATCCAGCATGCGGAAGAACATGGCATCAAAGTGGGGATCGAGAACTGCCCCATGCTATTCACCGCAGACGAATGGCCTGGCGGCAAGAATCTTGCAGGCAGCCCTGCGATCTGGCGAAGAATGTTCAATGACATCCCAAGCGATTACTTTGGTCTCAACTACGATCCATCGCACCTCGTATTTCAGCAGATGGACTACCTGAAACCCATGCGAGAGTTTGCAGACAAACTGTTTCACATTCATGCAAAAGATGTAAGAGTTGACCATCAACAGTTAGATGATGTCGGAATCCTTGCTTACCCCAACCAATTCCACTCCCCCAAACTCCCTGGCATGGGTGATGTTGATTGGGGTAAATTCTTTTCGACCTTAACAGACACGGGCTATCGTGGCCCGGTTTGTGTTGAGGTTGAAGATCGTGCTTACGAGGGAAGCGTCAACGACTGTAAATTGGCATTGGTGCAAAGCCACGATTTCCTTCGCAACTATCTTCCCGGGACAACGTTANTGTAGTTGAGCGGGATACCCGCGGTTCCTAAGACNCACTAAAACGTNATAAGCGCCCACNGCAGAGGTTACGGCAGCAGGTGCGTTGTGGCGAAAGCTCAAGAGCCAGAATCAAAATTCGCTAGCCGAAAACACGGCTTGAACTGCCTTGGAAGTCCGGTTCCGAAAGGAACGCCCAGTGGCAGCAGATCAAAACGACGAGACCGAGATCTGCCTTTGCAATTTGCTATCTTCGTTGTCTGACACGCTCATCAAGGCTGCAGGAAAGGTCATTCCTGGATCACTTCGATCGCTGCAATGGAGCCGGGATTCTCTGAATCCAAGTGCTTCACGTCAATTTTAAGGGTGGTCTCCACTGGCACACCTTTGAATTCTTTCACCATGACCCGATTGTTGCTCAGTCCCTCGATGGGCTCAAAACGGATTGCCTCAGCGACGACCTCTCCTTGAAATGAAAGATCAAAAGGTCCTGAAGCGACCGACTTGACCTCCTCTTGCTGAAGTGAGCCGAGGTAAATTTTCACTGTGTAGCTTGCCGCCCCGTCTTTTTTGTCACGCAGTGGTATGTCAAGGCTTTTCAGCCCAATTGTACCTGAGGTGTAAATCCAAGGTGTCTGCGTCGCACCGAGATCGATTGCCTCGGCATTTCGACTGTACCACTTCCCACCTGATTCCAACTGGTGCTTCAGATTGAATACAAATTCAAGCCGACCACGAGAACTTGGACGTGGATATCCGAACCACTCGCGCCCTGAATCATCTTTCCTATCCCCGGGGGCCCCCAAGTTGATCCCCATCCGCTTCACAGGTGTCGCAGCACCAACAGCGCTGAAAATTCCCCATGACTTGTTCTCAGTCTTTGGCTCCATCACCACCGTCGAAGCAATTGAAAACTGACAAACGCACCCCGCGCTCGCTTCGGGAATCATCACCAAACCATTGCCTGGTATGGCGTTGATCCAGCAACCTAACCGCTGCCCCGCAAAATGCCTTGTCCCACTGTCGTTGTAAAGGTCGTAATAACCGATGAATCCCGACCTAAAAAACATCATATTTGGGGTGGCTGTGATCACCCCACAGTGATGCCCTGGACGGCTAAAACGCCACTGCGTTTCCTCGCCAGTCAGCGGATGAGCACTGGTTTTTGGCTCACCTGTGTGCAGATTAAATGCCCAAGGTTCCGCATACACCTCGTCACCGATGACCGCGGGGCGATTCATGTAATTCGCATTTTTTGCCCAAAGCTGCTTACCATCGCTGGAGTCAAGCACCACTATTTTTCGCTGATCAAACTGACCAGACAAAAACTGCCTCCAATAATGCCCGTTTGCGTTCGCTCCGCAAAGTACAACATGACCATTGGCATACATGAGCGTGAGACTTCCGCCCCCAGCGCTGACATTCGTCGTATCGGTGACGTCCACGGCCTTGGCCCAGACTTTCTCTCCTGTCTTACGATCAATCGCTACAGCCAGACGAAGATCAAGCTTTTTCATTTCAGCTTCGGCTTTGAGGGCAGCGTCCCCCGTCAAGTTTTTGAACTCGTCCTTGTCCTGCAGATAAAGTTGCTGCCTTTCCTCTGGGCTGATGGAAGAATCGATGAAGTACACGCGTTCGGGTCCGACAGCAATGGTCGTGTGAAGGATGTTATCACCACGATAGGTCCAAACCCGCTTTCCAGTTTCAGTATCCACGGCGAACACAGCATCAGTCTGGCTCTTTACTTTCAAACCTCTTCGACGAAGACGCGCTTCCAACTCCTCTCGGATGGTACTGGTACCAAACAACTGTCCGTTATCGTAAGCAAGATAAGCCCAAGCCCTCTCAATTCCATCACTGGACTCCGGCGTCGTGTACTCGGCAAACACTTCGCCTGAAGTCGCATCAATCGCGACGCATGTTTCCCCCACCGCCGCATAGAGGTGATCATCACTTGCGGCAAGATTATGGGTTTCCCGGTTATTAAATACACCGGTGCGGATCGCTCCAGGATTTTTGTACTCCCAAAGAAAGGTCCCATTGTAAGCATCGTAAGCCATGATCTTGTCCGTTCCCTGAATGAACATCCGCCCGTTCGTTGACAACGGCGCACCAGCTGCCTCATGGCGATTCAACATCGAACTAGGTCCCGGATCTCCGTACCAAAGAACGCCCAAACCATCACGAATGCGATGATCTGCTGAGAAGGAAGTGTTGGCAACATTTCCGTACTGATGCGACCACGACCCGGCTCCTGGTAATTTCCCGCGACGCAACATGTACCAAGGTGCATCACTCGTCATTTCACCCTCATCCTGATGAAATAATTCGGTCAACCACTGTGACACAGTATTTTCAATTTCTCCTCCGGACTCCGAATGGGGGCAACCCAATATCGCCACGCCACCACAAGGCTTTAGAAACCTTGACACATCTTCGGGAGCACACCCGATCTTACCGTTTTGAAACACAGTATCGGAAACAATCAGATTTGCGAAGTAATTACTAAACGGGATATCTTTAAGCGGAGCGTTGACGATTGTCACACTTGTCCCATGGATTCCCGATGCTTCAAGCAAGGCTCTTGATTTTGCTGCTTTGGTTGGATCGGGCTCGACGCCTATGACGTTCAAGTCACTCTGCACTGCCAACTCATAAGCCAATCGCCCGTCTTCGCTCCCAAGCACCAGGCAAAACCCTGTTGCATGTCCGCTGCGTTTCAGGATTTCCGCCGCGGCTTGGCTAAATCGTTCTTGATCCTTCAGCGCCTCGTATGGTTTGCCAAACGCTTCGGGCCACTCACGCACTGGTGCACTGGCAACATCTGCAGCCAAATTCAGCTCTGTCACGAACCCGTAGATGTGACCTTCGTCAGTGCTGACCGTCATAACACCGTCATCGACGGCCAGTCCGCGAACATTACCGACCACTTTTTGTGTCCACAAAAGCTTGCCAGACTTTCGATCCAAAGCAATCAACTCGTTCACCCCGCCCGCAACAACAACATTTTGCGTTGCAATCAACACGTCATCAAAGATGGTGGGAAATTCCCACAGAACACCAATCTGTGCAAACTCCAGCATCTTCTGTTTTGCTTCCGCTAGCTTGGCAGGATCGCTTCTCGCTGAACGAGCTTTCAGAAACCATTTTTGCTTTTCCTGACTCGCCTTGGAGTGTTTCGCACGATCCACACAGATCAACTTCTCGCCAGTCAGAATAAATGCCTGATCATCTGCCAAGGCCATCTGCCTTCCGTTGATGTACGCCTCTCCGACATCACCATTTCGTTGATCCATCGCAAGAAAATGGTGGGGGCCGCCGGCGTAAACCTGCCCATCCCCCAGCAATGCTTTGGTTCCACCAACAACACCACCAGCATCAGTGCGCCATGAGTACTTTTCTTGAAAGACGATACTGCCATCTTGCTTGGAAATCGCAACCGGCAATGAGCGTCCTGAAGGAACAAATAGATTGTCCTTGTTACTGAGCAGGTAACCTTGTGGGGTCAGATCGTTGCGGCCTGCATTTTGCTCACTGATCGTATCATTCCGCCAAATTATCTTGCCGGATTTTGCGTTCACCGCACACAGATAAATCATTTCATGTGGAAAAACCCCAGCGCCAAAATAAGCCGTTTCCCCATCGATCAAAACGCCTGTCCTGACAGGCCAACGCGAAATCATCTCACCGCGTGACAAAAGACGATCATCTTTGCCGCCAACACGTATGATCCAAACGGGTTGGCCAGTCACAGCGTCGAGACAATAAACTTTCCCATCATCGGATCCAAAATAAACATTGCCATGGGCCAGCGTTGGTGCGAGGCGAATCGGTCCCTCGGTGTAATACGACCAAAGAACCTCACCTGTTGTGCTCTTAACACAGTACAAACGATGGTCCACGGTACTACCGAAATACGCGCGGCCATCAGAAATCACGGTTTGCATCGCAGCATCGAAATCGACACGGTGTCGCATCTCGTGACCCTCGATCGGAGCGTTTCGAGGCCCCTCCCATGCCATCCGAGGCTTCGCAGGTGCTGTGTGCTGCCAAACCAACTTCAACGGGAACTGCAGTTCGGTTGGTGAGTAACCCGCCCGATCATTACCGTTCAAATAAGTCGACCAGTCTGCAAACACCGCCACAACCGAGACCTGAAGGAATACGATTGCGAATACGAAACGTGATAAAGACATGCCTTAACTCCAGTTGGGTTTGTATTCCAAGTCCCTGCTTGGTTGACGCTGGCTCTCTGGTGGACAGGGGTTCCACGTACTGGACAACCACGCGGTGATGCGGAGGGACTGCGTATTCAAAGTTCTTCAGAAACACATCAAGCACGCAGTGGCATCAATGCCTGACAATATAACGCTCCAAGCCAAGGCCGAGGGGACAACCAACGATCCCAGAAAAAGTTTATTTGCAAGTCTGGGAAATTACAGTCGGCTCGGGCTGCCGCCCCTCGCCACGGCCGATGCGTCTATCTGGCTCCGTAAACGGGAACTTCTTGGCCGACACCCAATGGACTCACCGATCATGAAATCGGTGATTGATTGCTGCAATGCGAGATTCGACGACACTTTGAAAAATTGGGTGCGAGTGCACACGGCCAAGCAATGTCAGCGTGGAAACGCGGCAGGCCGCCAACACCGGTCAAGGCTGAGCAGGAGCAAGAATCTGCCCGGGCTGCTTGCAGAGCAGCCTGAGTAACTGCATTTCGGCCTAACGCACCAACCGAGCTTGGAATTTGCACGGGCAATTTGAAAACTATATTCAGGATACAGCAGCAGCTTCTTGGATACCAAACGCAAAAAGTGTTTCCCGCAACTGATCCAGTTCGGCAGGTTCCAGGGGGGTCATGGGCAATCTTAGGTCGCCACTATCACGTCCAACCAATTGCATTGCAGTCTTGACAGGAATTGGATTGGTGGCGAGTCCTAGCATTTTGCTGCACAGTGCAAATAGCCGGTGATGCCACTCTCTGGCCTTGGCGAAGTCTCCCGCAGATGCGGCATTCACCAATTCGATCATCGGTGCCGGCGCAACATTTCCGACCACAGACACAACGCCCTCGGCACCCACACTCATCATGGGAAGCGTAAGCGAATCATCTCCACTGAGGACAGTTAAATCAGTCGTTCCAACGATGGCGGAGCACTGATCAAGCTTTCCGGTGGCTTCCTTCACCATCTTGATCCCGGCTATTTCGCTCAGACGTTGTATCGTTCCAACCTCAATCTCTTTTCCCGTGCGGCCAGGGATATTGTAGACACAGACTGGAATATCCACTTCTTCGGCAACCGCCTTGAAGTGCTGATAAAACCCTTCTTGAGTTGGTTTGTTGTAGTAGGGAGCGACTTGCAACGTCGCATCAGCGCCTTCCGAGGCGGCGCGACGAGTCAATCGAAGTGCTTCTGCCGTGCTATTGCTACCAGTGCCCGCCATGACTTTTGCTCGACCAGCGACACATTGAATCACTTCAGTGATCACCCGATCATGCTCATCATGGGTCAAGGTTGGCGACTCACCTGTTGTTCCAACAGGAACGATGCAAGTAGTGCCGGCAGCCAATTGAAACTCGACCTGGTCACGGAGTCTCTTGCAGTCAACTTCGCCATCAGCAAAAGGTGTGATGATGGCGACCGACAATCCGGCGAAATCGGATCCCTTTCTCTCGGACATTTCAGTTCTCGGTGGGGTTATGAGTATGCGAAACGCGAGTTTAGCAAGCATTGCCAGCATTCAAAAGGACCGGAAAAGAGCTCGGACACGCGTCTCCCCCTGGTTTGCGTATCTTACCATGCCAAAGAATCTCTCAATCTGGAGCTTTGAAGTTTGTCAGATTTGAGTCCAAGCATGAGAAACCAGCCCCTATTCATCTCCCAACAGTCTCCCAGCTTTGGTACATCGTGGGAATCGAGAGCTGCCACTAGAAAAAGCAGACCTTCTGGTTCCCCGACTCCCGCAAGCTTGATGCCGACCCGCCTGACGCGATACGTGCTGATCGAGATCCTGAAAATATTCACGGTCTCGCTGATTGCGCTAACCCTACTGATCCTTCTGATTGGTGTGGGTCGCGAACTTCTGCGGCAAGGTCTTGGCCCCTTGGCAATCCTTCAACTCCTGCCCTTTGTCTTACCGATCGCTCTTCAATTTGCGTTTCCAGCAACCGCTTTGTTTTCGGTTTGTTGTGTATACGGGCGAATGGCTGCTGACGGTGAGGTTGCGACCGTCAAAGCATCCGGAATCTCCCCTCTCAAAATTTTGCAACCCGCATTCGTCTTTGCGGCTTTGCTAAGCCCAGTTGCAGTCTACGTCTCAGACCTTGCTGTCTCGTGGGGTCGCCCCGGTATTCAGAGTGTGGTGTTGATGTCGATTGAAGACGTCACCTACCGGTACTTGAAAAATCAGCGGTACTACAAATCGGGGCGTGATCCAAGTCGCGGGTTCTCGATTCACGTAGAGAACGTCGTTGGCCGTAGAATGATCCGGCCCACGGTTAGTATTCAAGGTGGTGGGAATGACCCGATCAAGCTATCGGCCCGCGAGGGTGAACTGCGCTGGGACCAGGCAACCGAGCAACTCGTTCTTTACGTGGTGGATACACAAATTGAAGCGGGAAGCAACTTTCGCGGAATCATTCCCGATGAGGGTGAATTCCCCATCCCACTGGGCAACGCGCTCAAAGCCAAAAAGTTGAGCGAACAAAGCCCAAGCGAAGTCCCGTTGAATCTGCTCGGAAAAGAGAGCGTTGCACAGGACAATCGAAACCACATTGCGGTGGGTGAAGTCGCAGCTCACACCGGGTTCAGCATCATGACGTGTCGGCTTGACCAAATTGCTGATGGAAAGGGTAAACAACTCGAGGAGCAACTGCGTAGCAAACGAAAGCGGCTGATTCGCTTACAAACCGAACCGTGGCGACGATGGGCCTGGGGATTCAGTTGCTTGTTTTTCGTTTTTGTGGGCGCGCCCCTGGCTATGATTGCAAAGACCAGCGATTACTGGTCCACCTTTGGCCTGTGTTTCCTTCCAACCCTGCTGGCATACTACCCGTTGTTCATTTTTGGCCTCGAACAGGCCAAGGATGGCAATCTGCCTCCTTACGGAGTTTGGATGGGTAATGCGGTCATGGTGATGATTGGAACGATCCTGATCGCCCGCGTACGTAGATACTAGAAATCTGGGATACTAGAAAGCTGGGATACGAGTAAGATGGTCAGGTGCGATAGATGACACCGCCCTACAGTGAACTGTGACACCGAATACTGAGTGGCATCGATTTTACCCTCGGCAATCATCCGTTGCTGAACGAGAAGACAAGCACGCTTGACGACCACAAGCAGATTTACTTTAAGGATACTCATCCACCACCCCTCGCCGAGATATTCCAAGTGTCGTCAAATCACCAGAATGAATTCCTCTCACTCATCAGCAAGAAGACATGCACTGTAGGCGTGATCGGTCTGGGCTACGTTGGTCTACCGCTCATTGATGCCTTTACAAACGCGGGATATCGCTGCTTGGGATTTGACATTGATCCGGACAAGGTCAACTCGTTGATGCGGGGTCAAAGCTATATCAAACACATCAACAGTACGAAGATCTCTGACTGGCTTGAAAAGGACCTTTTCGAAGCCACGACGGACATGCAGCGGTTAAGTGAACCCGATGCTTTGTTGATTTGTGTCCCAACCCCACTGGATGAAGCCCGCGATCCTGACCTGAAATATGTCATTGGGACGTGCGAGCACATCGCCGCTGCGCTCAGACCCGGGCAGCTTGTTGTGCTTGAGAGTACT
>NZGD01000297.1 GCA_002690925.1 Rhodopirellula sp.
TGGTAAGCAGTTTGATTTCGTCGATCTCTATGATCAGCGTGACAAATTCAAGGACGAGATTCTGAAGGTCATCGGAACAGACCTCAATGGATACCGCCTGGATGATGCGGCGATTGACTACCTCGAGCAGACCGAGCTGAATATGCTCAGTCCGACAAACATTCTTGATGCTGAGGGTATCAAGAAAATTACTGAACTGACTGCCACTGAAAAGGTCAAGGAAAACCAGTTCACTCGAGATAAAGAGAAAACTCTGAAGAAACAGGACGTTGAGGCACAGGAAACCATTCTCGCTCTTGAGCGTCAGCGAGTCGAAGCTGTCGAGAAGCAGCAACGCGAAATAGCCGAGATTTCTGCACGCGAGCAGGCTTCTGCCAAGAAGGTTCAGGAAGAGCAGCGTCTTGAATCTGAGCGTGCCAGAATCATCACCGAGGAAGAAATTGGTATCGCTGAAGAGAACAAGCAGCGCCAGGTTCTGGTGGCTCAAAGAAACAAAGAGAAGACTGACGCTGTGGAGTTGGAGCGTGTCAGTCGAGATCGCGATCTGGAAAAGACCGAGCGTCTGCGAGTTGTTGGGGTGGCTGACGTAGAAAAGGAAAAGGCCATCGAAACGGAGAAAAGGAACATTCAGGAAGTGATTCGCGAACGCGTTGCTGTCGAACGTTCGGTTGTCGAGGAGCAGGAGCGAATCAAGGATACCGAAGAGTTCGCATCTGCCGAGCGAATGAAAAAAGTACAGATCACGGCTGCTGAAATGAAGGCTGAGGAACAGTTGATTCAGCAGACAAAACAGGCCCAGGCAGAGAAAGACGCCAGTTCGTTGTTGGCGGATAAAGTGCGTATCGAAGCTGAAGCAAAGCGGGACGCGGCAGAGAAAGAAACGGCCGCTACGAAAATGCTGGCCGAAGCAGATGCCGCTGCATCGGCCGCTGCAGGTCTTGCAGAAGCCACCGTGCAGGAAGCGAAAGCTGCCAGCCTCGAGAAAGAGGGGGCTGCCGAGGCGAGCGTTCTGGAAAAGAAAGCTGTCGCCGAGGCTAAAGGAATTGAAGCGAAAGCCGAAGCTGTTGAAAAACAGGGCTTGGCAGAAGCAAACGTTTCACGTGAGAAGTATCACAGCGAAGCTGCCGGAATTACCGAGAAAGCAGAAGCTATGAAACAGCTTGACGATGTCGGTAAGGACCACGAAGAGTTCAAACTTGAGTTGGACAAAGAGAAGCAGGTCGAAATTGCAGCTATCGATGCTCAGCGAGGTATCGCAGAGAGCCAGGCGGGTGTTGTCGGGGACGCTCTGCGGGCCGCGAGAATTGATATCGTTGGTGGCGATGGCGAATTCTTCGAGCAAATCACTTCCGCTGTCAAAGGTGGCAAGGCGATCGATCGCTTCGTCTACAACAGTAAGGTTGCCACTGACATCAAAGACACTTTCTTTGATGGCAATGCTGAGTACTTCCAGAGCCAATTGTCTGGTCTCATCCAACAGTTCAACTTGGACACTGACGGCGTGAAGGACCTGTCGATTGCAGCATTGATCGCGAAAATGATGGGTTTGGCAACGACAGACGATATTCGGTCACAATTGACGGGATTGCTGAGTATGGCCGGGACAGCAAATGTCGCGGATCAAAAAGCTGGTCGACTGCTCTCGCAGAGCAGTTCTGCCGGGACCAACGGCCGTAACGGCTAGGACCTAAATGTAAGATTTCACCTCTACCCTGACACGATGATTTTGATCATCGTGCCAGGGAGTGGTTTTGAACACAGCATTTGGAATACTTGCTGGAGCCAACTTTTCTTTTGGTTTCAGCGGCGACCATCCATGGGCGACCCTTCATGACAGAAACTCAACTCGCTGCCGGGACATATGAAGTCCTTCGCAATCGTTTGCGAGATGCATCGGCTGATCTGCGCGATCGTTTGGCAAAATTGAACGATCTGCGTGCCGACGTATTCGGAAACATTGAAACCGTTCTGCTATCGACCGAACGGGTAACCACCGAACATAATTGCACGCCTCGTGATCTTGTCGCGATCGGTGACCAATTTGTGTTTGGGTACAACGT
Source organism: Rhodopirellula sp. (assembly GCA_002690925.1). GTDB lineage: Bacteria > Planctomycetota > Planctomycetia > Pirellulales > Pirellulaceae > Rubripirellula. Next base: position 2,061 of record NZGD01000297.1, read on the forward strand.
CCAATTCGGATTGAAGTCAGAAGTCGGTTTGGCTGATGTCTTTTCAGCCTACCAGTTCCGTGATCATACCTTTCATGCTCAGAGCCTTGACCTGATTGGCGACGATCGCTTTGTAAGTGATTTTCACGAGTTGTACCGCTTTTATAAAGACACGCGGTTCAGTCGCTTCTTTCGTAGTGGCCCCATGTTGCACATGGTGTTTCAGGTTGGCAAAACATCCAAGGACATCAAATCGTTCAAATGGCGAGTAAGTGAAGATCGATTCGAATATATCGACAATCGCAGTGAGCACGAGATCAAGGATCCGCCACAGCATGAGTTTCGTTGGGTAAGGACCACCCGCGATCAGCATCATTACGGGAGCCATCCGCATATCTCAATCGATGACCTTGTTTTCGTTGAAACGGTGGGCGGTGACCTGACGATCAAGGTAGAAAATAACACCGACAGCGGCGAGGGGATTTACGCTGAACCTGTCGATAACCCCGACCAAACACTTGATGATGCAGAAATTCACTATGCCATTGTTGGTAATCTGGTGCTGCTTAAAATTCGGCCTTATCAAGAGTCTGAGGACCGCTTCTTTGTCTTCAACGGCAAAATTCAGCAGGCGGTCCGGTTGGATGAGATTGAACATTCCTGTGTCATGTTGCCTGGTGACCAGGGCCTGATCTTTCCCGGCGGATATTATTTGCAGACGGGTGAATACAAACGGTTTGATCATGGGCTTCGCGGAATGCGTTACCAACGTACCGTGGCTGCTGCCAATGGCGAAGATTTTCTGTATCTGTTTTATAACCCGGAATCAGGTACCTATATCCAGCTGCGGTATAACTTGATCAGCCAGACAGTTGAAATACCTCTGGTCTGCCATGGTCAGAGTATCTTCGAGGGTGGCGAGATGGTCTGCTTTCAATCACAGGATGAGCCGCAGAAGCATCACGCTATCCAGATTTGGCAGACCCCATTTACAAGCGATGCGATTGCTCCTGAGGGGCAAGGTGATTCTCTGCTTTTCAAGGTGGGGAACAAGGAAATCGTTCGCGGCATGGCGGAATGCAGTGAAGTGATACAGTTGATCGACAAAGATGACAGCTATGAGGGCCTGTACGTTGATCTTGGAAAAAAAGCATCCGACATCCTTGATGGCTATTTTTGGATCGACAAGAGCGATGCAGAACATTTGGCAGAACCGCTGCAAAAGATTCGTTCGGCTGCCAATGCTGCTGTCGAAGAGTTTGAAAAGGTTGTGCGTGTTCGGCGTGATACTCAGCAACGCACAAACGAGGTGCAGAAGAACGTCGGTGAATTGATCAAGAACATCGAACGAGGTCGCTTTGAAAATATCGATGACTTTGTGGGGACCCTGGCTTCACTTCGTGAACAACGCGGTCACTCGCTGGGGCTGAAAGAACTACGCTATGTTGATGAAGCTGTCGTTGAAGAACTCGAGAAAACTACCGCTGAATGGGCGGAACGGATCAGCCGCCGGTGTGTTGATTTTCTGCTCACCCCGGGAGCGCTGGACCCCTATGTGAATCGTGTCGGAGATGCTGCGAAGCTCGTGGACGCCATTGCCACCGTTGCCGAGGCAAAGAAACTTGAAGAGGAAATCGATGCGTCGGGCACGCAGCTTGAATTGTTAACTGAAACAGTCAGTAACCTTCGCATTGAAGACACCACTAAACGGACTGAGATTATTGACGCGATCGGGAATGTCTTTGCATCCTTGAATCGGGTTCGCAGTTCGCTCAAAGCTCGTGTCAGTGACCTGGTGAGTGTCGAGGGCAAAGCAGAGTTCGCTTCGCAGTTGAAGCTTTTGGAGCAGACTACGTCGGGATATCTCGATGTGTGCGATTCACCTCAGCGTTGCGATGAGTATTTGACCAAGGTGATGGTGCAGTTGGAGGAGCTGGAAGGACGCTTTGCGGAATTTGATGACTTTGTAATACAGCTCGCCCAACGCCGTGAAGATGTGTACGCGGCCTTTGAATCACGCAAAGTATCGCTTGTTGAAAAACGGAATCGGCGAGCAGAGTCCCTCGCATCAGCTGCAGGACGGATACTGAAGGGAATCGACTCGCGTGTCAACAAGATGGAATCAACCGACGAGATCGCGGCGTACTTTGCTGGCGATCTGATGGTTGAGAAAGTGCGCGATATCATTGATCAGTTGTCAGAGCTTGACGATGCAATCCGTGTTGAAGATTTGCAGAGCCGCTTGAAAACAATTCGTGAAGATGCAGTTCGGCAATTGAAGGATCGGCAAGATCTTTACGAGGAGGGGGGAGACATCATCCGGTTGGGAAGTCAGCGGTTTGCTGTTAATACGCAGCCGCTCGATCTGACCACCGTTCTGCGTGAAGGTGAGATGTGTATGCACCTGACTGGGACGCAGTTTTTTGAAACTTTGCGTGATGATGCGTTGCTGGAATCCAAGGACTTGTGGAATCAGGAACTGGTTAGCGAAAACGCGACTGTGTACCGCGGAGAGTACTTGGCCGTGGAGCTGTTCGATGAACTTAAGAAGTCCGGCGATGCGATTGATGCGTCCACGATTGATCTCGGCTGGGTTCAGAAGCATACCGGTAGCCGCTTTGATGAAGGTTACGCAAAGGGTGTGCATGATCATGATGCAGCAAATATCGTCTCCTCTTTGCTGGCGATGGATGCGTCGGTTGGTTTGTTGCGGCACGCTCCCAGCATTCGTGCGGCATCACTACTCTGGTTCCAAAAATTGCTTGACGCAAAAACCCGAAAGGTGATGACCGATTGGATTGGTGGGTTTGCGAAGTTGGCACAGGCTTACCCCGGTGCTCGTCCAGCAGTTGAGTTTCGTCAACGATTGATGGATTTATGCGAAGGCCAACGAGATGTTTGGGGGCCGCTGTTCTCAAGTGTTGTGACACCACAAGCCATTGCCCACTACTTGTTTGATGAGTTGACGCATGCACCGAAGAAAGTAGTCGTCAGTCAAAAGGCAGTCTCGCTGTACGATGAGTTCATTGCAGCGATCCCAGACACGGACCGTGTTAAATTGTTGTCAACAGTTTTAAAGGCGGAAAACGACCCCGTTCGAGGTTTCATTCTTGCTCGAAACTGGGTTGATGCTTTTCTGAAGAACCATGAAAAAGCTGATGCGGTTGATCCCGCATCCGGATATCGCGACGAGTTGGCATGGGTCGTCCTGCTGGGTGGTCCTGGGGCGATGAAGGTCGTTGAAGCAAGCATCGCGACTGAATTGCAGGGAATGGCTGGCAATCACGGTCGCATTCGAGAAGGCCGTATGACGGTGCATTACCATGAAATGCTGGGGCGTGTGCGTGGCTACTGTCTGGACGTAGTGCCTCGATTCCGCAATCTGCATGCAACCAAAGCACGGGTAGTAGATGAGTCACGTGAGGACATGCGACTTGATGAGTTCAAGCCTCGTGTGTTGACCAGTTTTGTTCGCAATCGGCTGCTCGATGAAGTTTATCTGCCGCTGATCGGTGACAATCTTGCCAAGCAGATGGGGTCCGCTGGTGAAGACAAGCGGACGGATCGCATGGGGCTGTTGCTTCTGATCTCGCCTCCTGGTTACGGTAAGACCACCTTGATGGAGTACGTGGCCAATCGATTAGGCATTGTGTTCATGAAAATCAATGGCCCAGCCATTGGTCATGGGGTGACGTCACTTGACCCCGCTGAAGCTCCCAATGCGGCGGCCCGTGAGGAAATTGAACGTTTGAATCTCGCGCTTGAGATGGGCGACAACGTCATGTTGTATCTGGACGATATTCAACACACGAATCCTGAATTGCTTCAGAAATTTATCTCGCTGTGTGATGCAACGCGAAAAATTGAGGGTGTTCGTAACGGTCGAACAAGAACGTATGACCTGCGTGGGCGACGTGTCGCTGTCGTGATGGCAGGTAATCCTTACACGGAAAGCGGTGATCGATTTCAGGTGCCGGACATGCTTTCGAATCGCGCGGATGTTTACAATTTGGGCGAGATCATTGGTGATTCAGCAGAAGCATTCGAGATGAGTTATCTCGAGAATTGCTTGACCAGTAATCGTACCCTGGCGCCACTGGGTACCGCGCCTCCCGAAGACGCGAGAGCAGTCATTATGGCTGCTGAGCGAGATTCTTTGGAGGGAATTGAGTTGCAGAGTAACGTTTCGATGGATCAAGTCCGCGAGATGTTTGAAGTCATGCGGAAGTTGCTTCGCGTTCGTGATGTCGTGCTGAGGGTGAATCGTGCCTATATACGCAGCGCTGCACAGGCTGATTCGTATCGGACAGAACCACCCTTCAAGTTGCAAGGAAGTTATCGAAACATGAATCGCATGGCTGAGCGTGTTGCAGCCGTGATGAATGATTCTGAATTGCAATCCCTGATCGTAAGCAATTACGAGCAGGATGCTCAGACCCTGACAACAGATAATGAAGCCAATGTTCTGAAGTTCAAGGAACTGATGGGAATCCTCAGTCCAGAGGAAAAAGAAAGATGGGATGGCATCAAGTATGCATTTGTTGAAAGTGTTCGCATGTCTGGCATGGACAGTGAGGACCAGGCAGGGCAATTGATGCGGCAACTGGCGTCGATGCGAGATGGCTTGGAGTCCATTCGTCAGGTAATCTCACGCGCGATAGCGGTCACTGACGATAGCGCCGAAGAACGGATGGATGCACGTATCGATACGATCCGGCAAAGTCTTGCTGCAACAGGAAGTCAACTCGCAGATAAACTACAGTCCACAAGCGAGCGGCTGGAACAAATCAGTGAGCAGAGGGCGCTATCACCACCCGAGCAGAAGGTGCTCGTGCAGCATAAGGTACCTCGCGTTCTCGCTGACCTCGTCAAGGGGCAGTTTCACCTGATGCAAGAATGGCTGCGACCGTTGCTCGAAGAGTCTTTGGACAATGGACGTGATCTTGGTGAACTGAAGTCCAAGCTTGAAGCGATGCTTGAGAACTACCAACGGGTCGAGGATTCATTCAACTCGAGTGCCAGGAATGAGCCTCAGTAATGTGCCTGACAAAGTCAGGTGTCCGGTGGGCGGACACTGACGCACGAAAGTGTGCAGGGTACCGCTAAAAAGTCTCAGTTTTCCTGGCTGGTTCGGGAAGAAATCTCACGGTAGATGGGGTCGGGGAGTTTTCCGAGACGACTCGCCGTTACGTTCTCTGCCAAGTGCTGGTGATCGCAGGTACCGACGATGGTGGTGTGACAGTGGGGATGGGAAAGCGTGTAACGCAGGATCAACTCCGCTCGAGTCATGCCTTTGGGAATGAGCTCGTCCAGTCTTGCCTCATTCCATACGTCGTTTAGGACTGGTCGTTGGATTTCAGCATCCGGACCACCATGAGCAATGCCGCCGCGGATGATGATGCCAGCGCCGGATTCGCCAGCGCGTGTAATCAAGTCACCATGTTCGGGAGAGAGACATGAATACGGGATTTGAAAGGTGTCGAAGAAGTTGAGGTCAATCAAGCCGGCAAGATGCGGGATTTTGCTGGACACGCCGATGTTGTGAATCAGCCCCTGACTGCGAAAGTCCTGCAGTTGGGAAAGTAGGCCCTCACGCTCCAGCGTTTCAGCATCACCCCCATGAAATTGCAACAAGTCGATGTGGTCTGTTTTCAGTCGTTGAAGGCTTTCGTGCAGATTGCGCTCAATCACATCGTTGCGCCATTGATGATCAATTTCTAGGTGATCTTCATGTTGGGTGTAGACGCAACCGCATTTCGTGGCCAGGTAGTATTCATTGCGTCGGGAAGAGAGAAAACGACCAATGCGTTCTTCACTGAGGCCATAGTCCGGGGACGTATCAATGAAGTTGATTCCCATGTCCAGAACCGCGTTCAGAATCTTCTCGGCATGCCCGTCATCAACCGTTCGTACGCCCCACGTCTTTGGGCCGCGAATGCCCATGCTTCCATAGCCGAGACAACTTACGCTCAGCCCGGTCCGTCCTAATATCGCTCGCGGTAGCATTCTTTAATTCCATGTCCAATCTGCAACGCGTTAAGCTTGCCCACGGCTCCTTAGCAACAGGGCGGCATCGCGGTACTCTCAAGAACCCCGATTCCGGCAGTCTAACGCACAAGGCGTCGGGCATTAAGAGCCGCGTGGGGCATACAAGACGCCTGTCTCTGATTGTCATCGGCTGTGTAGCGATAGGGCATGAGTTGTTTGCGTTTCCCATGCAAGGGGGGCTCGTCGCGTCGCGACGCTTTTTCTCGTGCGAGATGCATGATTCTGGTTATTCGTCTCGCATTGGGCGGGCCTGATGGCTTTGTTTCCCCGCAGCCAGAGAGGAATCGTTGGTAATCGGGCGTAGACGCAAGTCGCCATTTTTTAGGCTGATGTAAGTGTACGCGTGTATATTCGGAGGCCTGGTGGCACTTCTTTTCAGTTTGCGTGCCTCGTTTGCTGGTGAAGATCTGGTGCTTCCGCGTGGAGTACGCTGTTGCTGAAGCTGCAGCATGCGAGGCGCGTTTGGCACCAGAGGAATGTGTATCAGGTCACAGGGTGGACATGAGTTCTGTCGATGGTGCAGCGTTGCTGGGTGAAGAGAGTGCATCGTAGCTTGCCGATCAACGTTTGCTGGCGTTTGTCGTACTTGAGGGTCAGGCCAGCTTTCTCGACTGCTGCTTCGAAATGCTGCGGGCCAAGGAACATCGTTGCGGGTTGCTGCAGTTGCGCGCCATCGGCAATTTGTTCAAGCATTCGACGGGCACTGCCGCTTAGCTTGTGAGCACGGCAAAGTTCCTGCATGATCAGGTTGGGAGTGTTGATTGCTGTCGGAGCCCGGTCCAGCATCTTAAAGCAAAACATTGCGATCCCGACGACCAGAAATGGGATCAAGAAAAACCACAGTACGGAGATACTCTGGCATTCGTGTTTTTCCTGATAAGCGAGGCTGAGATCCGAAAGGCGAGTCTCGGCAATAAGGCATTGAAGTGAAAAAAGCATGTCAATCTTGTGGGTCTACGACTTCGTCATTTACTGTGAACGACGTTGGAGCGCATCCAGCGCAATGTTGCGGACGGGGCATCCCGGCTGGTCCGCAAGTTTCTTTAGACCCCCCCACGTCGCATCACCGTGAGCATTCGCCATTGCCTTAGCAGCGGTGGTGCGAGCTTCGAGATGGTCTTTCAGAACGATATGCTCGAAAGATTCGGATAGCAGATCCACCACTGCAAACGCATCTGCCATTGCGATGTCCGCGATACGAGTTTTGAGTAAAGGGTGACGAATAGCATCCGACACCCGTTGCAGGGCATTGGGGTCAACCATCATCACAACGCGTCCAAGGATTCGGCGTCTGCGCGGAGACAGATCTGGGAATCGATGCATCATTGATGCGGCGTGCAAGGGGTGGATGACGCGTCGGATACCGCGGACAATGTTCTCGTCAGTGTGATCAAGCAATCAGTGTGATCAAGCGATGCGATCAGACGCTGGAGAAGTCGTGCATGTTCGTTGTGTCTGACATCTTCCTCGTCGTTGGCAATCCGCAGTGCCGCACGAACGATGGTTTCACTTTTTGGAACAGCACATTGAGTAAGCGCAAGTAAGATGAATGAGTTCAAGGCTGGCGTCTTTTTCTCAGCTATCGCAGCGATCAAGTGTAGCGTTTTGATGGAATCGGTTCCGCAGGCCGCGTAGAGATGCAGCAACGCCGGGATTTGGTTTTCGTTGATTTTTCCGAGCAGAGATTCGTCGCCAAGGCAACTTGCAGGCATGCCAATATCGGCCAGATTCTTAAGTACGACAGGCGACGGATCGGGAGTGATCGATTTGAGTAGCACGCTACGAAACGCATGGTCGCTTCGAGTACGTACCAAAGCAGTGATGTTGCTATCCATCTGACGACGCTTGATTGTACCTGCCAGCAGTTCCAGAACGCCGATGTGTGTTGATTCCAAAAAGCGTTCGAGAATCAGCTTTCGGATCGGGGTTGGTTCACTCATGGCTTTCCGGAACTGAATGTCGCCCCACAGCGATAAAACCAGAAAAGCATCTGCAAGAGGCGCATTTCCATGTTGGCTGATGTTCCCTAGTGACCTGTAGAGCCTCTCGAGAGCGGGGAGGCGTATCGAGGGTGCGTCGCGATCACATCTTGCTCGGCTGCCAAGAATATGAGCCAGCTTCAGTACGGCAGTGGTGGCTCGCCGTTCGATCGCTTCGGTTTTGCCTGCCTCAGCCTTCTCAACCAGCATGGGAATGAACTTTGTCAATTCCAGCGATTCTGCAGCAGCGATAACAGTCAATGTGTCTGCACCTCGGTGTTTCAGTGCTTGGGACACTGCACCTTCGTACCAGATTTTCCGAGTCCTTAGTAGAAGCTGGTCGGCTGTTCCCAGTTGCTGCCACCTTGCCAGAAGCTTGGCAGGGCCTCTCTCTTTCCGCCGCCGCATGAGGGTGCACAACGCCAGATCTCGGTGCTCACGATCTCGGTGCTCACGCAGGTCACTGTCCAGGCCCGCGATCAGCACCTCCACCGCCGCTTCGTTCCTCGTGCGACTGAGAACGCTGTAGGTCAGTTCCTGCCCCTGCATGCTGCTTCCGTTCGGGGTAGTATTGTGAGTGATGAAATACGACCTCCCAGTCCGAGCAAGGTGAGCCCGGCCTCAGTCAAAACAAGCTTTCCCAGGGGAAGCATTTTGCCCTACTTCCTGATTCGTTACTGCGTTTTGGGGCAATGCTCTTGCCTCGGCCGCAAAATCAGAAATACCCCACTATCAGGATGAAAAACAACTTCACGTGAACTCCATCAGCACATTGCGCCCCCCCGCATGGGTGGCCTGTCGCTGGTGTGGTTCTGCTGTTCTCTGTTTTGCGGGCAGGGACGCTGGGAAGGTGCTCTGATGTCTCTATACTGGGGGCCGTGTCGTCAATCTCCTGCCTTTCATCAGCCATTGCCATGCGAGCAGCAAGCCAAATCCTTACTGAATCTTTTTTAGAGGTTCGCGCCAAGTTACTTGAGGTAGCCGCAACTTTGGACCGAATTGATCGCTCTTTGGAAGCCGGGGACTCGCTGCTGAACGAGGCTCAGGAGCAGCGGAAACAAATTGATTCCGCGATTGAGATTTTGTTGAGCGAAAGCTCTGACCGAGCCGAACGCTTGCAGCAACTGTTCTCGCGGCAGTATGAATCGGATTGGCGAAAGCAAATGGACCTGTAGCTATCCCACGCGAATTCGAGCAGCAGCATGTTGGTCGAAATTGAGTTTGCCAATGGCGTGTTTCAAAGCTGATTGGTTCATTGCCGCTCACACCAATATTTGCGGGTCGCGTTGAAGCAACGCACCAGACGTGTGCCCGCACTTTCAATTCAACGAAAACTGGACTTTCATGGACTACATCGACCCTCACATCCACATGGTTTCGAGGACGACTGACGATTATGCGACTCTTGCCCGAATGGGGTGCATCGCGATGAGCGAGCCAGCCTTTTGGGCTGGTTTTGATCGCCGCAGCGTGGATGGTTTTAGAGACTACTTCCACCAGTTGACAGACGTTGAACCCAAACGCGCTGCCCAATTTGGAATTCAGCATTTCACCTGGTTGTGTATCAACGCCAAGGAGGCTGAGAACGTCTCCCTTTCCCGAGACGTGATCGCAATGATCCCGGAGTTCATCGAGTGTCCGAATGTTCTTGGTATCGGTGAAATCGGACTCAACAAGAATACTAAGAATGAGGCAACGGTATTCCTTGAACATCTTGAACTGGCAATCAAGTACGACCAGCAGATTCTCATCCACACACCGCATCTTGCTGACAAGTATCAGGGGACCCGAATGATCCTTGACATGCTGTGTGATGACTCTCGAATTGACCCTGCCCGGGTGCTTGTTGATCATGTGGAAGAGCACACGATTGCCGAAGTCCTTGATCGTGGTTTTTGGGCCGGGATGACCTTGTACCCAGTAACAAAATGCACCCCCGATCGTGCTGCGGACATGATTGAAAAATTTGGTGGTGAGCGTTTGCTGGCAAACTCTGCTGGCGATTGGGGGCCGAGTAAGCCAACCGCAGTTCCCGATTTAATCTTTGAAATGCGGCGGCGTGGGAATGACGAGTCGTTGACGCGTAAAGTAGTTTATGAGAATCCGATTGCATTCTTTTCGCAAAGCAAAAATTTCAGCTTCATACCAAGGGACAATGGGTGAGGTTCGGAGGTGTGATCGTTGCGGTGTGTTGGTTTTATCGCCCGCCAGAGGCCTCGCTCCAACACTCACGGCCACGCGGAACTGCGGACATGAGATCCGGGGCAGTTGCCACAACAACTGTCTTTGTGGAAGCTATGCGAAGTGACATGATTTTTATTTGTTTTCTTGGGAAGGATTGAATCGAATGCCTCAACTTGCTCATCACGTTTACTTTACTCTCAAAGACCGAAGTGACGAGGCCGTTCAGACTTTGCTGGACGCTTGCAACAAGTACTTGGACAAACACGAGGGCCTGGTGGGGTTTTCGATTGGCACGCGGGACCGCGAACTTGATCGCGAAGTCAATCAGGATTTTGATGTTTCGCTGCACTGTATTTTCGCTGATCGTGCGGCACATGATGTCTATCAAACAGCAGAGCGTCATCTGCAATTCATCGAAGAAAATAAAGATAGTTGGGCGGCGTTCGAGTCTTGGATTCTCTTATCCAGGACGCGTAACAGCGAAGAAATGAGAAAGCGAGACGGGATGGTGACGTAGCAGGCGGGAGACTGCTGAGATACATCTCATTGCGATGTTCATGACAAAATTACGCGGTTTGTGTGCAGGTCAACGGCCGTCGAATGGGTATCATGGTATCTGTCAAGTTTTAGTCCTTCCCGCCATTTGTGCTTCGCATCCGATGCCCTCTCTCATCACTCCGTACCTGATTCGCGGCATCTTCTTTTTAAACTTGTTGTTTGTCGGAGCCTTGTGGTGCGGGATCACCTTGGCTCAAGTCGATAACGGGCTGGAAAAACGCCGTGTTGATTTTTCCGAGCAGATTCAACCACTGCTTCGGCGACACTGCCAGCGTTGTCATGGTGAAAAACATGATGAGGGTGGGTTGCGTTTGAACGGACGCGTTGACGTCGTTGGTGAAGCTGATTCGGAGTTGCCGATTGTTGTGCCGGGGCATGCGGGCAAGAGTTTATTGATCAGTCGACTTGTCGATGCGGATGCTGGTGAATTGATGCCGCTTGACGGTGAATCTCTCTCTCAAAGGGAGGTTGATCTGTTACGCCAGTGGATCGATGAAGGAGCAATATGGCCTGAGACCAAATCAGAAGTTGAACATTGGGCCTATCAAGCAATCAAGCGTCCTGAAGTTCCGGCACATGTAACGACCGGGACGGCAATTGATCATTTCATCGATCGGGAAATTAGAGCGCATGGGTTGGTTGCAAATCCAAGCATGCAGCCAGCTTCGGTTGCACGACGAGCATCTCTTGCATTGATCGGGTTGCCACCCAATCCCAGTGAACTCTCGCAGTTTCTGACCAGCAGCGGTTCTGCTTCAGAACAGGCGTACTCATCGTTGGTTGATCGCCTGTTGGCAAGTCCCCGCTATGGTGAGCGGTGGGCGGTACCCTGGTTGGACCTCGCGAGGTACGCCGACAGTAATGGTTTTCAAGCTGATCAGATTCGTGATAACTGGGCCTATCGTGATTGGGTGATACGCGCTTTCAATCAGGGAATGCCATTTGATGAATTTGTGACCGATCAATTGGCTGGTGACTTGCGTCCCAACGCCACCGTGGATCAGCGGATCGCCACCGGATTCCATCGGATGACCACCTGCAACGTTGAGGCTGGCGTGGATCCAGAGGCGAATCGTGTCAACCAGGTTGTGGATCGAGTAAATACGACCGCTACGGTGTTCCTTGGAACAACACTGGAGTGTGCCCAGTGTCATGATCACAAGTACGATCCTTTTTCCCAGAAGGACTACTATCGATTCTTTGCATACTTCAATAATACGCCATTGGAAGTGAAACAGACGGCCGGTGTGACTTGGGATTTTTACGGTCCCAAAATGGATTTGCCGTTGGATCAGAATCAAAAGCAGGAGCTAACCGATCTGAATGAAAAACTGCGGAAATTGCTTTTGAAACGTGCGAAAGTTGCAACTGAGTTGGACTCGCCGTTCGAGGATTGGCTGACGCGTTTGAGTGATCAAGCAGCACCGTTGTGGGAGCCCGTGACGTTACTGGAGTTTAAAACTTCTGGAAACGAAGTTGTGAGTCTGTTGTCGGATGGTGCTGTCCTGTTGACCGGTGATGTTCCCCCCACCGTGGACCACACCTTTGTTTTGAAACCACCCGTCAAACCAATCACTGGAATTCGAGTTGAGCTTTTGACCGACGATGCAATTCCGGGATCTGGTCCGGGGCGTGGTGAAGCAGCACGACCTAACGTGATTCTCAGTGAAGTGATTTGTGAGGTCGTCAGCGGTGACGAGAAAATAAATGTAGCGTTGTCGACTGCTGTTGCGGATTATTCTCAGCCAAAATGGGATGTCGCCAGAGCGATTGATGGTGATCGAAAAACAGGATGGGCCATTGGTGGCCAGTTTGGGAAACCGCATTGGGCAACATTCCTACTTGCTGAACCAACATTGCTCGATCCCGAATCCCAAAGTCTGGAAGTGACGCTTGGGCAGTATTTTGGTTCAGGACGCGTCGCTGGCAAGCCAAGGGTCTCCGTCACGACACAATCAGCGGATCTTTTGCTTCTGCCAGACGCCTTGCGCAGTATGTTTAAAGGTGAGAAACTGTCCAAGAAGCAGCGAGAAAAGCTGCGGACCGAGTTCGAGAAAGTTGATGAGCGGCTGTTGGAATTGGATCGCTCGATTGCCATCGTTGAGAAGGAACTCAAGAAGTTGGTGCCAGAGACGACATTGGTCATGCAGGAAATGGAAAGCCCGCGAGAAACGTTTGTCATGCTCCGCGGCGACTATGAATCTCGTGGAGATACTGTGGAGGCAATGACGCCTCGGGCTTTACCTCGAGACAGTACGGTCGCTGAAAGCGGCGATCGTATGGAGTTGGCCCGTTGGCTGACGTCGGCTGAGAATCCTTTGCTGGCTCGAGTGACAGTCAATCGGTGGTGGGCAGAAATATTTGGCGTAGGACTTGTACCAACGCTGGAAGATTTTGGCACTCAATCTGACGCACCCAGTCATCCTGAGTTACTGGATTGGTTGGCGAGTGAGTTGATTGAATCGGGATGGTCCATGAAACATCTCCATAAATTGATGGTGACTTCGGATGCGTTCCAGCGATCTGCAGCACTGACCGGGGATATGGTGGCAAATGATCCCGTCAATCGATACTTGGCCCGTGGTCCGCGGTTCCGATTACCTGCGGAAATGATTCGAGACAACGCACTGGCGATCAGTGGTTTGCTGTCTGAAAAGATGTATGGACCACCGATCATGCCTTATCAGCCTGACAAGATCTGGCGAAGTGTTGGGCGTAATCAGCCGAAGTGGATTGCGGCGAAAGATGAGAATCGTTTTCGACGCGGGGCGTATGTGGTTTGGAAACGCGCTGCGCCTTATCCCAGTTTTATTAACTTTGATGCGCCGGATCGCGGCACTTGCACTGTCAGTCGCGGACGAAGCAATACTCCGCTGCAGGCGCTCACGCTTTTGAATGATCCAGCCTATGTGGAGATGGCTTTGGCTTTGGCCGATAGAGTAATCAGTGAATCACCTTCGACTGATGATCATGAGCGTGTCAGGTATGCATTCAAGTTGGCTGTTTCGCGAGAGGCAAAGGAACATGAGGTCGGCATTCTTGTGAGCTTGCTGTGCAGCGAACGCGATGAACTTGAAAATAAGCCAAAACTCGTCAAGGCAAGGACAGACATATCAGTTCCCGCCTTGAAGTTGCGATCAACTGATATCCAAGAATTGGCAGCCTGGTTGGCTGTCGCGAATGCGATTTTGAATCTCGATGAAACCATGAATCAGTGAGCTCGATTAGGGTTATGAATGTATTGCCAACCCCGTTAGGAAGAAGAGCTCTGTTTCAGCGAGCCGGGTTTGGGCTGGGTGGAGTCGCACTCGCGCAGTTGCTGCGACAAGCCGGTGCGGACCCACCGGTGGCCAACAACGAGCAGCAGACTGGAGTGGCAGGTCGGGTTGCGACTAGCCAGCAGCCACATTTTCCTGCCAGAGTTAAGAATGTCATCTATTTGCATATGGTTGGGGCTCCCAGTCACCTTGATCTGTTTGATTTAAAGCCTGAATTGCAGAAACGATCTGGAGAAGATTGTCCCAAAGACTTATTCGAGTCTGGTAAGTTCGCTTTTGTGCGGGATCTTCCAACGCTTCTGGGAACGCCTGACAATCCCAAGCACAGGTTCACGCGTTCAGGTGATTCGGGATTGCCCATCTCGAATCTGTTACCGAATCTGCAAGGCGTTGCTGATGAACTGACGCTCATCAAATCGCTACACACGAACGAGTTCAACCATGGCCCGGCACAGATGTTTATGCTTAGCGGTTTTGGGCAGTTTGGACGGCCCAGTCTTGGCTCATGGGTAAATTATGGTCTCGGGTCCGAGAATGAAAATTTACCAGGCTTCGTGGTGCTGATCACAGGAAACGTATTGGGAGCTGGTAGCCCAGCATGGGGTAGTGGATTTCTACCGAGTGTTCATCAGGGCGTCGAGTTTCGCTCTCAAGGTGATCCGGTACTGTTTCTCTCGAATCCCAAAGGTGTTGAGCCGGTCTCACGAAAACGAATCATCGACACCGTCAATGCAATGAATCAGGCCCAGATGGCAGATGTGGGGGACCCCGAGATCGCGACCCGCATCAGTCAGTATGAACTTGCGTATCGAATGCAGATGTCAGTGCCAGAATTGATGGACATTTCGTCAGAATCCAAGGCCGTGCATGAGGCCTATGGGACACAGCCCGGTAAGAACAGCTTTGCCAACAACTGTCTACTGGCGCGACGGTTGGTCGAACGTGGGGTGAGATTCGTGCAACTGTTCGATCAGGGGTGGGATTCGCACAATTCCGTTTTTTCAAGTGTTGCAAAAAAAGCTGAGCAAGTGGACCAACCGGTTGCCGCGTTGATTCGTGATTTGCGTCAAAGAGGTTTGTTGGATTCAACGTTGGTGGTGTGGTCTTCGGAGTTCGGCAGGACGCCGTTTGCACAGGGGACCAAAAAGGCGGACAAGGCGGGCCGCGATCACCACAAAGATGCTTTTACGGTTTGGGTAGCGGGAGGTGGCACCAAGGGCGGGATGAGTTATGGGGAAACTGACGACTTGGGGTATACCATTGCCGAGAATCCAGTCCATGTGCATGACTTCAATGCGACTTTGCTGCACTTGATGGGGATGAATCACGAAAGATTGACATTCCGCTATCAGGGACGCCAGTTCCGTTTGACTGACGTTGAAGGCAAGGTTGTTCGTGAAATTTTGAGCTAGGTGCTCATTTGGTTGGTAGCAAGCGTTTGTGTTGTCGTCACCGTTACGACAAGACTTGAGCAACGCTTGCCAGCATCTCACGAGTAACGTCGTCAGGCGTTTGGTCCGCATTGATGACGGCTGTTGATTGGCTGCTGTGTGGTAGCTGTTGCAAAAATTCTTGACGGACAGACTCCATGTAGTCGACCCCTCGACTCTCCATGCGATCTGTCTCCTTGCCGATGCGTTCCATTGAGCGTTGTGCAGGCATGTCCAGAAGAATTGTCAAATCGGGGACCAGTCCACCATTGGCAAGACGCCCCATCTGCCACAGGAGGTCAGGCGAGACTTTATCTCCTACGCTCTGGTACACCACATTGGCCAGCAGGAATCGGTCAGAAACAACAGTCTTACCTTCTGCGATTGCTGGACGAAGGATCGTTTCCACCATTTCACAGCGACTGGCCATGAAGAGCATCGCTTCGGTGCGCCGATGAAGTTCAAGGTCGCTCTCTAGCAGAATTTGTCGCAGTCTCGCACCAATTTCGGTGGTGCCAGGGTCACGAACCAGAAGCGTTTCATGGCCCTGTTGTGCAAGATAGTTGATGAGTCGCTCGATTTGAGTTGACTTTCCAACGCCGTCAATGCCGTCAAGTGTGATGAACATACCGCAGTTTCGAAATGAGCAATGGGTGTTGTAGGTCGAACTTCTGTTTGTTTCGACCCAGTCCCATGGTGAGTCGCGGGCTAAGAAAACGTATAGGGTTCTGACTTGAACTTTGCGGATGGTTGAGGTTTCAGTTTCCGCGGACTGGTCGTCCACCGCCGTAAGCGCTGAATTTGTCGGGGCCGCCAATGATTGGCAGGTGTTGATACTCGGTGATGAGCCATTCGTCCCCATCTTTTTCCATGGTTAACAAAAGCTTTCGAGGTATTTGAGCATTTTGAATGGCGTTCGAGCCTTTGCCACTAACCTTGACCTTCACCATCATCTCAATGTCAGCTTGCAGCGGGTAGGTGTCTTCGATCACGCGGATTTTGCTGATCTGTGTAACTTTGGCTAGGCCAAACGTCCAGTTCTGTAACTCGAGGCGGGCGCGGGCTTCGAGTTCGGAATCCGCAATGACAGCGACGGCACTGTTATGGTCGTTGCGTTCTACCGCGTCCGCAAGCGTGTAGAGAAGACCTTGAATTTGCTCGCGGTCTGTTTCCACCTGATTCGCGATGAACCAGGCAAGGGGAATCAAGACGACAAAGAACAGGCCGGCGAGGGCAAGCGGTTTGTTGCCGCTGCGTAGCCAACCGTAAAGCAATCCGAAGCCCATCGCCCCCAGCATCAGCGAGACGATGAGCGGTTCTTCGGCAATTAGTCGAAACATGGTGGTTCAGCTCTCCAGTCGCAATGTGGGACTTTCAACGCTGGTAACGCCATCGCTCAAACTTTCGACTGGATTGATCACTTTTGCGGGAAAAGTGGTCCACCATAAAGTGCGGTGTCACCGAGCATCTCTTCGATTCTCAGCAGCTGATTGTACTTTGCCATCCGGTCGCTGCGGCTCGCAGAGCCAGTTTTTATTTGACCGGTGGACATTGCAACGGCAAGATCTGCAATCGTCGAATCCTCGGTTTCGCCGCTTCGGTGACTCGACACGGAAGTGTAGTTGTGGCGAGCTGCCAGCTGGATCGAGTCAATCGTTTCGGTCAGGGTACCGATCTGGTTAACTTTGATGAGAATGCTATTTGCAATTCCTTCATCGATACCACGCTGCAGACGTTCCACGTTGGTGACGAACAGGTCGTCGCCGACCAATTGGACTTTGTCACCTAATTTTTCGGTCAGCTTTTTCCAAGTATCCCAATCGTCTTCGGCACAGCCATCTTCGATGCTGCAGATGGGGTATTTGGAGCACCAGTCAGCCATGAAGTCGACCATTTCGTCGCCAGAAAGCTGCTGTCCGTCGATCGAGTACTTGGCCGAATCGGCATCATAAAACTCGGTTGAAGCTGCATCCAACGCGATCCAAATCTGCTCGCCTGCTTTGTAGCCTGCTTGATCGATTGCTTGCAAAATGACGTCAAGGGCTTCCTGGTTGCTTTTCAGGTCAGGAGCAAATCCCCCCTCGTCACCTACCGAAGTGTTGTAGCCCTTGCCTGACAGCACCTTCTTGAGATTGTGGAAGACCTCAGTGCCAGCTCGCAGTGCGTCACTGAAACGCTCGAAGCCGAGCGGCATGACCATGAATTCTTGAATGTCGACGGAATTGTCGGCATGTTCGCCGCCATTGATGATGTTCATCATCGGAGCAGGCAGCAGTCGAGCACCCGCGCCGCCAAGGTAGCGGTAAAGGGGTTGACCGGTGCAATGTGCTGCCGCGTGTGCCGTGGCTAGCGAGACGCTGAGAATAGCGTTGGCTCCCAGTTCCTTCTTGTTGGGCGTGCCATCGAGTGCGATCATGGCTGCATCGATGCCAGCTTGATCCGTTGCATCCATTCCCTGCAAAGCATCGGCGATCTTCTCGTTCACGTTGCTGACTGCGGTTTGAACACCTTTGCCCATGTACATGGACTTATCCCCGTCGCGAAGTTCCCAAGCCTCGTGAACGCCTGTGCTGGCTCCACTGGGAACCGCTGCTCGGCCGTGACTACCGTCGCTCAGCAGAACTTCCGCTTCGACGGTGGGATTGCCCCGACTATCAAGGATTTGACGGGCGTGAATGGCTTCGATCAGCGTCATGGGAACCTCTTCTAAATAACGAATTGACTGTTGGTTACGTTGTGTTGTGGGGCGGCATTTTGTTCAATGCACGTTTCAGTGGCTACCCGCCAACCGTTTTCAGGTGGCCACATCTGCTGTTAAATGTCATTGTGTTGTGATTTTGTCCCCTAGCGGGCTTTTTTGATAGATCTTTTACCCCTAGGTGGTCGTGAATGTTTACCGGATTGGTCGAAGCAATTGGCGAAATAGCGGCGGTGACCGAGCAACCGCCCGGTCGACGCTTCACAATTGAGGCGGGTCACTTGGCTGAAGATGCATCGATCGGAGACAGTATTTCCATCAATGGATGCTGTTTGACCGTGATTGCGATCGCTGGTAGCAAACTCGACTTTGAAGCCGGCGAAGAAACGCTCTCGCGAACCAACTTGGGTATCCTGGGGGTTCACTCGGGTGTTAACCTAGAACGGTCCTTGGCTGTGGGGGATCGACTGGGCGGACACTACGTTACCGGGCATATTGATGGCCTCGGCAAATTGTTGGAACGGCGGGAAGATCCACCATGGGCTCACCTGCGGTTTCAGATGCCCAAGCGTCTTGCTTCACAGGTTGTTGCCAAGGGCAGTGTTGCGATCGATGGGATCAGTTTGACCGTTGTCGAAGCCGATCAAGATTCCTTCACAGTAGCGTTGATTCCACACACGCTGGAAGTCACCACCCTTGGGCTGAGAAAAATAGGCGATGCCGTCAATCTGGAAACGGATGTGCTCGCCAAGTACGTTGAGCGTTCGTTGGGATTTGTCAGCGACTCCTGACGCATTGGTTTCACCACAGAACTCATTTCACCGACTCATCCTTTCCCTCACCGGCATTTCGCTTGAACCAACCTCGTCAAACCGCCACGTATCTCTCTAAACGTCTTGCTGCTGCCGGTCTCAGGCCCGTTTCAAGATTTGGACAGAATTTCCTGATCGACTTGAATCTGATCGACTTGATCGCTGATTCTGCCAATCTTTGTAAAACAGATGTGGTGCTGGAGGTTGGAACAGGCGTTGGTTCGCTGACCAGTCGTTTATCGGATCGCGCGGGCGCTGTGCTCAGCGTTGAGATCGATGCCAACTTGCACCAGTTGGCAAGCGAGGAGTTAGAAGGAAGAGCCAATGTGCGTTTGATTCATGGTGATGCATTACGAAATAAAAATTCACTCCGTGATGATTTGATGGGGCAGATTCGTAGTGCCATGGAGACCATCGGAGATGATGCAAGGTTTTTGCTGGTTGCCAATCTTCCGTACAACGTCGCCACACCCATTATCAGCAATCTGCTGCATGAGACGCCGGCACCCGACTCGATGGTGGTCACCATTCAAAAAGAATTGGGCGACCGAATCGTTGCTACTTCAGGCAATAAAGACTACGGCGCCCTGAGTGTCTGGATTCAGTCAATTTGTGATTGCGAAATTGTTCGAGTGCTGCCACCCACGGTTTTTTGGCCTCGGCCAAAAGTGCATTCGGCTGTTCTGCGGATCGACCTTGCGAAGGAACGATTAGCCGCATTTGCGGATTTGAAATACTTTCATCAAACTGTACGGGCGTTGTTTTTTCATCGTCGCAAATTTCTCCGCAGCGTGGTGATTAGTGCCATGAAAGACCGACTCGACAAGTCGGAGGTGGATCAAGTGCTGACGGCACTCGGGCACGATGCCAATCAGCGAGCCGAGCAACTGACGGTCGAGCAAATTCAGAAGCTCGTCGAAGCGTTGCGATTGGCCGAGGTCGAGAAGGGGCAGGCGTGAAAGCCCGCTTGATGCTGTTTTGAAGGTAGCGGGTCGCATGAACGGAAATGTAGTCAAACCAGCTTCGCTTGACAGTTTCGATTGATGTGCACAACACAATGTCCCAAACCAGCAACATCGACGTGCTGGCAGTTGACGGGTAGACCTGTTTAATATCCCTATCGAAACGAGACTGTTTTGACGGAGAACTTCACATGCCTTTGATTCAGTTCGCGGGGGAGACGATCTGCTGTGCAAGAGGCGATAATTTGCGTTCTGTTCTGCTACGACACAAACCTTCCATGAGGGGCAGCCTTTACAATGGCGCTGCTGGACTCACGCATTGCCGAGGATTAGGAACCTGCGGCACTTGTGCGGTAGACGTGAAGGGTGACCTGACGCCTATGACGAAGATCGAAAAGTGGCGACTTGGGTTCCCGCCGCACCAATTGGACTCGGGTTTGCGTCTTGCATGCCAAGTTTGCGTGATGGGAGATCTAGTCGTCACGAAACATTCAGGACTGTGGGGACAACGCTTTGCCGACTGAGTGGTTCGATTTCAAAATTCTACATCGGAAGAACGCCTGTTTGGTTTCGGATTTGAGCCTTCGTCTACCGGTAGCAAAAAGACGGTAGCGTCCGGACTGATCAGTGCAATTTAAAAATCAGTGCAATTTAAAAATCAGTGCAATTTAAAAATCAGTACATGGCTTGAGAGTTATGAACATTCGACGAAGAGAAGCGTTAGTTGTACTTGCCGGTGTGCTTTGTGTACCTGGTTGCAGTGACAATCCTGTGAGCAACGCGGTGACCGATGCCGTCGAGGAGATCCCAACTGAGACCATCGAAAGCCTCCATGTTGGCCTGAGAGGCTTTCAATTGGTGGCATTCCTTGTGGGTAAGCGTGTGGTGCGACTGCCCCATCCAGCCATTCGAATACTTGGCGTTGCTCTGGTTTCGACGGCCTTGGTCAGTCTGTTGGCAATTGAGTATCTGGATGACGAGTTGAAGCGAAGGCAGATTCGTGAAGAGTTGTCAGAGCAAGAGCGGGCATCAATCGAGGCACTCTTAGCGGTCGTCTTCACGACCGAGAATGGTTTGGACGAGCAGGTTCAATTGGGGCCGAATCGTTACGAGTCTGAGTCGGGTTGAAGTAAGGAGGTTCGCCTTGGCCAAGCCACGCGGTAGTTGTGTTTTCTTTTCAAGCTTGTCCTGATGTTGAAACAGGGTGTCTCAGTCCTTTGCTGCGGTTAAGGAGGCATTGGTCTTGCATTCCCCGCGTAACGCGAGATTCCATACTTTTGACGAATGAGCTTAGTAAATTGTGTTTGCTGGGATCCCAACTGTATCTTCGTGTCTTCTCTGGCTCGCTGGCGTGACCGCGTGGTCCGCTGTTGAATCCAGCGTCAAACGGGGCTTCGGTCGATTGGTTTTACCCCGGTATTTTGGTGTGGTGTTGCCATACGGTCGCCAACGCAGCCGATGGGCGTTGAAATGAGTGCAGGATTGAGCCGCCACTGCTCTGTTCACTGCAGTTGCATGATTCCATCNCGGTCTTGGCCTCGCCAATTTTCGCGGTCGAAGTTTGCCGAGTGAGACAGGCCCCACAGCGTCAGGCCCCACAGCGTCAGGGCCCACAGCGTCAGGGAACGAGATCGCAGGCTGTCGTCTTCTCCTGCTTCCTCATCTGGGGCTGTGATCAATTGGGGCTGTGTTCAGTCTGNGGGCTGTGATGTTGCTCGACAAGTCGCAGATAAGAGGAGGAAATTCATGCCTCGCAGTTATAATTGGGAACACGCGGGTTTGTCGCTGCGTCTGATTTCTCGAGTGATTAGGCCGCGTCCTCGTCCAAAATAACCGTTTTTTTAGCGATGTCGTCTTAATTATCGGGTTTCCTGCGGTGTCAGAGCGTCATTCACGCTTGTTAAAGCGTAGGGGTCATGCGGGATTTGTTTGTCCTGACGCCTATGGAATGCCGACCGTTTACCGATGACAACGCATTGCAAGCGTGCGTGGGCCCCAAATGTCCACGTTGTTTGATTCATTTTCCTGTCTCTTTCTGGCTTCTTTTGAGACCGATCATGCACTTTTCGACCAATCCTTCGTCGCCTCAGTCCCGTCGTCAGCGATTTCTCAAGCAGCTTTGGGACAGTTTGACGGGGGGGGCAACGCGTCAGCCGGACACCAGCCGCAACCGCTTGCAGTTGGAACCGCTGGAGAAACGCCAATTGCTGGCTGGTGACATGGAATTGTTGTTCACCGAGCCCACCGACGAGTTGGGGATTGGGAGCGATGCGAACGAGGTCGCGGATGCTAGTTTGCAGGCGTCGGGTGTTGGGGAGGGCGAGGCCGCCGACGATCTAGTGCAATTTGCCAAAGATTTGGCTGCTGCTGACGTCAAGTATTTTGGAGCTGCGTGGTGCCCCGCATGCACACAGCAAAAGCAGTTGTTCGAGGATGGCGGACACTTTTTACCGTTCATTGAAGTCACGAATCCCGATCGAACACTGAATTCTGTTGGTGTTGCCAACTCGATCAGCAGTTTCCCGACTTGGGTTTTTCCGGATGGCTCTCGGGTAGAGCAGGTCATGACTCTGGCTGAGGTAAGCAGCGCCAGTGGCGTCGCAATTCCGCAAAGTGAGAATCCGTCTTTTGCGACGATCGGCGATCAAACCGTCAGCATCGGTGCTCCTGTCCATGTGAGCGTGGACGCTTATTCGCCTCAGGGTGGGCCATTGACGGTCACCGTTTCGGTGTCTGACCCCAGCTTGCTCGAAGCACAGGTGCTGACAGGAAATCGGTCCATTCAAATCGATATGGCGGGT
Organism: Rhodopirellula sp.; assembly: GCA_002690925.1. Taxonomy (GTDB): domain Bacteria; phylum Planctomycetota; class Planctomycetia; order Pirellulales; family Pirellulaceae; genus Rubripirellula. The sequence goes on from NZGD01000297.1 coordinate 24,790, forward strand.
TACGGTGACATGGTGTTTGAACTCTTTGAGCAAAGAGCACCCCGTCCGACTGAAAGAGTGATTCAGCTGGCTGAAGAAAGCTTTTATGACGGAATTATTTTCCACCGAGTCATCGATAATTTCATGATTCAGGGTGGAGATCCTACGGGAACCGGAACGAGCGGTTCCAGTTTGGGAACTTTTGATGATCAGTTCGATTCGGAACTGTTGCATGTGCGGGATGGAGTACTTTCATTCGCCAAGTCCAGCGATGATACCAACAACTCCCAGTTCTTCATTACGGAAGTTCCAACCCGCTACCTGGATGGAAATCACTCTGTATTCGGACAAATCGTTGAGGGATCCGATGTTCGTGAAGCGATCAGTGAAACCAGCACGGGCGCAGCTGATCGACCTGATATCGATATCGAGATCAGCACGATCAATGTCTTCACTGACACCGAAAACTCAGTTGTCATGCTCAAGCCAACGGGTGCAGGAACGGGACAGGTCAGTGTCACCTACACCGTGACAGATCAAGCTGGCAACAGCGTCTCAGAAACAACGCAGGTAAGCGTGGAAAATGACGTGTCCAATACTCAGCCTTGGCTGAACGATATTGCGACGCCGGACCCTTCACCGGTCAATACCACCGCAGAGCTACAGCTTAGTAGCACGGATGTTGAAGGTGACGCTGTCACTTATTTTGCCCAGTCATTGTCATCAGGAGCCAACGGTTCTGTTTCGATTGACGAAACAAGTGGCTTGGTGACCGTGACACCAGCAACCGACTTCGTAGGGGTTATCAATGTCCGGGCAGGAGTTCGACCTGGAGCAGGGGTGGTCGGTAACTCAGGCAGTGATAGTGACACGCAGACGGTCGCCTTCACGTTTGAAAGCGAAGGCATCCTCGCGCCGACGTTGATTGACTTAGCTGCCTCAAGCGATAGCGGGGTGAGCGACATCGACAATGTGACCAGCAGTGGGTCGATGACCTTCCAGGTTGATGGTGTTGACGGTGGATCGACGGTGGAACTGGTTGACTTGGGCACCAACGCTGTAGTGGGTACTGGGGTGGCATCCGGGGCAAGTGTCGTGATCACGACCGGCAATATCGCAGCACTGGGTGATGGCACCTATCAACTGGCTGCGAGGCAAAGTGCTGGAGGACAGACCAGCACATTTTCTCCGACACTCACAGTGATCTACGACACGACTCAGCCAGGAATTGTTTCTGGTACCGCTAACACTGATGCCAATGTCGGGACTCTTTACAGTTCCGATCTGATAAGCGACGAAGAGGGCAATGGGCTTGTTTACAGTCTTGTCAGCGGGCCCGACGGTGCAACCCTCGATAGCACCTCGGGGATCGTCGATTGGACACCGACCAGCGCGCAGATTGGGGCACAGACCTTCTCGATAGAACTCACTGACTTGGCGGGTAATGTTCGCTCAGATTCTTTTACGGTCACCGTTGCTGAGGCACCTGTGGCTGCTATCCGCATCGACCTGACAGACTTGGAGGGAAATCCGATCACGGGAATCGCTGCCGGGCAGGAATTTCTGTTGAAAATGGTGGCGGAAGATAACCGGGCGTTCCTTGATCGGGATGGAATCTACGGTGCATTTGCAGATATCACTTTTGATGAAAATCTTATCCGTCCCAAGCCGGGGGCTCCGATCGAGTTTAGCCCTGCTTTTACTGTCACGAGGAGCGGAACCTTTGAGACGGGTTTGGTTGACGAACTGGGGGCCGTGTCAGGGGCGACCGCTGCAACCAACCTTGCTGAAAGTCTGATTGCCACGATCCCAATGGAGGCACTGGCGACTGGAAATGTCAACATCAACAGTAACCCGGCAGATAACCTGTCCAGTGAGTTTCTGCTTTTCGGTTTAGATAACACGGTGCCAGCTTCGGCGGTCTCCTATGGCAGTGCAAGTCTTGCTATCGGGCAGTCCTTCACGCTCAACGATGATAGTTATTCTGTTCTCGAGGACTCTGGTGACACGGTGTTGGACATTCTCAGCAACGATGTGGTCAACGTTGGAGGAGAGTCGTTGACGTTGGTCTCGGCTACACAGCCCACCCAAGGCGGTACCGTCACTGTGAATGGTGGAGTTCTCACGTTCAGTCCAAGTGCCGATTACACCGGGCCGGTTAACTTCACTTATCGAGTGACAGATAACGCAGGTGTACAGCAGAATGCTAACGTCAGTGTTGATGTGACAAATGTTAATGACGCACCCACCGCAGTGGATGATGCTGTCAGTGTTGATCAAGACTCATCTGAAAACCTGCTGAATGTCTTGCAAAATGACGAAATCACGCCGGACGTCAATGAAACGCTGGTCATCAGTTCGGTCAGCGCACCAGATAACGGTGGTGCTGCTGTAATTACAGGCGATGGCTCCTCCATCTCTTACACGCCCGCAGCAGAGTTTGTGGGTGTTGAAACCTTCACTTATGTCGTCAGTGATGGAGATCTTGAAGATGTTGCCACTGTTACCGTTACCGTTGCTCCCTCTGACAATGCACCCACTGCAGTGGACGATGCTTATGAACTTGCTGAGGATGCTGTGTCCGCGGATTTTGTTGTGCTCAGCAATGATTCCAGGGATGTTGATGATCAGGATTTCGTTTTGGATTCGGTTGGTGTGCCTGACCAGGGTGGCCAGGCCACTGTCAGTGCCGATGGAACACAGTTGACCTACACACCTGCCCTCAATTTCAACGGCGTCGAACATGTGCCCTACACCATTCGGGATACTGGTGGTGGAATCTCCGTTGGTACCGTGACGTTCACCGTGACTCCGGAAAATGACGTGCCGCCGATCATTGACACGGACGTTAACTTGAACCGTGCTTCATCAGAAAACACCGTGTTTGAATTGACGGATCTACCTGCAAACGTTGACGCCGGAGAAACACTGACCATCACCGTCGTCAGTGCGACTGAACAAGGGGGCACAGCGACCGTTGATCCCGCCACCCAGGCTGTGCTTTACACTCCCTCGAACGCGGATTTTATCGGTACAGATACCATCACCTACACCGTCAGCGATGGAGTCGAGTCCAGTACGGGTACGATTACCGTCGAAGTGACTGATTTTGAGACACGCAAAATCACACTGGATATCGAAGGTTCGGCGGGGGCAGCTCAGCTTGATGGAATCGTGCTTCGTGGTACCAACCTGCTTGGGGAAACGGTTGAAATTCCACTCGATATGGTTGGTGGTAATTCAGATTTTGGTGAGGTGATGCCGGGCAACTACAGCATCGACATTCCTTCAAATCCCTTCTTGCAAGGAGCAGAGGAACCACAACAGCTTTCTGTCACAAGTCTGCCTGAGGATGGGGATGTCACCATCGCCTCCAATGTTGGTCTCTTGAAAGCGAAGTTTGTTTCTATCCGTGACATGTTTGGATCTGCGACCGGGAAATCAATACTTGTTGGGATTAAACCCGGGGAAAGCAGCATGCTGAAGATCGCGTCAGCAGATGTGGATGTCGAAATTACTGATGTGCAACTTGATGCCAATACTGGAGCAGTCACTGTGCAAGCGGTGAGGACTGAAGTAGACGAAAATGGTGTTGAGACCCAGCAGAATGTTGAGGCTCTGGCATCGACTGATGACGAAAGCCGCGTCGAGACGCGAGGTGAGGCTGGCGATTACAAACTGCTTAAGCTCAAGTTGGATAACAACGGTTTGAATTTCAGTCCAGTCACCGAAGCATCTGGCGATGACGAAGCGTTACCGGCGGGAGATGGTGAAGGGGAAGCTGTGACCACTGCCCCTAGTGCACTGATGGTTGGCACCATGCAGGCAGAAGGTGAGTCGACAGCGGCGCTGGCTGTCACAAAGGCCGATCTTTTTGTACCCGTTACGGAGGATCAAAGTACGCGTTCGGATGCCCTCGTTTTACCGACAGAGCGTGGTGATCTTTGGTTCGGTGAGGATCGCCACACCACAGAAGGCGATCTCAACGGTGTTCATAACGGGGATCTGAACGGCGAAGCCCCATTGCTCCAAGAAGCGGGAGAAAACTCACAGGTCGTGGATGAGGTGATGCAAAACGTGACCGAGGAACTCACCATTATCAAGTCTGCCGGTGATGACTTGATTGATACTGAGTCGTCTTTTCATTCTCTGCAAGAGAGCAGTGTCGATGCTGTTTTGGGTAGCGAGCTGTAAGTTGTTTTAACGCGACACTTCGTTTGAAAAACGTGTCAGGAAATGCGTGAGCGGGAATTGCCTGTGAGCATCGATCGTGTTGGAATTCACGGTCTAAAAAAACGCTCTTCGGGGGACGAAAACCCGTTTTTCGCCCTCCCGGATCGTCAGAAATCCGTCCCCATGGAACATGTCCAGTCAAGACCCCCTCGAAAAAACCCCTGAAAACGTTGGTTTTTTTGGCCAAAGCCGGGTTGCATGGATCGCGGCAGGGACATAACACTTTGCCCATAGGAATCACGGGCATGCGTTAATCACGCCCTAATCGACCCAAAATACTCAACACTTAAGGTTCTTCCCCATGGCAAAAGCTGCATTGAAGGCGCCAACCAAAACCCAGATTCTCGCCAACATCGCTGAAGAGACCGAGCTGTCCAAGAAGGACGTGGCAGCTGTTTTTGATGCTCTCGCCGGTGAGATCGAGAAGGCTATCTCCAAAGGTGGTCCCGGACAGTTTGCGATCCCAGGACTTTGCAAAATCGTTCTCAAGGACGTTCCTGCAAAGCCAAAGCGCAAGGGCCGCAATCCTGCCGATGGCACTGAGATCTGGCTTAAGCCAAAGCCAGCAAGCAAGAAACTGACCATTCGTCCTCTCAAGGGCCTCAAGGAAATGATCTAAGCCATTCTGGCTTAAATCCCTGTAGGTTCACAGTTTTTCTATGCGAGTCGGTCTCAGACGCTCTGGGGCCGCTCCGGGTGATGGGCGTTGAACTTCGAGTCAGCTTGCCTAAACTGCCTCAGTGCCCCGCATGGGTGGCTAAATGCTTTACGGCCGGGTTAACCCCGGTCGTTCCGCGACTCGGGAATCTTGGTTCTTCTTCAAACGGCCATTCTTTAATGGGTCTTTGAGCAGCTTGATCGGCTCTCTACCGACCGCCCCTGCTGTTGATGATCTGGGCTCGTCCGGCGATGCCTATCTACCATTACTGTGTACTAGTCTTTAGCGAAAGACTCCGGTGGAGCACAGGCACCAAGACTGAGCAGCGGGAACTGAGCAGCGGGAACTGAGCCGCTGTGGGACAGATCAGCTGGCAGTTACTTTCCCTGCTTGAGCCGGAGTTCACCTAGTGGTTGCTAGCATTTCCGCGGGTTCAGTAGGCTGACGCGAGTTTTTTCTCGTGTTTTTTTTTCCAACTTTCCTGCTTCGTTTTATCNCCGGNAGCCTNTGCGGCTGATTTTCACACTCAATAGATCATGGANTGTCATTGGGGCTGTTTCTTTCGATCATCGATTTGATCTGAACAGCTTTCTTGCCTTTAAANGCACCGGCAGTTGCGTTGTACTTGGGAACATTCTGCACNGCGAGTTCAAGCGGCGCTTTGATTTCCTTCTCAGTGGTGATGATGTCACCCACNGACAGGTCNAGCAGATCGCAGGTGCGAATCTTTGAGCGGGCGAGGGTAACCACGACATCCACCGGCGCTTGATCAACGCTANTGGTGATCTTGCTCTTGGTTTCTGGGGTGGGGGCAGCTTTCCCGTACCCCACCCAGCCGTTGCGTGACAATTTTGAGTTGAAGTGTTCAATCGTGTTGAATGGGATACACAGGTTTAGCATTCCGCGATTCTGTGCCAGCATCAGTTCAAAGCCTAGGAGAATCACGACTTCATTCGGTGGTACGATCTGCACCAATTGTGGGTTGCTTTCGACGCTTTCGACTTTGACGTCCAGTTCAACGATGTTTTCCCATGACTCTTTGAGTTGGTTCAGGAAGACATCGACGACCCGACCGATCAAGCGATTTTCGATTTCGGTCAGTGGTCGCCTTAGTGTATCGCTGGGTTTGGGGTCACCGCCCAGCATCCGGTCAATGATTGCGTACGACAGTGACGGTGCAATATCGAGAATCCAGTTACCGTCCAACGGATCGGGCTTCAGTACGGTGAAACAACTGGGATTGTCCAAACTGAAGATGAACTCACTGTAGGTAAGTTGGTCAACACTCACCAACTTTACCTCGATCATGGTGCGGAGCATGCCTGATATTTCTGCTCCGAAGTTTCGGGCAAGCGTTTCATGCAGGGAGTGCATGGCTCGCATTTGATCTTTTCCAACCCGCTCCGGGCGTTTGAAGTCGTAGGCCGTGATTCTTGCGTTTGGGCCATGAGTGGAGTCTGGGATGCTGCCCACAACCGGGCCATTTTGCGGTGGCGTTCCGGCCGCGGTAGGGCCTGGCGGAGAGCCGCCGACTGTTTCCATGGCCTTGAGCAGATTTTCAACCTGGTTTTGACTGAGTGATTCTTCGGACATGTGATTCGTCCCGTGGGGATTTCTGCTGATGCAATGGTTGCAATTTGGGCCGCGTCGCGGGATTGCCAAAATTGCATCTGATTTGATTTCTGCTCCGTTGTCACCGTCCATCGCGTGGATGGGGTGACCATTACTGCCTGATCTGTCCGCTACCTTGAACGATGTACTTGTAGGTGGTCAGTTCGCGGAGTCCACACGGTCCGCGAGCGTGAAATTTATCCGTTGATATGCCAATTTCAGCACCCAACCCAAATACGCCGCCATCATTAAATCGTGTGCTGGCGTTGACCATGACTGCAGAGCTATCAACCAACGTGGTGAACGCGTTGGCAGAAAGTAGGTCGTTGGTGATAATGGCGTCGGTATGGTGTGAACCATATTGATTGATATGGGCGGCAGCTTGTTCGACGGAGTCAACAATCGCGACGCTTACCGTTGGACCAAGGTATTCAGCAGCCCAGTCGTTATCTGTGGCTGCGATAGAACCGGGGAGAAATGCCAAAGCTCGTTGGTCTGCCCGAATCTCTACGTTGTGCGATGCCAAGCGTTTGCCGATTAATGGCAGCACCCGTTCTGCCACGTCCGCGTGTATCAATAGGGACTCACAGGCATTGCAGACACCCATTCGCTGGCATTTCGAATTCTCAATGATGTTCACTGCCATCGAAAGGTCCGCAGATTGATCGACATAAACGTGGCAATTGCCATCGTAATGCTTAATCACTGGCATCGTTGCTTCCTTGGCAACACGGCGAATAAGGCTCTCACCACCTCGGGGAATAGTGACGTCAATCAGATCATGCAGGCCTAGAAAATGTCCTACCGCTGCTCGATCTGTCGTCGCCACCAGTTGCACGGCTGTCTCTGGAATACCAAAACGCTTCGCCGTGTCCGCTAGTACATTTACAAGGGACTGACTGCTGTGAATTGCTTCTTTGCCACCACGGAGGATGACTGCGTTGCCGCTCTTCACGCAGATACCAGCAGCGTCGGCGGTCACATTGGGTCGGCTCTCGTAAATGAAAAAAACAACGCCCAGTGGCACCCGTTTTTTCTGGATCTGCAGACCACCGGGGCGGCTGAAGCCATCGATCACCTCGCCGACGGGGTCAGGAAGCATTGCTATTTCGCGTAATCCTGTCGCGATCGATTCAATCCGTTCGGCGTCCAATCGCAATCGATCGATTGCGGCCGACGTCAGGCCATATTCGGGTGCTGACGTGAGGTCCTTCTGGTTAGCTTCCATGATCAGGTCGGTCGATGCGACCAAGGCATCAGCAGACCCCATCAGCCAGTCATTTTTTACCGATGCATCGAGAGTTGCCAATTGGTAAGAGGCAGCTTTCGCGGCCTCTGCCGTCTGCTGGCAGTATTGAGGCAAGTCCGGGGAGGGTGTAGCTGACATGAATGCTTGGGTAAGAAGGCAGTTTTGGTAACTAGCTGGAAGTTAGATTGTCCGAAATGGTCTCATCAGGGTCAACGGCGATCGGGCATCTGGCAGCTGTAACGGCTTAACCTAAGGCGAAAAAGAGACGTGGGAAGAGCAATGACCCTCACAGTCCGTCTTGAAAGTGAAACTGACTTCTATGCTTGCAAAGGCGAGGCGTTTCATCCGCTGGCTCTGGGAGAGCTAGCGACTGAGGTTTCAGCATCATTTTTGTTTCGTTTCATCAAAGCGATGGTGTTGGTGGTGTTGGGACGCCGCTCGCAGTTCAATGCAGGTCGGGGGTTTCGCCGAGGGCTGTTAATTTTTCGCAGTCCCGCGATTCGGTTCGCGTGAGTTGATAACGACTCGGTTCCGTCCGCTGGTCTTCGCCTCGTAAAGAGCCTCGTCGCAGGCGACGTAGGCGGCGCCCCATGATTCATCATCTTTGACAGCGATCAGTCCGGCGCTGGCGGTGACTGTGATGGTGAGTGAGTCGAAGGTCATTGGTTCGTTAGCGAGCTTGTCCAAAATTCGTTCGACAAGGGTAGTGGCTTGAGCGATATCGTATCCGGGCATCAACAAGGCAAACTCTTCACCTCCAAAGCGAGAGGCAAGCATGCCCTGTTCGATTGATTTAAGCAGTACGTTCGCGATTTCTTTCAGCACGGCGTCACCGATGAAATGGCCGTACTCATCATTGACGAGCTTGAAGTGATCAACATCGAACAAGGCAATACTCATCGCTTGGTTCTTTTGTTGGGCAACCGCGTGCATTTCGACAAATTGCGATTCCAGATGTCTTCGGTTCGGCATTCCCGTCAGGGGGTCTGTATCGGCGTCGGCTTTGAAACCCATCACCTTGAGTTGTCGAGCGATAGCGAAACGGACCGCTCTGAACAGCATTTGGCCTGTCACATGACCTTTTGCCATCACGTCCTGAGCGCCACTTTCAATTGCTCTTAGTGCTAGATTCTCGTCGTCGGATCCTGTGAACACCACAATTGGGATACGGGCATCCAAGGCTCGGATTTGCTCGAATGCCTCCAGTTCAACTGCGTCTGGTAAATGCAGGTCAACCAGGCTGGCATCAAACTCAATTTCCCGAAGCAAAACAAGCGCATCAGCTAAGGTCGTCGCGTGATCAATCTTGAAAGTAATCTTCGGATTCGATTGCAGTAGACGGGTCACGAACATCGCATCGATGTCGCTGTCCTCGATTAGCAAGAGTCGGATGGGACTTGAGTCTGCCATTAACTTAAAGTGCTTAGGGGCCGTCGAAACAACGTGCCGCAATTAGCGCAAGATACAATCAAAGTTCAATGAAGCGTACGTCGAGCCTAGAGTCGGTGATGCGTCTGCATCGTCAGTGGCCCAGACTCCTGTGCGACCGCTGCTACGTATAGCAGTCCTGCCGATTAAAACGCTTTGACGGATGGACGCTGGGTAGGGAATGAAGGGTTGTAAATGAAAAACCGTTCGAGGCAAATGCCTTTTCAATGCAGAAAAGTTCTCGGCTGACAACTCGCTTAGGTGCTCTTTTTTCCGTCTGGCTAAATTAATTGCAAGGGTTTCTTCTTTCTGTGGGGGTTAGCCGATTGCCGTTAATAGTGTCAGGATCCGAAACCGTCAGACCAGTGTGCTTGAAAAACGGCATGTGCTTGAAAAGGGGCGTTGACTAAAAGGCAGATTCTGTCGAAACTCTTTCATAAGCTGATTAAGCGAGCGGACGTGGCGGAATTGGCAGACGCGCCAGACTAAGGATCTGGTGCCCGATTAAGGGCGTGGAGGTTCAAATCCTCTCGTCCGCACTCGCAAATGACGGCGTTTTTGGCAACCGAAAGGTTGGACCGAAAACGCCGTTTTTTTATAGGCAGCCTGTTCGGCACCCCACATGCCAGAAGACGGGTATCACCAGTGCAGTGATCTGCGATCAAAAAACTGACTCACTCGAAACGCGAGAAATCAGACTGAAATGGGGACAGCACTTCCTTGGAGACAACGACGATGAAGAAGTCGAATTTGATACACCAACAAATCGCTTTCGTACTGAAACAAGCGGAGTCTGGAATGCCGTTCGAAGAGCTCTCTCGCAAGCTTGGCATCAGTCAGTAGACCTTTTGCTGCTGGAAGAAAAAAGTTCGTAGGAATTGGGACCCAAGAGCTCTGATGCGTGAACAATTTGAAGAGTGGAGCAAGTGATTGAAGTCGTTGGTTGCGGCTCTGCGTCTGGATCCCGCTTTCCCGACCGATTTTCAAATTCCGACGCCCATCCTGGAATTGATCG